>DASYUC010000032.1:0-10816 GCA_036001645.1 Candidatus Limnocylindria bacterium
TATTCGCACCCGGCGCGACGCCCAGCCCGCCCGCCAGTCCAGCGACGAGATCGCTCACGATGTCACCGTAGAGGTTGGGCAGCACGAGGACGTCATAGAGGTCCGGCTTCTGCACGAGCTGCATGCACATGTTGTCGACGATGCGGTCCTCGAACTCGATGCTCGGGTATTGCTGCGCCACCTCGCGAGCGATGCGAAGGAACAGACCGTCCGCGAACTTCATGATGTTGGACTTGTGCACGGCCGTGACCTTGCGGCGGCCGTTCGTGACAGCGTACTCGAACGCGAACTTCACGATCCGCGTGGACCCCATGACGCTGATGTACTTGATCGCGATCGCAGCGTCCTCGCGGATCTTCGTGTGCGCGGCCTTCTCGATGACGCTGCGCACCTGGGCGAGCTCGGGCGTCCCGAGGTCGAACTCGATCCCGGCGTACAGATCCTCGATGTTCTCGCGGACCACCACGAGATCGATGTTGCCCATCGGGGCCTGGACGCCGGGGTAGGTCTTCGCCGGACGCAGGTTGGCGTAGAGGTCGAATTCCTTGCGCAGCGCGACGTTGACCGAACGCATCCCGGTGCCGAGCTCCGTGGTGAGCGGTCCCTTGAGGCCGACCTTGTTCCGCCGGATCGAGTCGAGGGCGCTCTTGGGGAACGCGTCGCCGAGCTTCTGTAGCGCGGGCAGGCCGATGTCGTGAACGTCCCACTGGACCTGAACGCCGGTCGCTTCGATGGCACGGCGGGTCGCATCGACGATCTCGGGGCCCGTGCCGTCGCCTGGGATGAGCGTGATGCGGTGCGTCAGAGCGGTCTCCCCTTCGCCTGCGGGCTCGTCAGGCATCGTACGCTCGGCCACCGGCCATAGAACAGCCATGTCGTTGATGTAGTCCCATAGAAGACTTCTATACTTTGAGCATGGAGCTGGGGCAGATCGAGGCCTTCGTCGAGGCGCAGCGGCGCGGCAGCATCACGCGCGCGGCGGCGGCGCTGGGACTCACGCAGCCGACACTCACGGCGCGCCTGCGTGGGCTCGAGAAGGAGCTCGGCGCGCAGCTGCTCGTTCGCGGCCGACGCGGCGTCGGCCTGACGGCTGCCGGCCGCCGGTTTCTCCCGCGCGCGCAGGCCGCGCTCGAGTCGGTGCGGCGCGGCGTCGCCGAGATCAAGTCTGCGCGCGAAGGCCGCGGCGGCGTGCTCGCGGTCGGACTCGCGACCGATCTCGCGCTGTACATCGCGCCGACGGCGCTCGCGCGTTTCGCGCGCGCACATCCCGACGTCGAGATCAGCGTTCGCAGCGGACGCTCACATGCCGTCGCCGAGGCGCTTCGCGCCGATGAGATCGAGATCGCTCTGGTCAGCCAGCTCGTCGCGCTGCCCGAGCTGGCGTCACGCCCGTTGTTCGAAGAGGCCGTGCCCATCGTCGTCGGGCGCGCGCACGCCTTCGCGGCGCGCGGACGCGTTGGCATCGAGGAGCTCGCGCGCTCGGGGCTCGTCATGCGCGATCCGACCGCGTACCTGCACGCGATCACGACGCACTACTTCGCCGAGGCGGGCACCGCGCCGCGCATCCTGATGGAGCTCAACAACACCGAGGCGTGCAAACGCGTCGTCCTCGCCGGGCTGGGCGCGGCGCTCCTGCCACAGATGGCCATCCACGAGGAGCTGCGTCGCGGCGACCTTGTGTCGCTCCGCGTCGAGGGGCATCCAGCACCCAGGCGCACGATCCATCTCATGACGCGCGCGGGCGCGGAGATCTCGCCGACCGCGAATGCGCTCCTGAGGGCCTTGCCGCGCCCCTCATGATGCGGAGGTGAGCGCACAGGCCCGCGCGCTGCCCGCGGTGCAGCGGGCGTACTTCTACGCCGTCGCGCTCGTCGCGATCCACATGATCGTGCTCGGCGTCGCGAACCTCATGCGTGTGGGCGCCGAGATCGCGCTCGCCG
The DNA here is from genome assembly GCA_036001645.1 of Candidatus Limnocylindria bacterium. GTDB lineage: Bacteria > Chloroflexota > Limnocylindria > P2-11E > P2-11E > CF-39. Next base: position 1,941 of record DASYUC010000032.1, read on the forward strand.
CGCCCAGCGGCGGTTTCACCGGGCTGCCATTCGTCTTCGGGGACCTGAGCCGTCCGCGCGAGCTCTATCGCGAGCAGGTGAGCCTGGCGATCGCGCTCCTGCTGGTCGGCGTTCCGGCGTGGGTGGTCCACTTCCGGACCGCCCAGGCCGCGGCGTGGCGTGACATATCCGAGCGCGCATCCGCGCTGCGGAGCCTGTACATCCATCTTGTCGTGTTCGTCACCGCGCTGCTCGTGTTCGGCTACGGGCAGCGCGCGTTCCGCCTGGTGCTGCAGGGTACGACGTTCGGATCGACGACCGCCGGTCCGTTCCAGTTCGGCCTCGAGAGCAACTGGGAGGCGCGAGCGGCCGGCGCGGGCGCGATGGCATTCACCGCCGCGCTCGTGCTCGCGTATCACCTGCGCCTCTCATGGGCGGACCGACTGAGCGTCGCCGTGCGCGGGCGTGCGGCGGAGGTCCGGCAGCTCGCGCTGTATTCGCTCGTGGTCATCGGCATCATCTTCTTCTCGTTCACGACGGTGACCACGATCGATGGGATCTGGCGCCGCGTCATCGACGCGTTCGTGCCGCTCCCCGGGATCACCGGCGCGCCGCAGGCGCCGCCCGGCGTGCGCATCGCGACGCCGTCGCGCGACGACTTCCTGCGATTCCAGCTCCTCGGCGCGATCCCGGCGATCGTCGCCGGTCTCGTGCTCTGGCTCGGCACGTGGATCCCGCTGCAGCGCGGGCTGGCGCGCGGCCCCGACGTGGAGGTCGAGCGGCGCAGCGTCGTGCGAAAGTTCGCGATCTATCTCGTCGTGTTCGTTGCCGCCCTCGCCGTGCTGGTCGCAACGACGTTCATATGCACATCGATCGGGCGTCGTCTGCTCGGCGACCCGGTCGTCGAGTCGTTCAACAGCATGTGGCACGAGCTGGGCTTCCCGTTGATCACGGCGATCGTGTTCGGCACGCTCTGGATCTTCCACCGTCGCGTCGTCGAGAGCGAGGCTGCTCGCGAGACCGAGGTCGAACGCGCAGCGACGATCCGTCGTTTGTACACGTACCTCATCGCCGCGATCGGCCTCGCGATGGCGGCGATCGGTGCTGCCGGCACGATCGGTGTGGTCGGCAGCCAGCTCATCGGATTCAACACGCACGACGAGGCGGAGACCGCTGCGTACGCCTCGTTGTTGCTCGTGGGCCTGCCGGCATGGGGGTTCCATTGGCGCCAGGCGCAGCTCCGCCTCGACGACGACGAGCGCCGTTCGGTACAGCGGCGCGGCTACCTGTATCTCGTGGTGCTCGGTGGGGTGCTCGGTGCGCTCGTGTTCGGCTCGGCCGCGCTCTACCGCCTGCTGAACGCGACCCTCGCGTTCAGCTTCACCACGGCCGCCTGGCACGACATCTGGCACTTCGCTGTCGACGCGGCGGTGAGCGCGGCCGCGTTCCTCACGCACCTGCGTTTCGTCCGCGCCGACCGCAGCGTCGCGCCGGAGCCCGCCGCGGCCCCCGACACGTACGCGTTCCTCGTGCGTCTCGCGGGCGCCGACCTCGACGCCGCCCGCTCGCGTCTCGCCACGGTGCTGCCGAGCGACGCGAGCCTGACCGCGGTGCGCGTGACCGCGGACGGCATGGGCGCCGCGAACGATCCCGGCAGCGTGCTCGCGGAGTCGCTCACGCCGATCGAGGGCGGCCGCAGCCTGAGCGTGCTCGGGATCATCGTCGCGGCGATCGCGATCCTCATCATCCTGTTGATCGTCCCGCGGCTATTCCTCTCCGCGCTGTCCGGTCCGCCGCCGCTCCAGCCCGCGTCCACCATCGCTCGCGCCGAGCCGGGTCCACCGCCGCACGGCGCCATGCTCTGGACCGAGCCGGGACGCGCGCTCGAGCCCGGAGCTGACGTCACGGTCTCGCGAACGCTCCCGCTGCCCGCGATCATCGAGCTCGAGGTCACCGTGGCGGACCGAAGGGGTCGAGAGCGCGGTGAGAGCCCGACCTTCGAATGGACGCTGCGCGAGGACACCCGCGGCCGGCTCCATGTTCGGCTCGATGGGGCACTGGAGAGCGCGGTGCTCATGCTCGACGAGAAACCGGTCGGACCGACGACGAGCGTACCGGCCACCGCGACCGGCCGGATGATCCGGCTCACGGCGCTCGTCGCCCGCGAGCAGGTGCTCGTGTGGGTTGACAAGTGGTTCCTCGGCGACTATCGCGGCCCGCCCGCGGAGGCGACCCTGCGTCTTCGCGCGACAGGCGAGCCCGGCGCGGTGACGCTCGTCGAGATGCGCGGCTACGAGGTCCGCTAACCGGCACTCAGCCGGTCGACGGTCTCCCGCACTCGCTCCGCCGTTGCTCCGAGCTGCGTCAACACCTGCGAGCCGATGCCCTCGGGATCGGCCACGAGAGCCAGGAGCAAATGCTGCGGCCTCACACGGTCCGACACCGGCGCGGCGAGCATCATCGCCTTGCCGAGCAGCGTCTTCACGCGCGGCGTGACGGTGATCTCCGTGACCTCTGTCTCCGTGGGCGGAACGGCCTTGAACACGCCGGCGCGCACCTGCTCGAGCGTGATGGCGAGCTCCCGCAGCGCGCGCTGCGCCACGCCGTCCGCGCGGAGGAGAGCGATGAGGATGTGCTCGGTCCCGATCCAGTTGTGACGCATCTGCCGCGCTTCCTCTTCCGCGACGGCGAGCACACGTTTCGCGGCGTCGTCGAGCAGATCGAATGGATCCGGTGTCGAGCGGTCATGTCCTATGAATACCCCGGACCTGATCGACTGCCCGACCGGGCCGTGGTCAGGGCGACCGAGCGTCGCGAATACCTGCTCGCGCACTTTGTGCATCGTGACGCCGAGCGACTCGAGCACGCCCGACGCGATGCCCTCCCCTTCGCGTACCAGACCGAGCAAGAGGTGGTCGGCGCCGATGGTGGCCTGACCCATCCGCCGTGCCTCGTCGATCGCGAGCTCGATCACCTTCTTCGTGCGCGGAGAGAGCGTGATCTCGCTCGGCGCCGCCTGCGTGTCGCCGGCCCCGATGATGAACTTGACCGCCAAGCGCACCTTCGAGAGCTCGACACCGAGGGAGCTGAGGACCTTGGCGGCGACGCTGTCGCCTTCTCGCACGAGGCCGAGCAGCAGGTGCTCGGTGCCGATGTAGTTGTGGTTGAGGCGCATCGCCTCGTCCTGCGCCAGCGCCAGAACCTTCTTCGCGCTGTTGCTGAAGCGGTCGAATGGACCGCCTGTGCCGGCGGACTGTCCAGCCGACGGCGGCGCTGACGGTCGCGAGGCGCGTGCCGTCCCAGGGTGCGCCATCTGGTCGATGACCTGCTGCCGCACCATCTCGAGCGTCACGCCCAGCGATGCCAGCAGCTTCGCCGTGCTCTCCGCCTCGCGCGCGATCCCGAGCAGCAGGTGCTCGGTCCCGACGTGACTGTGTCCGAGCTTGCGAGCCTCGTCGATCGCGAGCTCGATGATCATCCTGACCTGTGGCGTGAGCGCGATCTCGCTCGGTGGCTTCTCCCAATTGCCGCGACCGAGCAACGCCTCGACGCCGGTGCGTAGCTTCGAGAGCTCGACGCCGAGCGAATCGAGGGCGCGCGCGGCCGTGCCCTCGCCCTCGCGTACGAGACCGAGCAGGAGATGCTCGGCGCCGATGTAGTTGTGGTTGAAGCGGACCGCCTCGTCCTGGGCGAGCGCGAGGACACGCTTGGCGCGGTCGTTGAAGCGATCGAACGGTCCCATCGGACCGAGACTACGGCTTGCTAGTCCGTCAGCTCGTCGCCTTCAGCGATGCGAGAAGCAGCCGGCGCTGGAGGCGCAGCGCCTCGGGCACCGTCCCGCCGAGCTTCTCGAACCAGTCCGCGTGTGCCTCGAGCTCCTTCGTCCATTCGTCCGGATCCACGCGCAACGCAGCCGCGATCGCTTCGGGGCTCGCGTCGATACCGCGTAGGTCGAGGTCGCTCACGCGGGGCGTGAAGCCGATGGGCGTCTCCATCGCGCCGGCGCGGCCGGCGCAGCGCTCGATGATCCACTTCACGACGCGCATGTTCTGGCCGTAACCGGGCCACAGATAGTTGCCGCCGCCGTCCTTGCGGAACCAATTCACCAGGAAGATCTTCGGTGGTTGCGACATCCGCCCGAACATCGAGAGCCAGTGCGCGAAGTACGTGCCCGCGTCGTAGCCGATGAACGCGAGCATCGCCATCGGGTCGCGGCGGATCCGCCCGACCGCGCCGGTGATCGCGGCGGTCGTCTCCGCTCCGGCCGTCGCGCCGAGATACACGCCGTGCGTCCAGTTGAAGGACTCGACCGCGAGTGGGACCGTCGTCGAGCGCCGGCCACCGAAGAGCAGCGCCGAGATCGGGACACCGCGCGGGTCCTTCGCGTAACGTGACAGCGCCGGGTTGTTGTCCATCGGTGCGGTGAAGCGGCTGTTCGGATGTGCGGCCGGCTCCTTCGAGCCGCGCTTCCAGGGGCGCCCGCGCCAATCGGTGAGATCCGTGCCCGGTCCCTCCATGCCCTCCCACCAGACGTCCTTGTCCGGTGTGAGCGCGACGTTGGTGAAGATGCAGTCGTGTTCGAGCATCCGCATCGCGTTCGGATTGGTGAGGTAGTTGGTCCCCGGCGCGACGCCGAAGAATCCGAACTCCGGGTTCACCGCGTAGAGGCGGCCGTCGTCGCCGACGCGCATCCACGCGATGTCGTCGCCGATCGTCCGAAGCTTCCAGCCCTTGAACTCCGGTGGCGGGACGAGCATCGCGAGGTTGGTCTTGCCGGACGCGCTCGGGAACGCGCCGGCGATGAAGTGCGTCTCGCCCTCGGGACTCTCGGCCTCGAGCAGCATCATGTGCTCCGCGAGCCAGCCCTCGTGCTTCGCGCGGTAGCTCGCGATCCGGAGCGCGAGGCACTTCTTGCCGAGCAAGGCGTTGCCGCCGTAGCCGGATCCGACCGACCAGATGGTGTTGTCCTGCGGGAAGTGCGTGACGTACCGGCGCTCGGGGTCGCAGTCGGCGACGGAGTGGAGTCCGCGGTTGAAGTCGTTCGAGCCGCCGAGCCGCTCGAGGGCGACCGTACCGATCTTCGACATGATCCGCATGTTCAACGCGACGTAGATCGAGTCGGTGAGCTCGACGCCCAGCATCGCGAAAGGCGAATCCGGCGATCCCATGAGGTAGGGGATGACGTACATCGTGCGGCCCTTCATGGCGCCGTCGTAGATCGCCGCCAGCTTGCGACGTGCTTCCTCCGGGTCCATCCAGTTGTTCGTCGGGCCCGCCTCGGCCTTCGTCGGAGTGCAGACGAAGGTGAGCTCCTCGGTCCGCGCGACGTCGTTCGGGTTCGAGCGCGAGTAATAGGAGCGCGGGCGCTTGTCGGCGTTCAGCGGGATGATCACGCCTTCGCCGACCGCCTCTTCGGTGAGGAGCTTCGCCTCCTCGTCCGACCCGTCGCACCAATAGATGCGGTCGGGCTTGCACATCCGCGCCATCTCGTCCACCCAGGACAACAGATGGCGGTTCGTCGTAGGGGTTTCCTTCGCGACGAGCATCGGGCTGCCGATTCTAGAAGTGGTCGTGCTGCGGCGCAGGACCAGCGACGATCATGTTCCGCGACGTGATGCGACGATCCGCGACACGATCAGCGCGATCGTCACCGTGATCGGGAGCGCCAAAGCGAGCTGCACGAGGAGCGGCAGGAGCGGGTCGGCGTCATACAGCACGCCCGAGAGCAGGCCGCCCCCGCCGAACCCCAGCCCGTAGACGAGCTGGAATCCGGAGTACCCGAGCGCGGTACGTGCGGGGGGCAGGATGCGTTCGAGCGCCGCCGCGAGCACTGGGATGAGCGCGCTGTTCGTGCCGAGCAGGAGCGCACCCACTGCGAGCGGTACTTCAGCCCTTCCCGATAGCGCGACCAGGCCAGCGGCGAAGGTCAGGACCGTGCCCGCGCCGATGACGGCCGGCACGGGTCCGAAGCGATCCGCGAGCCGGCCGTTCAGGGCCGACGAGAGTGCCGAGCCAAGGGCGATGAGTCCGATGTAGATGCCGACGCGCTCGAGGGGCACCGCCACGACGTCGCGCAGGTAGACGGGAAAGAGCGGGGTCACGACGGTCGCGATCAGAGCGGCGAGCGGCGTGATGGCGAGGAGCGTCCAGAAGGACCGGGGCAGCGGCGGTCCTGGCACGTGCGCGATCGGTGGGGTGGGCGAGATCCGCAGCGTCAGCGCCGACGACGCGAGGAATGCGAGCGTGGCGACCGAGATCCCGCCACGCAGCCCCACGGCCGCACCGATCGCCCCCGCCAGGGGTGACGCGAGGATCGTGCCGAAGAAGAACGCGCCATAGACGATGCCGAGCTCGCTGGAGAGCCGCGCGCGCGGTGTCGTCGCGGCGAGATGCGCACTCATGAGCGGCAGCGCCGCGCTGCCGACCCAGTACAGCGTCGCGCCGACGAACGCGCCGTGCCAGTCGGTGAGCGGGATGAACGCGGCGGCGCCGATCGTCGACAACAGCCAGACGCCGATGAGCAGCGGCCTCCGTCCCCAGCGATCGGCCGCGAGTCCGATCGGGACGAAGGTCGCGGCGGCGACGAAGTTCCCCACACCGAACACGAGCCCGATGTCGGTCGGCGTCGCGCCGAGCTCGCGCAGATACAGCGGCCACAGCGTTCCGAGAAGACCGAACCCGATGCCCCAGAGGACCTGGGCACCGGTGAGGGTGGTGGCCTCCTTGCTGAGGCCTAGGACGCGCGCCCCTTCACGGTGCCCGCCTTGCGCCGCTCCTCGAACTCGGCGCGCGCTCGCTTCAAGATGGTGGCATCCGTGAGCACGTCGAGCGCCGTGAGCGCGAGCGCCTTCGCCGCGACGAGCGCGTTCTCGAGTGCGCCCTGTGTGACCGCGAGATCGCGGAACGCGATCGAGTGGCCGGGAACGGGATCGGTCGCGATCGCGATGTACGGATGGATCGCCGGCATCACCTGCATGACGTTGCCCATGTCCGTCGAGCCGACGCGCTCGTCGTCGCGCGCCTCGAACACCTGCATCCCGAGGCTCTTCATATGCGCGGTCCAACGCTCCGCCATCGGTGTCGAGAAGACCATGTTCTCGTAGCCCGCGTTCTCGTGGACCGTGACCTTGACGGTCGTACCCGTCGCGGTCGCCGCGCCCTCCGCGCACGCGATGAAGCGCTTCAGAACGTCCTGCTGGTAGCGGCGGTCGAGCGCGCGCACGCTGAAGCGCCCCACCGTGTGGTCGGGGATCACGTTCGCCGCGCTGCCGCCATTCGTGATGATCCCGTGGATGCGCGCGTCAGGACGAAGCTGCTGGCGCATCGCGTTGACGCCGTTGAACAGCTGGATGAGACCGTCGAGCGCGTTGATGCCCTGATCGGGTTGCGACGCGGCATGGGCCGCCTTGCCGAAGTACTCGACGAGGACGCGATTGGACGCGAGGGAGTGCCGCCCCGCGAGGCTCCTGCCCGTGGTGGGGTGGATCATCATCGCGGCGTCGACGTCGTCGAAGCCGCCGGCGCGGAGCAGCGCGACCTTTCCACCACCGCCTTCCTCCGCCGGCGTGCCGATCGCCGCGAGCGATCCCTCGAGGTCGCCGATGACGTCGCGGACCGCGATGGCCGCCGCGGTGCCGATCATCGCGATGAGGTTGTGTCCGCAGCCGTGACCGAGCTCGGCGAGCGCGTCGTACTCCGCGAGGATCGCGACGCGGGGTCCGCCGTTCCGCCCGGACGCATCGCCGCGATACGAGGTCTCGATTCCGCGGTAGCCCCGCTGCACGCTGAAGCCGGACCGGTCGAGGAAGTCGGCCAGGCGCGCGGCCGCCTGGCGCTCCTCGTACGCCGTCTCGGGATTCGCGTGGATCGCGCGCGAGAGGTCGAAGAGCGCGTCGCGTCGCTGGTCGATCGCGTGGAGGGCGCGCTTTCGCAGAGCGGCGATGTCGGGCACGTTCGCGATGCTAGCCAGGCGGCGCGGTCGGTGCTGCCTGATGCCCCGAGATCATCGCGAGGATGATGCGATCGAGCGCGCGGTCGGCCTCCTCGAACAGGAACGCGGCCTGCGCGGACTCGAGCGAGCGGCGCCGCGCAACGTGCGCGATCTCCGCCATGAACCGCGCGCGGAAGTACAGGAACGCCTGCGTCGCCTCGCCCAGTGACAGCCCCGCGCGCTTCGCTTCGACGCCGTACTCGCGGCCCAGGGACTCGGATTGCGACAGGTACTGCTCCTGTCCGGCGCGGCGCGCGGTGTCGAGATGCCCGAGCAGCAGATCGCTCATGCGGACACCGCGCTCGCGGAACCAGCGCAGCGAGCTCTCGTCGAAACGCGTGTGCCAGTCCTGATCCGTGACATCGGTGCGCACGCGCTTGCGGAACTCGGCGGCGACTTTGTCCGGCGTCTCGCCCATCGCGGTGAGCGATGGACGCTTGACCGCGCGCGGGCGTGGCAGGAGCGCATCGATCGCGGAGCGAAGAAAGCGGCGATGCCCACCCGGGGTGGTGAAGACCTCGACCTTCCCGTTGTCAGCCCAGCGGCGCAGCGTGTCCGGGTCGACGCCGAGGATCCGGCTGGCCTCGCCGAGCGTGAGCCAGTCGCCCCGTCTACCGGACGTCGTCTGAGTCGGAATACCGTAAATCTAGGCGAAACTGGCCCGCGAGACTAGAGCCGTGCGGCCGTTCAGTCGCGCGTTCAACGTGTTATGGAAGGCCGTGGCCCTCGTCGCTGCCGGGGTGCTGGCGGCTTTTGTTCTGATCCTCGTTGTCGCGGTGTTGTTCGGCGGCGGGATCGGCGATCCCTGTCCGCCCTACTGCTGACGCGAACTAGCGTCGGGCGGTCACCGAGAGGCGCGTCTCCGGCGTTTCAAGGCTCACGACGTACTCGCCGGCCGGGAACTCCG
>DASYUC010000033.1:0-2396 GCA_036001645.1 Candidatus Limnocylindria bacterium
CAGGACACGAACCGTCCGCAATACCTGCTGATCCGCCGGCTCGCAGAAGTCCATCGCAATCTCTGCGTCGTCGGCGACCCCGATCAGTCGATCTACAAATGGCGCGGCGCGGACCTGCGCAACATCCTGGATTTCGAGCAGGACTTCGGGGAAGCCAAGATCGTCAAGCTCGAGCGGAATTACCGCTCGACTCAGAACATTCTCGACGCGGCGTCGGCGGTCATCAGGCAGAACCGGAATCGCCAGGACAAGTACCTCTGGACCGATCGCAAGGGCGGCGATCGCATTACCTACTTCCGCGGCAGCGACGAGCTCGAGGAGGCGGACTTCATCACGCGGACGGCGCGCGGGGCGCTGGCCGAGGACGTCGAGGCGATGGTCGCGGTGTTGTACCGGACCAACGCGCAGTCGCGAACGATCGAAGACGCGCTGATGCGCGAAGGGATCGCGTACAAGGTGATCGGCGGCGTGAGGTTCTACGAGCGGAAGGAAGTGAAGGACGCGCTCGCGTACATGCGTCTCGTCATCAACCCCCACGACGATGTGAGCCTGCGGAGGGTGATCAACGTGCCGGCGCGCGGTGTCGGCAAGGGCGTGATGGACGCAGTCGAGGCGATCTCGCCGGAGGCTGGAGACGATCTGCCGCTGCTCTCGGCGGGTCTCCAACCCGCGCTCGCCGCGAACTCGCTGTGGGCGCGAATCGTACGTGGCCTCGAGGACCACGCCTTCCCGCCGCGTGCGGCCGCGTCGCTCACCGTCTTTCGGGACCTGATCGTGACGCTCACCCAGATCGCGCGGACCGACTCGGTGTCGATTGCCATCGGCAAGATGCTCGATCGCAGCGGCTACCTGCAGGATCTACGCGACGAGCGTAACGAGGACGCGGAGGGCCGCGTCGAGAACCTGGCAGAGCTCGTCTCGGCCGCACGCGAGTACGAAAGCCGAGAGCCCGAGCCCTCGCTCAACGCCTTCGTCGATCGGCTCTCACTGCTCTCGGACGCCGACGAAGAGCAAGGCGCGCAGAACGCGCGCGTGTGGCTGATGACGTTGCACAGCGCCAAGGGCCTGGAGTTTCCGGTCGTCATCCTCGCGGGTCTCGAGGAAGGGCTGTTCCCGCACTCACGATCGAGCGAAGATGAAGCGGAGCTCGAGGAGGAACGTCGTCTGTGCTACGTGGGGATGACGCGCGCGCGCGCCAAGCTCGTGCTCACCGGCGCGGCCCGGCGACGCATCTTCGGCGAGTACCAGGCGAGCCAGCCGTCGCGGTTCATCGACGAAGTGCCGGCGGAGCTCGTCGATCGCATCACGCCGAGCTTCTCGCCGGGGTACCAGGGCAACTTTCCCCATTACGAGTTCCGCACCAACCCGTACGGGCGCGGCCGGGGCAACCGCGTGCGAGAAGAAACGGCGACCTATGCGTACGAAGACGAGGATCAGTCGACCGGCCTCATCCTACGGCCCGGCATGCGCGTCCGGCATCCGCAATTCGGCGTCGGCACCGTCACCAGCGTCGAGGTGCTCGACGACGACACAAAGCTCGTCGTGCGTTTCGCGGCCGTCGGCGTGAAGACGCTACGCGCCAAATACGCGCGGCTCGAGCCGGCCTGAGGAAAGCAACCGCGGAGCTCGCTGAGCACGCGGAAACCTAGAATCCATGCGTTGTTTCCGTTGGTCTTAGACACATCGGTGTAGCACGGCAGGTGAACTGCAACAGGAGGCCAGGAGATCAAGAGCGAGAAGGTCGACGATTCGGCGGGCGCCGCGAAGCGGCGCGCGCGGCCGGAGTCGGACCGCGAGACGAACCGGATCGTCCATCACCTTGGTTCGCCTCCCGGTCCGATCCGGCCGCGCCTGCCGGCCTGCGCGGCAGGCCGGCCTGAGCAAAAGCAACCGCGGAGCTCGCTGAGCACGCGGAAACCACCTTCTTATTCGCATCCCCCCGCAAACTGGTATATACCTAATAGGTATCTATCAATCAGGATATATCTTGACACTGATATTACTAATCACATAGCATTGCTAACATGTTTGTGGTAAAACAGGCCGAGGTGGCCCGCGTTACACTCCCCGGATTCCGCTGTGAAAGGTGTGCACATGTCTGGGTGCCACGCAAGAAGGCGGCGGACCCCGTCGTCTGCCCGGGCTGTAAGAGCCCTTACTGGAATCGCCCACGGCAGACGAAAAGCAAGACGAGGAGGGGTCGTGGCTAGGCTCGCCGCCAAGACAGGGAGCCAGCGAGCGGCTCCGATCGGAATCGTCAACCGTAATGGGCGCGAACCTTCTGTCGAGTCAAAGCTCGAAACGCACAAGAAGATCATCGCTCTCGACCCCTTCAAGACGTCGCACCGGATCGTCCTCGGGGATGCGCGCTCCATGGACTCCGTTCCTGACGAGTC
>DASYUC010000034.1:0-41967 GCA_036001645.1 Candidatus Limnocylindria bacterium
CGGTGCGACCACCGATGTGGCTACCGGCTGCTGCGGTTGCTCTTGTGTTTGCGTCGGGGTGGGCGCGGATGTGGGGGCGGGCGCGTTCGTTCGAGCGCCCGCTGGGGCCGCTGCAGGTGTTGGTTCGGCAGTTGCCGACTCCTGGGCGGGACGACTCCGAATGACGCGAGCCTCGGGACCCGCGAGCACGCTGAGTACGGCGACGACGGCCGCGACCGCGACGAGCGTGATGCCGAGCTGAGCGACGCGTGGCGCGTACCGGAGCGCGAGGCTAGGGAACGGGAGGCGCGCGATGGCGAAGGTCAGTGCCAGGACGGTCGCCCCCGCGATCGCGCCGAAGGCCGCGGGACGAAGATCCTCTCGCCCTATGAATGCCAGGCTGCCGACGATCGCCCCGAGCGTGGCGCCCAGAACGATCAGCCGCAGCTGCCGGAGCGTCGTCATGTTCGCCGGCTCGAAGGACGCGCCATCGTGTCACCCCGAATCCCAAACCCGCGACGCCCTTCGACTGACACGATGATAGGCGGTCGGGATGAGCACGCCGAGGGCGATGAGCGCGACGATCAGAAGTCGGAGGCGCACCCTCGTGACTCTTCGAACGCGTTATGCGGCGGCGATCGCGGCGGAGTACAGGGCCCTAGGAGAGCCTCACCGATTTCGGGGGCGAGCGCGTCGCTCGAGGCTCCCGAAGGTCGCCGGCGCTCCCATCATCCGGGAGATCCCGTCGAATACCGCGCCTTTGTCGATGGCAAGGGTCGGCGTCGCGATATCGCCCTTCACGTGTGCTCCACGGTGGAGCTCGACCGAGCCGCCGGCGGTGATGTTGCCCGTGACTTCGCCGCTCACGACCGCCGATCCACAGTTGATGTCCGCGGCGATCTTGGCGTGCTCGCCGATGACGAGAAGATCGTTCGTCGTGATGCTCCCGGTGAATGTGCCATCGATCTGGACCGCGCCTTCGAAATGGAGCTTGCCGTTGACCTGTGAGTCCACGCCGAAGAGCGCATTCAGCATCTGGCCCATGAAGGACCCTTCGACCTCCACGGTGCCCTCGAACTGGAGCTTGCGATTCGTGCCTGAGTCGCGCACGACCTCGTCGGGCGTGGCTGTGGCGGTCTGCGGCTTCTCGTCCGTGACGATGTCGGACCTCGTTCCGGTGTTGAACATCTGATCGACCCCTTTTCGCGGATAGGCGCTCTAAGAGAACGCTGCGCGGCGAGCCCTGCTATGGGTGCCGCGCCTGCCAGCCTGTTGAAGGTCGCGCCTATGCTCGCTCCGATACCGCGATCGAGCGCGTCGGTCGCAGGTGGAGTGAGGAAGGGGTCATGCGATGTCCGTCTTTTCGCACGCTTTGTCTCGGCTGGTACATGGATTCCTGAGCAGCAGGCTCGGGATCGCATTCGCGCTCGCCGCAGCGATCGTTGGGACGAGCACTGTCGGCTTCGCCGGCGCGATCACGACGGGACTGATCTACGCATGCGTCAACGACAGCAGCGGCACGATCAAGATCGTCAGCGCAGCGAACACCTGCGCCAGCAACGAAATCCAGCTGGTTTGGAACGCGGAAGGACCGCAGGGTCCGATCGGTCCGACCGGTCCGACCGGTCCGACCGGAGCGACTGGCGCTACCGGGGCGACTGGCGCTACTGGCCCCAGCGGCACCTTCAGCGGGGTCTTCACCAGCCCCAATGGGGCTTGCTCGATCCATGTCACCGACACCGGGATCGTCTTGGGAGGGGTCGGCTGCGCGATACAGGTCGACGCAGCGAGCCTGCGTATTCGCTCGAACACGACGACCGAGCTGCAGAGCACCAGCGGCACCAGTATTTCGAGCGGCAGCAGCACCAGTGTTACGAGCGGAACCAGAACGACGGTGTCGAGCGGTTCGGGCACCACCATCAATAGCGACGCGACCACCATCGTCAACGGCGCGAACGTCGTCCTTGGTGGAACGGTCGGCTGCATCCCCGTCGCGCGGGTGGGGGATGAGGCCGTCGTTGCTGGAACCGTGGCGACGATCATCAGCGGTTCGTCGCACGTCATCGCCTGCTAAGAGCACTGGAACGCGAGACCTGGCGTGACTGGCACGCCGGGTCTCGCGGACCCTCGGGGCGTAGCCTCCGTCGGGTCAGTGTCGAACGTGCGGGTCCAAGTGGCGGGTGGTTCCCTTGTCGGCTCGCGCGCGGGGGAGGGGGAGACGGCCCTCTTACTGCACGGCGGCCCCGGCTTAGCTGACTACACAGGCCCACTCGCTGACGAGCTCGCGTCGCACTTCGAAGTCATTCGCTATCAGCAACGCGGGCTCCCACCGCGCTGGAGATCGGACCTCATGACATCGAAACCAATGTCCAGGATGCGATCGCGGTCCTCGACGCGTTGTCACTTGAGCGCGTGTGGCTTGTCGGTCACTCTTGGGGTGGGCATCTGGCGATGCACGTCGCGGTCGCGGCGCCCCAACGCGTACGCGGCCTGATCGCCATAAGCCCACGTCATGGCCGGGCAGATCCGCTTCCGGTGAGCGCCAGCGAGGAGACGGCCGCACTCATGTCGACCGCGCGGCTCCACGTCATCGAGGACTGCGGCCACTTCCCGTGGATCGAGTACCCCGGCGCGCTAGGGGAGCTCATCCGCCGTGTCAGGGTTGCTGGCCGATGAGGACCAAGCAGTCCAACGCTCAGGCCTTGTCCAGCAGCTTGCCGATCAGCCAGTGGTGTCCGTAGGGGTCTTCGACGCGGCCCTGTCGCATGCCGTATCCGGCCCGCAACCTCATTCGGTAAGTGCGTCGAGATGTCTCGCCGGTGAATCCGCGTCCGCGCCACAACGTCATTTCGGCAGGGCCTTGCACGCCTTGTGTGGCTAACCCTGCGTCGCCGTGCACCGGGGGAGTCAGGTGGAAGCACTTGACGAGTACTCCGTTTCCTGTGATGCTGACCTCGCGGAATGAGGATTTCTCTTGATTCGGGGAAGGGCTGGCAGGGCTTGCTGGGCTCCGACTACGTCGATCCCCGCGATCTGAGGCCTTCGAGCCCCCTGCGCGCCTTCGCGGTGGCGTACTTACAGGAGCTGCGCGACAAGGGCCGCGGCGAGCGGACGATCCCGAAGTACGCCTCGTACCTGCACGACTTCTGCTCCTTCCTCGAGCGGGACGATAGGAAGCCGAAGGTCGCGGACCTCGACATCCGCTCGCTCAAGGCCTACGCGTCCCACCTCACGCGGCGCCAGGCGCGTGGCGGGCTCGCCAAGGGCAAGCGCACGATCGGGGCGGCCACTAAAAATCTCCATCTCATCGCCCTCCGAGGTCTGTTGAAGTTCGGCGTCCTTCTGGATCTGCCCGTGCCGGGTCCTGAGAAGGTCGAGCTCGCGAAGGCCGCCCAGCCGAGCCCGGACGCGCGCCACCTCGCCGAGGAGCGCGTGAAGCGTCTCCTGGAGGCCTGCGACACGGCGACTGATGACGGCGTCCGCGCGCGTGCGCTGCTGGAGTTCATGCTCGCGACCGGCTGCCGCGTCTCCGAGGTCATCGGGCTGGATCGCCGGCAGCTCGAGCTCGCGCGTGAGGCGCGGACCCCCACCGACGGGATCCGTGTCGTCGATGAGGTCACGGTGCTCGGCAAAGGCAATCGCCACCGGCGTGCGTACCTCTCGACACGCGCGCGCGAATGGTTGCAGCGCTATCTCGCGTCGCGCAAGGACAGGGACGCCGCGCTCTTCGTCACCCGCAAGAAGAGCGCCGATGGCTCGTATCGCATGACCGTGTGGACCGCCGAGCGCATCGTTCGCGACGCGGCGAAGCGCGCGGGGCTCGCGGAGGACGTCTCGCCGCACTGGCTACGGCACGCGGCGATCACGCTCTGGGCCGCGGCGAGCTTGCCGTCAGCGCAGCGTCTCGCCGGTCACCGTCAGATCGCGACGACGCAAAGGTATCTGGGGACGAGTGACGCTGAGTTGAAGGCCTTCTACAAGAAGCACGTTGGCTGATAGCACTGCCACGGCGCTGCTATCATCGCCGGATGCGTCAGCTGATCGCGCGGATCGACGATGACTTGCACAGTCGCTTGAAGCGACGCGCTGCCGTGGAGGGCCGCTCGGTGAACGCGATGGTGACCGACATATTGCGTCGAGCGGTCGTGAACCACGACGAGCGCGAAGCCGTGCGAGCGCGCATGCGTGCGTTGGGGCGGCTCGCCTCCATCCCGCGTCCTCGAAAGGTGCCTTCCCGTCGCGCCATGTCGCGATTGACGCGTGGGATGGGTTCATCCGTGAGCGAAGCCCTCTTGGAGGAGCGCCGAAGGCGGTGAGCCTCCTTTACGCGGACAGCAGTGCTCTGGTGCGCGCGTATTTCTCCGACGAGGATGACCATGACGATCTGCGGACGATGTTGCTGGAAGGCAAAGAGCCGGTCGTGACGAGCGAGATCGCACGACTCGAACTCGCCAGCGCCGTCCGCGCGGCGGTATCCGGCCGCCGTCTCCCCAGGTCGAGTGAGCTCCTTGCACGTATTGACGGTGATTTCGCCGAAGGCGGTCGAATCGGTCCGATCGATCTGCGCTCCGACATCATCCTTCCGGCCGCGTACCACCTGGTCGTCGAGCATGGCCTGCGCACGCTGGACGCGATCCACCTGGCTGTGTGTGTCGAGGACTGCCCGGCGTTCGCTGGCGACGCACCCATCGCTTTCGTGACGCGAGATCTCGATCAGGCCGCTGTCGCGCGGACTCTTGGTCTCGACGTCCGCTGACCGCGATCTCGATTCTCGTCGGAGGCGCTAGCCTGAATCCATAGCCCTCACGACGACGACCTCACCGACCGGCACGTCCTTCGCGGCCATGCGCCACGGCCCGTTCCGCGCGTACTTCACGACCGGACTGCTCTCGATGATGGCCGACAACGTCGAGCACGTGATCTCGTACTGGGTGATCTTCCAGGCGTTCCACTCCCCCACGCTCGCGGGCTTCGCCGTCATCAGTCACTGGACACCATTTTTGGTACTGGGCGTGTGGTTCGGAGGACTCGCCGACCGCTACGACTGCCGCAAGATCATCACCGCGTCGCAGGCGGCATTCATCGCCGTCTCGCTCGCGTGGGCGGTGCTGTTCCTCACGGGCACGCTGCAGACGTGGCACGCCGTCGTGCTGCTCATCGTCCACGGGCTTGCCGGCGCGCTGTGGTCGCCGGCGGGCCAACTGATCATCCACGACATCGTCGGTCACGAGCAGCTCCAGAGCGGCGTCCGGCTGTCGGCCACGGGTCGCAGCATCGGCATCCTCTTCGGCCCCGCGGTCGGCGGCGCGCTCCTGCTCGTGCTCGGCCCCGCCTACGGCCTCATGGCGAACGCGGTGCTGTACCTGCCGATGACGATCTGGCTGCTGCGAACGCCGTACACGGGCCATCTCCGGACCGGCGCGAGCGACGAGAGCGCGCGGCTCTCGCTGGCCGACGCCGTGCGCACCCTGCGCGAGATCGCTGGTAACCGCGGGATCCTGGTGATGATCGCGCTCGCGGGCCTGAGCTCGCTCTTTATCGGCAATGCGTACCAGGCGCAGATGCCGGAGTTCGCCGCCCCCTTCGGTTCCGCACAGGACGAGATCACTTACAGCGTGCTCCTGACGGCGAACGCCGCGGGCTCGGTGCTCGGCGGCTTCGGTCTCGAAGCGCTCGCGTTCTTCCGGCAGCCACGCATCCGCATCGCGGTGCTGCTCGCGCTCCTGTGGGGCGCGTCGATGCTGGTCTTCGCGATCACGCCGATCTACGCGGTGGCGGTGCTGGCCCTGTTCGTCGGCGGCGTGCTGAACATCGGCTTCACCTCGATGGCGCAGGCGTACGTCCAGCTCGAGGCGCCGCCGGCGCGTCGCGGCCGGGTCGTCGGACTCTTCAGCATGTCGTGGAACGGTCTGCGCGTGGGGAGCGGCGTGACCGTGGGGATCCTCGGCGCGGTCATCGGCATCCACTACTCTCTCGCGCTGAGCGCGCTCGCGTTCCTCGCGGCCGGAGCGGCGCTGCTCGTGTACGCGAACGGGCGTGCGCGCCAAGCGGTGGCTGCATAGAGCGATTGGAGGTCGAATGCCGATCAAGAGCCGGGCCCAGCGTCGCAAGTTCGCGGAGCTGCTGATGAAAGGCGAGATCTCCGAAGAGGTCTACGAACGTTGGAACCGGCAGGCTGGGTACAAGGAGCTTCCGGAGCACGTCAAGCCCAAGGCAAAGTCCAAGGCGAAACGAACGAAGGCCAAGCCGAGGGGAAAGGCGACCTCAAAGGCGAAGGCCAGGCGGAAGACGACCAAGAAGAAGACCACGTCGGCGCGCAAGACGACGAAGCGTTCGCGTCGCTGAGCGAGCGCTCGGACTGTTGCGCACGCTCGAGACCGACCGGCTGGCCATCCGGGCGTTCACGCTCGACGACGGCGACATCTACTCGCGGTTGTTGGACGCCGCGTTCGGGGCGGAGAGCTACGGGTCGTCCGAGGAGAAGCGCGTGATGTTCGAATACCAGGTGGCCGCCGACGCCGGTCTCGCGCTCCTCCATCAGCCACCGTACGGCGACCGCGCGATCGTCCTGCGGAGCACGCGCGAGGTCATCGGGTCGGTCGGGTTCGCGCCGTGTCTTGCGCCGTTCGGGCAGCTGCCATCCTTCGAAGTCACTCCGCATTTCACGCCCGAGGTCGGCCTGTTCTGGGCGCTCTTTCCCGAACACTGGGGCAACGGCTACGCGACCGAGGCTGCAGCCGCGATGATCGCCCACGCGTTCGCCGAGCTGCACCTGCGGCGGATCGTCGCGACGACGGAGCACGACAACGCGAGGTCGATCAGCGTCATGCGCCGGCTCGGCATGCGCATCGAGGGGAATCCGCGCGCGGAACCCGCGTGGCTCCAAACGGTCGGGATCCTCGACAACCCGACCTAAGTCCTGCGGGAACCCGTCGCCGTCGGCGCTGTAAAGGAGACATGAAGACGCCCCTTGTCGTGGCCACGCTCTGCCTGCTGCTCGCGCTCGGAGCCTCGGCACACGCAAAGGAGGGAGCCGTCGCCCGCCTCCACGCGCCCGTGCCCGCCGACGCACAGCCTGGAACGCTGATCACCATCGCGTGGTCTCTCGTCTTTCCCGAGAGCGATCAGCCCTTCAACGCCTGCGGAGTCTTCGTGCAGCTCCGGAGCACGGTTGCCGCTGCTGCGCCGACCCGCGCGTACGCCGACGGCGGGGCGTGCCGAGCGCACCCGAAGGGCGAGTACGAAGCGACGATCGTCGTCCCGGCGGGCGGCACCTGGGTCGTCGAGGTCGGGCTGAGCGGAACGACCGACATCTTCTTCCCGGTCGTGCCGTCCACGGTGATCGCGACGTCCACCGCGCCGCGTAATGAGCTGCCGCCGGATCTCGCGGTCACGATCATCGGAACGGCGATCGCGCTTGCGGGTGCGATCGCGCTCATCGCGGCGCGCCGGACGATCAGCCCTCGACCTTCAATGTGAACGTGAGCTGCTCGCCGCCGAGGTCATAGACGAGCTCCCAGCATCCGGACTTCGCGAAGTCCACCGAGCTCCCGATGTTGGCGCTGCTCGCGTGCGCCCAAAACATCCCCGATCGGTCCGACCCATCCCCATCCAAGCGTCTGCCCGTGATGCTGATCGGCCCGCTCTTCAGCGGGACCATGACGAGCTTGTGGTACCTGCGCTCGAAGATGCCATCGGGCGGCAGGCTCAACCACATCGCGTCGTTACCGATCCAGTTCGCACTCGCCGCCCACGCCTCGCGCGTAGGCGTGGCGCTCGGCCATGTCGACATCCCGGCGAACATCGTGTCCATGACGGCCTGCGGCGGGACCATGCGCGCGATCGTCGGCTGACAATCCCAGTCGTTGTCCGGGGCGGAAGGCCGGGGCAGAACGTTCTCGCTCGCTTGCTCGCACGCAGCGAGTAGCACGACTCCCGCGAGGGCCCAAGTCCGCATCATCTGACCTACAACGCCAGGCGCGGCTGGTTCCCATCGGGCCGCGGCCGCTACCGCGCGGTCCACCCCGCGTCGATCACCTGCGTCGCGCCGGTGATGCCGCTGGCCTCGTCCGAACACAGGAATCGGACGTACGCAGCGACCTCGGACGGCTCGAGCAGCCGCTTGAGGGCCGCAGGCGCGAGCATGATGTCGCGGATCACCGCGTCCTCGCTGATCCCGTGGACCTTCGCCTGATCCGCGATCTGCTTCTCGACCAACGGCGTGCGCACGTACGACGGACATACCGCGTTCACCGTCACGCCCCTCTCGGCCGCTTCGAGCGCGACGGCCTTCGTGAAGCCGACGAGCCCGTGCTTCGCGGCGACGTACGCTGACTTGTACGGTGACGCGACCAGGCCGTGCACCGACGCGATGTTCACGATGCGGCCCCAGCCCTTCGCATACATCTGCGGCAGCGCGGCGCGCGTCAAGTAGAAGGCGCCGAAGAGCATGATCCGTACGAGGCGTTCCCAGGTCTCGACCGGAAACTCCTCGACCGGCGCGACGTGCTGCAGCCCCGCGTTGTTCACGAGGATGTCGACGCCGCCGAACTCGCGGGCTGCGCGCGAAACGAGCGCGTCGCAATCCGCCTGGTTCGCGATGTCCGCCCGCTGGAACACACCGGTCGAGAAGTCCGCGGCGACGCGCTCGCCCTCGTCGACGTTGACATCGGCGAACAGCACCTGTGCACCTTGCGCAGCAAGATCTGTCGCGATGGCGCGGCCGATGCCACTGGCCGCGCCGGTAACGATGGCTGCTCGGCCACTCATCGGACGGGCAGTCTAAGTTCTGATCCGCCTTCCCTATCGCCGCGTACCACTTCCTTGGCGATCTGCGCGAAAAAGGGAGGCACCATGCGGAAGCGACGTCTTTTCAGCGCGCTCATCTTCGCAGTCCCCGTAGTGCTCGCCGCGGCCACGTTCGCTGTCGCGAATGACAGCGGGCGGACGTTCCGGTCCGACACGCTCACGGGTTATCAGGAGGTCATCGGTCCCGGTCCGATCTCGACGACGGGCAGAGGCTCATTCGAGGCCACCCTGAACAGCGCGGGCGATGAGATCAGCTACCGGCTGACATACAGCGACCTCGACACCATGGTCGCGGGTGGGATCGTGACGCAGGCTCACATCCACTTCGGACAGCGGGGCGTCGGCGGCGGCATCATCGCGTTCCTCTGCGGTACCGCGGGGAGCCCGGGTCCGGCCGGCACCCCGGCATGCCCTCAGCCTTCCGGTACGGTCACGGGCACCATCACCGCGGCGCAGGTCATCGGTCCGAACGGCCAGGGCATCGAGCCAGGTTCGTTCGCTGAGGCCGTGCGCGCCATCCGCGTCGGCGCGGTCTACGCCAACGTGCACACGACGCGCTGGCCGGCGGGTGAGATCCGCGGTCAGGTCAACGACCGCGACCAGCGGGACGGCGACAACGGCGAGGACGACGACTAAGCGCGACTAGCGAAGAATCAGTCATCACGAGCCGGGGCCGACCGCGCGATGCGCGGCGGCTCCGGCTTAGCGTGTCGTTAGGAACGCGACCGGATCGAGCTCGGCTCCCGACGGCAACGCGGCGACCGACACGATGACGTTTGCCGTCACGCCGCGGTCGTAGAAGGCACGCCACGACGATGCCCCTCCGCCGATCGTCTTGAAGAGCGGCGTGCCGGGCTCCGCGCGCTCGCCGTCCTTCACGAGGAGCTCCGTGTCCACGTTGAGCGCGCCTGGGCGATAGATGATCCGCCGGTCGGCTGACTGGAGGGTCACGTATGGGTAGAACGGCAGCGACGCGACGAACGAGCCGACACGCACCTCACCATCGATGAGCTGATAGCTACGCACCTGAACGGTCCCCGCGATCGGCGCGAGATAGACGTAGCCCACCGGCGCACTCAGCGCCGCGTACCGCTTACCGCTGCTGCTGTACGCGCTTACGGTCGGCGCGTCTGATCTCGACGGTGGCGGTGGTGTCGGCGTCGCCGTCGACGGCGGGTCCGTCGGCGCGGCTGTCGGCGATGTCGACGCTGCGGCGCTCGTCGGCGTTTGCGCGGGCAGTTGCGGCGTTGCCGTGGCGGCGACCGCGATGAGCACCGACGCGGCGGGCGTGGGCGTCGGCGCGGACAGCGCGAGGCTTCCCTGCCCTGTCGCGAATTGGCTGACGACAACGGCGATCACGAGCACGCTCAGTCCGAGCCCGACGCCGATCGTCGCGTTGCCGAGTGTCTGCAGCGCGGAGCGCAGCTCCGGCGAGAGCCGCACTAAGCGGCGACCGGTCCCGCGATCTCTTCCAGAGAGCGCCCCTTGGTCTCTTCGGCGAGCAGCCACACGTTGAGCGCGGTCACGACGAGCAGGACCATGAACAAGGCGAACACGCCCGACTGGCCCAACGTCGGCACCAGCACCGGGGTGAGGAACGGACCGATGATCCCGCCGATACGCCCGACGGCCGCCGCGACGCCGGCGCCGGTCGCGCGGACCGCGGTCGGGTAGAGCTCCGGCGAATACGTATAAACGATCCCCCACGCGCCGAGGTTGAAGAACGAGAGCAGCGCGGCGTAGATGA
Source organism: Candidatus Limnocylindria bacterium (assembly GCA_036001645.1). Taxonomy (GTDB): domain Bacteria; phylum Chloroflexota; class Limnocylindria; order P2-11E; family P2-11E; genus CF-39. Next base: position 10,535 of record DASYUC010000034.1, read on the forward strand.
ACGCGTCGGTGCCGGTGCCCGAATTCCCGAACAGGAAGGCCGCGGCCGCCGTGCCGAGCAAATACGTGACGAGCGTTGGCTTGCGGCCCCAGCGCTCCACGAGCCACGCGGCGCTGAAGTACCCGGGGATCTGCGCGATCGTCGACAGGAAGAAGAACTCGTTACTGCGCACTTCGGAGAGCCCGCGCGCCGCGAGCAGTGACGGGACATACAGGAAGATGCCGTAGTACGTGAAGACGATGCCGAACCAGAGGATCCAGAGCATCGCGGTGCGCCGCCGGTACTGCGGGCTCCACAGCTCCGCGACGCTCGTGCGCCCGGACCGCGCGGGCGCGACCGCGGCGCCCAGCGTGAGCAGTGCTCCCCCGCTCGCGCGCTCGACGCGACGCACGACCGCGTCAGCCTCAGCGGTCCGGCCGCGCTCCGCGAGATAGCGCGGCGATTCCGGGAGCGCGGACCGCAGGTAGGCGACGTACAGCGCCGGCAGGGCCGCGACGACGAACGCGCCGCGCCAGCCGAACTGCGGGAGGACGAACAGAGCGACGAGCCCGGCGAGGATCGTGCCGTACGCCCAGAAGGATTCCAGGAGCACGATCATCCGGCCGCGCTGCGCGCGTGGCGAGAACTCGGAGACGAGCGTCGCGACCACGGGGAGCTCGCCGCCCAGACCCAGTCCGGCGACGACACGCGCGGCGAGCAGCGTCTCGAACGTGGGCGCGAGCGCGGAGAGCACCGCGCCGATCGAGAACACCACCAGCGTCACCTGGAAGATGAGCCGTCGTCCGTAGCGGTCGGCCAGGCGACCCGAGATCGCGGCGCCGAGGAACATGCCGACGAAGCCCGCGCTCGCGACGAGCCCCACCTGGGCGGGCGCGAGGGTGAACTCCTTCGTGATCGGCGCGACGAGGAACCCGATGAGCAGAACGTCCATCGCGTCGAACATCCAGCCAAGTCCGCTCGTGACGAGCAGCTTCCAGTGAAAGCTGTTCAGCGGTACGCGGTCGAGCCGCGCGACGAACGTCTCCGCGCTCATGCGCCGAGACAACCCTCCGCCGCAAGGAGCTCCGCGTTCAGCACGGACGCGCCAGCCGCGCCGCGGATGGTGTTGTGGCCGAGCACCACGAACTTGAGGCCGAGGACCGGGTCTTCACGCACGCGACCGACGACGACGGACATACCGTTGCCGGCCATCCGGTCGCGCACCGGTTGCGGCCGGTCGCGCTCGTCGCGGACGACGATCGGCTGCTTCGGTGCGCTCGGCAGCTCGAGCTCCTGCGGGCGTCCCTTGAACGCGCGCATCGCAAGAGTGACCTCACGCACGCCGGGCCGTCCACGCAGCGCGACGCTCACCGTCACGGTGTGGCCGTCGCGCACGCTGACGCGATTGCAGTGAGCGGAGAACGGGAACTCGGCGTTCGCGAACGTCTTGCCGTCCCACGAGCCGAGGAACTTCTTCGTCTCCTGCTCCATCTTCTCCTCTTCCTCGCCGATGAAGGGCACGACGTTGTCGAGAGCATCGAGCGACGGCACGCCGGGGTAGCCGGCGCCCGAGAGCGCCTGGAGCGTCGTCACGACCGCGCGCTCGATGCCGAAAGCGCGATGCAGCGGCGCGGCGGCGAGCGTGAAGGTGATCGCGGAGCAGTTCCCATTCGTGACGATCGAGCCGGTCCAGCCGCGGTTGCGACGCTGTACGTCGAGCGCATTGGCGTGCTCGGGATTGACCTCGGCGATGATGAGCGGAACATCCTCGTCCATCCGGTGCGTCTTCACGTTCGAGAAGACGTGATGGCCGGCCTTCGCGAGCGCGGACTCCCACTGTTCGGCGGCCTCGCTCGGCAGGGCGGAGAAACAGATCTCCGCGTCGACCTCGGGGCGCGTCGACTCCAGGCGCATGTCGGCGATCTCCGCCGGCATGTCCTCGCCGAAGTGCCAGGGCGTCACGTCACCGTAGCGCTTGCCCGCGTTGCGCTCTGATGTCGTGAGCGCGGCGAGCTCGAACCACGGATGATCAGCGAGCAGGCTGATGAAGCGCTGCCCGACCGTGCCGGTGGCGCCGAGGACCGCGACCTTGCGCTTGCGCATCGCCGTAAGTGTGGCCGAAGGCCACTCGCTCAGCCAGTATCGGGACCGCTCGGGCTCCGTCCGAGCGCGTATGCGGGTATCGCGAGCAGAAGTCCGAAGCTCAGCACGGTCAGGCCGCGGACCGGGCGGTACCAGTCGCTCGCGCCCTCGATCAGGGCGATCAGCAGGAGAACGGCGATGGTCGCGCCGACGACGAGCGCGATCCGTCGTGCATCGCCGGGCCAGCTTCCGGTCGCCGTACGTGCGATCAGCTGAAGGAGTCCGAGCGGCGCCGCCAGACCATAGGCGACCGCGAACACGACCGGAACGGTGAGCAGGATCGAGAGGAGTTGAAGAAACGGATCGTTCAGATCCGGCAGTGGAGCCGGGTCCCGCGTCTGGACGTAGGCGATGAGAGCGGCATACGCGACAGCCCCGATGTTCGTGAACGCCACGAGGATCACCCACCCGGGCTCCGCGGGCGTGCTCACCGCTCTGAGGCGGCGGAGATACCGGTCCTGCGCGAGCACGGCCCAGGCGGCGACGGCGCCGGCCGTGACGATGCCGGTGCCGATCGTGCCGACCCGGTGCGGCTCCCAGCGGAGCGACGCGACCAGCAGCACGGTCGCAAGACCGAACAGGTGCGCCGCGACGACGATCGTCCGGTGCGCGGAACCGGCCACACGAGGACTGGTCCGTGGCGGCTCGCCCTCGTAGAGGAGCTCGTGACCGTAACCCCATAGCCCGGGCTTCACGCGGATCGTGCGCCACGCGCCGCCGACTTTCACCGCGTGACTGGAACCGCCGGAGCTCCACTCGTAATACTCGAACGGATCCCGGGGTGCCCGAGCGACGGCGAGCTTTCCATCGACCTCGACGCGAACTCGCTGTGTCAGGGCTCCGTGTCGCAACTCGACGACGTGATCGCCGTCCGCGGTGCTGATGTCCCACGACGAGCGGCCCACGTCTAGGAGCGGTGGAACTCCTCGTGCACCGCGCGCACCGCCTTGTCCCGCTCGCCGTCCGCGACGACGAACGAGATGTTCAGCTCGCTCGAGCCCTGCGCGATCGCCATGACGTTCACCCCGGCTCGGCCGAGAGCGCCGAAGACGCGCGCCGCCACGCCGGGCGTGCCCCGCATCCCCTCCCCCACCGCGGCCACGATCGCGACGGGCACCTCGACGCTGACGCGTTCGACGTCGTGGCGCCGCAGCTCCGCGCTGAACATGCGCTCGAGCGCGGGTCGGAGGCGGTCGGCGCCGTCGGCTGGCACGACGAGGCAGATCGAGTTCTCGCTCGAGGACTGGCTGATCATCAGCACGTTCACCTTCTCGGCCGCGGTCGTGTCGAAGACGCGGGCCGCGAAGCCCGGAACGCCGCTCATGCCGGCGCCCTGCACGGTGAGAAGACCCAGGCCGCCGAGGGACGTCGTCGCCTTCACCACACTGCCATCGAACACCGGATCTCCGGTGATCGTCGTGCCCGGATGCTCGGGGGCGAACGTGTTGAGGATCCGAACGGGGATGCGCGCCTCGATCGCCGGCAGCACCGTCCGTGGGTGGATCACCCTCGCGCCGAAGTACGAGAGCTCCGCGGCTTCGGCGTACGAGACCCGCTCGAGGGACTTCGCGCCATGCACGATGCGCGGGTCCGCGCTCATCACGCCGTTCACATCGGTGTAGATGAGCAGCACGTCAGCGTTGAGGGCTGCCGCCAGCACCGCCGCGGAGTAGTCGGAGCCGCCGCGGCCCAGCGTCGTCGTCACGCCCTCCGCCGTCGAAGCGACATAACCGGTGATGACCGGCGTGACTCCGTCTTTCAGCAGGGGCAGGACCTCCTGGTGAACGCGGGCCTTCGTCTCGTCGAGGAGCGGGTTCGCGTGACCAAATGCGTCGTCGGTGATGAGGAGGCCCTCCGCCGAGAGCGACCGGGCTTTCGTGCCGCGGCCGTTGAGCAGCGCCGCGACGATGGGCGCGGAGATCTTCTCGCCATAGGTGACGATCGCATCGAGACTGCGTGGCGTGCATTCATGGAGGATCGCAACGCTGCGCAGCAGCGAGATCGTCCGTTCGGTGAGGTCCGTGATCTCGCCCAGCACCTCTCCCCCGCCCACGCCGAGGAGATCGGCGACGAGGTTCGCGTGCGCCTTCGCGAGGTCGTTCACGATCCGCTCGGCCACGGAGGCCTCGCCGTTCGAGGCTTCGCGCGCCGCCGTGTACAGCGCATCGGTGGTCCCCGCGGTCGCGGACACAACGACGAGCCGGTCGCCCGTGGTCCCTCCGACGATGCGCGCCACGCTCTCGAGCGCGGTCGGCGAGGCGACGGACGTCCCGCCGAACTTCAGGACGGTGCGCGTCAACGCATGGCCCGGGCGATCGCGATCACGTCGCCGAGTATGGCCGAGGCGGTCGCGTCGCCGCCCGCACCCGGTCCACTGAACACGAGTCGCCCAGCGAGGTCGGTCTCGATCGTGACCACGTTCGTCGGTCCATCCGCGGCGCCCTCGAACGAGTTCGCCGGCACCTCCTCGGGGCCGACGCGCGCCTTCGTCGCGCGCTCGCCGAAATCGGCGGTCGCGAGATAGCGGACCTTCGTGTCGCGCGACGCCGCGGCCTTCACGGTGTCCGCCGACAGACCGCGCAGCGTCGTGCGCCGCACGTTGTCGGGATGGACGTGCCGCCCCTCGAGCAGGCTGATGAGGATCGAGAGCTTGTACGCCGAGTCGAAGCCATCGACGTCCGCCGTCGGGTTCGGCTCGGCGTAGCCCTTCGCGATCGCCTCCTCGAGCGCCGCATCGAACGGGAGACCGGACTCCATGCGGGAGCAGATGTACGTCGTCGTGCCGTTCAGCAGGCCGCGGACGACGCGCGGCCGCGAGGCGGCGAGCATGCGCGTGGCGGCGATGAGCGGAATGGCGGCGGCGACCGCGGCCTCGAACCGCAGCTCGCGCTTCGCGAGCTTGGCCGCCTCGTGCAGCGGATTCCACTCTTTCGCGACAAGCTCCTTGTTGGCCGTCACGACGTGGCGGCCGCGCTCGAAGGCCGCGAGGTGGAGGTCGCGCGCGGGCGACGTGCCGCCGATGACCTCGATGACGATGTGGATGTTCGGATCGTCGAGCAGCCGGAAGGGATCGGTCGTCACCGCGAGATCGCCGACGTCGCGCGCCTTGCGCCGGTCGCGGACCGCCGCACCGACGAGGCGCACCGGACGGCCCGCCGCGGCGTCGAGTCGCTTGCCCCGATCGGCGAACGCGCGCGCGACGGACGATCCGACCGTGCCGAGGCCGAGCAGCGCGACGCCGACCGGAGTGCTCATTGGAGGATGAACACTACGTCAGCGTCACCCACGCGACGTAGCCGACGACTTCGGATCGGATCCGCTGCATGTTGTGGCGCGCGAACACGTCCCGGCAGTCGGCCTCGAACGCGTCGGCGCGCGACCCGAGTGTCACGCGCGACAGCGTGCTCGTGCTCCCGAGGAGCCGCAGGTAGTCGTCGACGGACTGCTCGAACGGAACGGGCGCGGTGCGCTCCTCTCCCTCCAGCTTGAAGAGGCCTTGCTGCGCGTCGCGCGCGACCATCTCGTCCGTTTCGAGGTGATGCTCGAGCGGCGAATAGCGACGGATGACGTCGACCACCTGAGGGTGCCAGTCACCCGAGTGCGTCCTCTCCGTGTCCAGGATCGCGAGATGCGCGCCTGGTGCGAGCGCGTCGCGGAATCTCGGTAACACGACCTCCGGCTGCATCCAGTGCAGGCTCGCGCCGGCCGTGATGAGGCCGTACGGCGGTGACAATGGCGCGTCCTCGGCGCGACCGACGATCCATTGGATGCGCGGATCGTCGCCGCCCGGCAGTGCGCGTGCGCGGGCGATCATCGCCGCGGAGGGGTCGACCGCGTCGATGCGCGTGACCCTGGGCGGGAAGTATCGCGCGAGCGCCCCGGTACCCGCGCCGGCGTCGAGCACGACACGCGGCTCCACGACGAGCCGTTCCAGGATCGCGAACACATCGCGCGGGTAGGGCGCCCGGTACCGATAGAGCGCCGCGACCTCCTCGTCGGCGAAGACGCGGCCCAGTGGGGTCGAGCTCAAGTGATCGCGTCCTCGAGCAGGTCGAGCGCGGCGCCGACGCTCGCGAGGCGATTGCCCGCGCGGTCGAACGCCCAGACGTACTTCTTCACCGCGCTGTGCGTATCGCTGTCGACGGCGACGTACGTGAGACCAACGGGTTTCCCCGGCGTCGCGCCGCCCGGCCCGGCGATGCCGGTGATGCCGAGGCCGATCTTCGCGTCGAGCCGCGTGCGCGAGCCGCGCGCGAGCGCGCCCGCGACGACGGATGACACAGCGCCGTGCGAGTGGATGAGCTGTGGGGCGACGTCGGCGAGGATCTCCTTCGCTTCGTTGCTGTATACGACCGCGCCGCCGCGGAAGTAGTCGCTCGCTCCACCGTGCGCGCTGAGAACGGCGGCGAGCAGGCCCCCGGTGCACGACTCCGCCGCGGCGACCGTGAGCTTGCGCCGCCGCAGCCTTTCGTGGATAGCGGACATGCGCTCGACGAGCTCATCGAATGTCGGCGCGCGTTTCGCGGGCATGAGCGGGAGGTTAGGTGAAGCGACGCTTGGCGTGCGGCAGGTATGCGGGCAGCGTCAGGATGCCGATGAGGGCCGCGGCCGTCAGGAGCACCGCCCCGATGTCCGCCGCGACCGCCGTCGGGCGCGCGATGAGCAGGGCGAGCGCGCCCATCTCCAATGCGGTCTTCGCCTTCGCGGCTGTGCCGGCGTGTGTCCGCAGGCCGCTCCGGTACGCGAACACCCGGACGGCGCCGACGAACACCTCGCGCACCACGATGATCGCCGCGATGCCGAGCGGCGCCCGACCGACGAGCGTGAGCGCGATGAGCGTCAGCAGCACCAGCGCCTTGTCCGCCAGCGGGTCGAGGATGATGCCGTGCCCCTCGGCAGTTCCGCCGCGGCGAGCGAGGTAGCCGTCCAGAGCATCCGAGCTCGCCGCGACCACGAAGAGGACCAGGGCGAACGTTCGCTCGCCATAGCCGAGGGCGATGAAGATCGGTAGGCCCGCGGCCGCGCGGAAGAGCGTCAGCGCGTTCGCGGCGGTCACTGCGCGGTGTAGACGCGCTCCACGACCTCACCCGGTTGGCCCATCGCGACCGCCGGCTGGCCGTTGTAGCTGACCATCGTCGCGGCGCCGTTGCCGGAGCGCAGCCGCACCTGGCGGCCGGTGTACGTCGCGGTCTCGCCATCCTTGAACACGCGGCCCGTGCCGGGCACGACCGTGCCGTCCACGGTCGCCTGGAGGTAGGCATCTCCGCCCTTCACCGTGACGTTCACCACGGCGGCGGTGTAGGCGACCGTCACCGTACGCGTCTCCGTGCTGGTCGCGCCGGCTCCGTTCTGGGCGACGACGGTGATGGTCTGCGGGCCCGCGGGGTACGTGAAGCGGATCTCGAAGCGCCGTGCGGCAGAGATCGGCAGCTGCACGCCGTTCACCGTGAGGACGGTGACGCTGGGGTCGAATCCGCCTCGCACGAGCACCGGGATATTCGTGTACGTCGCGCCATTCGCTGGCTCCTCGATGATGATCACCGGCTGCCCCGGCGAGCTCGCGACGGTCTCGAGGCGTACGGTGCGCGAGGCGCGCCCGACCTTACCGGTGACGTCGAGGACCTCCACCTCGATGTGATTCGAGCCGGGATTGAGCTGCACCGCCACGGTGAACGTGCCGTCGGCGTTGGGATGGATGTCGGCGACCGTCAACGGCCCGGGGAAGACCTGGAGAGTGACGCGGCCATCGGGGACCGTCTTTCCTTTCACGATGTAGTCCGCGGACTGCGCGATCGCGTCGGACGACGGCTCGGTGATCTCGATCTTCGGCGGCACGGCAAAGGACACGAACTGGTAGTAGAGATAGCTCACGAAGAGCACGATGCCGGCGAGCACGACGACCGGGACGAGCACGGCGGGCGTGAAGATGAGGCTGCGGCGCATGATCGGATTCATCGGCTTGAAGGTGCGCGGCACATCGGGCAGGTCGCGCTCCTGATGGAACTGCACGACAAGGTCTTCGGTGTCGAGCTCGAGATACTCGGCGTAGTTGCGGAGGAACCCCTTCGTGTAGACCGCGCCCGGCAGCGTCTGGTAATCGCTGTCCTCGAGCGCCTTCAGGAACTTCTCGCGGATGCGTGTGTCGTGGGCAGCCTGCTCGAGCGTGATGCCCTTCTTCTCACGCTGCGTGCGAAGCGTTTCGCCCAGCCGCGCCACTCGCTACTCCTCGCCGGGCCGAGCCGAGCCGTACACCTCACGGAACTTGCCTGGCCCGCGGTCCGGCCCGACGACGCCGTTGCGCTCCATGATGTCGATGAGCCTGCCGGCGCGAGCGAACCCGATCGTCATCTTCCGCTGCAGCATCGAGACCGAGGCCTTGCCCTCGTGCCGGATGATCTCGACCGCCTCCTCGTAGCGCTCGTCCTCGATGTCCTCGCCGTCGGACTCGCGGCGCGTGAGCCGGTCCGGCCCCTCGACCACTTTCGCGTGACGGTCGTACGAGGTCCCGCCCTGCAGCGTCCAGTGACGGCTGATGAGCTGGATCTCGTGATCCGACACGTAGACACCCTGCGCGCGGATCGGCTTCGCGAGGTCGGGCCGCAACACGAGCATGTCGCCACGTCCGAGGAGCTTCTCCGCACCGGTCATGTCGATGATGGTGCGCGAGTCCACCGCCGACGCGGTAGCAAACGCGATACGAGCTGGGATGTTCGCCTTGATGAGGCCGGTGATCACGTCCACCGATGGCCGCTGCGTGCCGAGGACGAGGTGGATCCCGGTGGCCCGCGCCAGCTGTGCGACACGCGTGATCTGCTTCTCCACCTGGATCGGCGCCTGGAGCATCAGGTCGGCGAGCTCGTCGATGACGAACACGACATACGGGATGCGGTCGGAACCGGTGTGCTTCTCGTTGTACTGGCCGATGTTGCGCGAGCTCGTTCGGGCGAACAGCCGGTAGCGGCGATCCATCTCTCCCACCACCCAGAACAGGGCGTTGAGGATCTTCTCCGCATCGGTCATCACCGGCGCGACCAGGTGCGGCACGTCGCCGAACGCGGTGAAGTCGACGCGCTTGAGATCGCCGATGAGGAGGCGCACGTCGTCAGGGGTCGCGTTCAGCAGCAGGCTGCAGAGGATCGCGCTGATGTTGACGCTCTTTCCCGACCCGGTCTGGCCCGCGACGAGCAGGTGAGGCATCGCGCCGAGGTCGAGCACGATCGGGGCGCCCGCGACATCGCGCCCCAGCGCGACCGTGAGCTTGGACGGCGAGCCACGGAAGATCGCCGTCTCGACGACATCGCGCAGCGACACGAGGCCCACCGCGAGATTCGGGACCTCGATGCCCACGACGCTCTTGCCCGGGATCGGTGCCTCGATCCGCAGCGTGCGCGCGGCGAGGGCGAGCGCGAGGTTGTCGTTGAGCGATTCGACGCGCGAGAGCAGGATCCCCGGCGCGATCTTCAGCTCGTAACGCGTCACGACCGGGCCGGGCGTGACCTCGACGACCTTCGCGGTGATGTTGAAGTGCGCGAGGGTCTGCTCGATGACCTCGGCGCTCTTGCGGATCTCGCTGCTCGTCCCGGCGTGGCCGGCGTCGCCCAGGCCGAGGAGGTCGAGCGGCGGCAGGGTCCAGTTCCGATCCGCCTTCGCGTGAAGCACGCCCTCGACCGCGACGTTCTTGTCCGGCAGTCCGGCGATCGAGGGTGTGAACGCGCCATCCGGCGCCGAGGACGCCTCGTCGGTCACGGGTGGCGGAAGGAGCCGCAGCTGTGGCTTGGGGGGCGCTGCGGGCCCCTTGGGGCGCAGGGCGGGCATGTTGATCCGTAGCGGCGAGGCCGGCTCCCCCACTTCTTCTGGCGCCGGCTCGTCGATGCCGCGCCCGAAGCGGCCGGCCGTGCCGCCCGGTAGGCCCACGCCCGGGCGGAGCGCGCTGCGTCGCTCCCAGGCCGGGCGGATGAGGTCGCCGAGCGTGCGGTTGGAGGCCACGACGACGCCAACGAGGAGCAGGGCGATGAGCGCGATCGGTCCGCCAACGTCGCCGAACGCGCCCGTCGCGAGCTTCGCGACCGTCGCGCCGACGACACCGCCCGCGCCCTGGCCGGCCGCGGGCTCGCCACGCTGGTAGTGCTGCGCGATCGCGAGGAGCGCGACGAAGACGACCGCGCCGCCGGCGATGGGGATGATCGCGCTGCGCCGCATGAGACCGAACCACAGCTCGGCCGCGAGGGCGGCGAGCAGGAACGGCACCAGGAGAGCGCCCCACCCAAGACCCGAGACCAGGAACGCGTGCCACCACTGCAGCACCGGACCCTGATCGGCGATGAGCGCGACGATCGAGAGCACCGCGAACGCGAGCAGCGCGATCGCGCCGACCTCGTTGCGGATGCGCGGATCCACGGCGGAGACGGCACCGCGCTGCGGCTTGCTGCGCGACACCCGGCGCGCGCTCATACCTGCATGATCACCGGCAGCACCATCGGCCGCCGCTTCGTGCGCTCGTAGAGATAGGCCGTGACGCTGTCGTGGATCGAGTCGCGAAGCGTCGCGAGCTCAGCGAGATGCTCGCCGGTCTGCGCTTCGCCCAGGCCGTCGAGGATGCGCTGTCTGGTGCGCTCGACGATGTCCGCCGCGTCCTCCTCGGGCACGAAGCCTTTCGTGACGATGTCCGGACCCGCGACGACCTTTCCGGTCTGGCGCTCGATCGTGAGCACGACGAGGAAGATGCCGTCGCTGCCGATCGACCAACGGTCGCGCATCACCGATTGGCTCACGTCGCCCACGCCGAGGCCATCCACGTACACGACACCGGAGGCGACCTTCTCACCGAGGCGCGCGCCGCGGTCATCGATCTCGAGCGAGTCGCCGTTGGTGATGACGAACGCGTTGCCCGGCGCGACGCCGAGGTCGATCGCGATACGTGCGTGGCGCACGAGCATCCGGTATTCGCCGTGCACGGGGATGAAGTACTTCGGCCGCAGGATATTGAGGAGCAGCTTCAGCTCCTCCTGGCTCGCGTGGCCGGACACGTGGGGCCGCACCCCGGCGTCGTAGATGACCTCCGCGCCGAGCTTGAAGAGGTTGTCGACGGTGCGACTCACCAGCTCCTCGTTGCCGGGGATCGGCGTCGCGGACATCACCACGGTGTCGCCGTCCTTCACCGCGACGTGGCGGTGGTCGCCGAGCGCCATGCGCGACAGCGCGCTCGTGGGTTCGCCCTGGCTGCCGGTGGTGATGATGCAGAGCTCGTGGTCCGGGAGCTTGTCGATCTCCTTCGGATGGATGAGCGAGCCCTCGGGGAACACAAGGTAACCGAGCTCGCGCGCCGTCCGGGTGTAGTTCTCCATGGAGCGCCCGATGATCGCCGTGCGTCGTCCCCACGCCTCGGCGACATCGACGATCTGCTTGATCCGCGAGATGTTCGATGCGAAGGTCGTCGTGATCACTCGGCCCGGCGCCCGCGACATGATCGCGTCGAGCAGGTCGCCCACGTGGCGCTCCGACTGCGTGTAGCCCGCGACCTCGGCGCGCGTCGAGTCGGAGAGCAGCAGCAAGACGCCATGCGCCGCGATCTGAGAGAGGCGAGCGAAGTCGGTCTGCTTGCCGTCCACCGGCGTGTGGTCGAACTTCCAGTCACCCGAGTGCACGATGGTCCCGTAGCGCGTCTCGATCGTGAGCCCAACGGCGTCGGGAATGCTGTGGCACACGTAGTACGAGTCGCACTCGAACGGTCCGACGGTGAACGGCGTGCCGGGCGTGATCTCGTTCGCATTCACCTTGTTTTCGAGCTTGTGCTCGCGGAGCTTCGTGCGCATGAGGCCGAGCGTGAGCTTCGTGCCGAAGACCGGGACATCCGGAAGGTCCCGCAGGACGTACGGCAGCGCGCCCATGTGGTCCTCGTGCGCATGCGTGAGCACGATGCCGCGCACCTTCGCCTTGTTCTGGCGTAGGTACGAGATGTCGGGGATGACGAGATCGATGCCGAGCATCTCCTCGTCGGGGAACATGAGACCGGCGTCGACGACGACGATGTCGTCGCCCTGCTCGATCGCGAGCATGTTCTTGCCGATCTCGCCGACCCCGCCGAGCGGGATCACGCGAAGCCTGTTACTTGCCAAAGAGCGTCATCTGATCCGCGGTCTTCTTTTCGGCGGGCTTCTCCTGCGCGACCGGCTCGGTCGCGAGCAGCAACGCGAGCGCCGCGAAGTCGCCCGCGAGGGCGCCGCGCAGCGCGGGCTGATGGAGCGCGGCCGCGGGATGGTAGACGGGGAAGATCACGAGGCCGTCGACCTTGCGCGGACGGCCGTGGATCCGTGAGATCGACTCACCGGGCAGGAACTTCCCCATCGCGTGCCGGCCGAGCGTCACGATGACCTTTGGCTTCAGGACCGCGAGATGCCGCCGCAGCCAGATGTCGCAGGCGGTGACCTCCTCGGGCAGCGGGTCGCGATTCTCCGGAGGGCGGTGCCGCACGACGTTGGTGATGAACACCTTGCTCCGGTCGAGACCGATGTCCGCCAGGAGCTCGTCGAGCAGCTGCCCGGCCGCCCCAACGAAGGGTCGCCCCTGGAGATCCTCGTTGTAACCGGGTGCTTCGCCGAGGAAGAAGATCCCGGACTCGGCGCTCCCCTCCCCCGGCACGGCCTGCCGTGCGCTGCGGTGAAGGGGACAGGCCGTGCATGCCCGGATCTCGTCGGCGAGCATGCGCAGGTCGTCTTGCATTCGCGATGATTATGTCTCGCTCATGGCTTGGTCGGGGCCTTTCGCGCCAGGTAGAGGACATCGGTGTAGATGCGCTTGGGCATCTCGACGACGTCCACGACGAATCCGGCGCGCTCGAACATGGCGAGCGCGTCGGCTCGTGAGGGGAAGTAGAACCGCTCGCGTCCGCCCTGCGTGAAGCCCAGGCTCACCGTGATCAGCTCCTGCCCGTACGTGAGCGCGTACCGAGGATCGAACCGGCGCTCCTGCGCCTTGACCACCAGCGGCCCGCCCTCGCCGAGGGCGGCGGCGGCGTTGCGCAGCACGCTCTCCTGCTGCTCGAATGGGAGCAGGTAGAGCACATCGACGATCGTCACCGCGTCGCAGCGTGGCGGCGTGTCGGCGACGATGTCGCCGACCTCGAATCGCAGCCACTGCGTGTCCTGGATGGCCCCTCGGGCGACGTCGACCTTGCGGGGATCGAGATCGATGCCCAGCACCCGCCGCGTTGGCGACGCCTCGCGGAGCACGCAGGCGAACAGGCCGTGGCCGCAGCCGAGGTCGACGATGAAGCCCTTCTTCGGTACGTAGCGCTCGACGACGGCGAGATCCGAGAGGAACGCGCGGCCATGCACGAACAGCCGCGCCGCGATGGGTGCACGCGTGTAGCGGCGCAGCGCGCGACCGAGCGCGCCGGTCGCGGTGGCTCCGGGCATCAGTGCACCCGCCAGATCACGCCGTGACCGCCGAGCGCCGCGCGGAGGAGGGGGTCCGTGAGGAGCGCCAGGTCGTCGGTGCGCTCGTCGACCAGTCCGTCGCGGCTGCGCAGGTCGTCGTCGACGTAGCCCGGATGCCCCGAGATCTCGCCCAGGCCACCGTATGCCGCCAGGAGCGCGACGCCGGCGGCGTCGAGACGCGGGCGCTGCGACGTGAGGTCGACGTACCACGACGGGCCACGGATCCCCCGGTAGGCCACATCCGAGACGAGCGATGCGGCGTGGAGCGACGCGCTCCTCAGCTGCGCCCGCACCCGGGGCGCCCGAGCGCGGCGCACCCAGCGCGCGCCGAGCTCGCGGGCGACGTGGCCGACCACGAGCGCGACCGGAGGCATGAGATGGACGTGCCGATGCGAGTCCCAGGCCAGCGCGGGGATCCCCCACGAGCGCGCTCGCGCGACCTGCGCACGCAGCTCCGCCGCGAGCTCGGTCGGGCGCACGCGCCCGGTGAAAAGACGGCGCGTGAAGACGGGAAGCGGGTAGAAACGGCCGTTCTCGTCACAGAGCGACGCCACGGTCGCGGGGTCGCACGCCGGCTCGCCGCCGACGAGATCGAGGTGCAGCCCGACCTCGAGATCCCGCTCTGCCAGCGCGAGGGCCGCAGCCTCCTGCGCGGCCGGGAAGGTCACGAGGAGCGACGTCGAGCGGACCACGCCGCGTCGGTGGGCGTCGAGGATGCCGCGCGTCACGCCGGGGCTCAGTCCGAGATCGTCGGCGGTCACGATGACGCTCAACGGTACCGGCCGAGCATGTCATTGAGACGGATGCGGACGAGGTCGCGCAGCATGCGCGGGGCCTGCGCGGCGAAGTTGATGCTCGTTTCGTGGTCCTGCACGAGGGCGAAGGGGATCTCGCGGACGCGATAGCGCGCGCGCCGCGCGAGGAACAGGACCTCGGCGTCGAAGGCGAAGCCATGAAGACGCTGACGATGGAAGAGATCCTTCGCGGCCTCGGCCGTGTATGCCTTCCCGCCGCACTGCGTGTCCTGCACATCGGTCGGCACGAGCGCGTGCACGCACGCCCGGAACGCGGTGCCCATGAAGCGCCGCCACCACGGTCGTCGCACGACCGAGCCGGGCACGTAGCGTGAGGCGATCGCGATGTCGGCGCCGTCGTCGATCACCCTGAGGAAACGATCGATGATCTCGACCGGGATCGTGAGGTCGGAGTCAAGGAAGACGATCGGATCGCCGGTCGCGCTCTGTACGCCCGCACGGACCGCGGACCCTTTTCCGCGGTGCGTCAGAGGTAAGTAGCGATACGTCAGGCCAGCCTGCTGGAGCGCCTCGATCGCATCGGCAAAGGCTTCGCCGGTGTGATCCGTCGAGCCGTCGTCCGCGACGATGATCTCGGCGGCCATCCCGCGATCGCCGAAGTACTCCGCGCATGCGGCGAGGCTCGCCGCGATGCGGCGAGCCTCGTTATAGGCCGGGAGAACGAGACTTAGCAGCGGCTACCTGCGAGGCGGACCGCTCCGCCGGAAGCCTCCCCCACCAGCGCCCGGAGGGCCGCGGAAGCCACCTCGGTCGCCGCCCTCGCGGTCGTTGAACCGCGCCCGCTCGGCGCGCTGCCGCTCTTCGAAGCCGTTGCCGTCTTCGTTCACGGCACGCATCGAGAGGTTGACGCGACCCTGACGGTCGACCTCGGCGATCTTCACCGTGACCTTGTCGCCGACCTTCACGACGTCCTCGATGCGGTTCACGCGATCATTCGAGATCTCCGAGATGCGCACCAGCCCTTCCTTTCCGGGAAGGTACTCGACGAACGCTCCGATCGACATGATCCGCGTGACCTTGCCCTCGTAGACCTCGCCGACCTCCGGCTCCTTCGTGAGACCCTCGATCATCGCCTTCGCCTTCTCGCGGCCCTCGGCCTTGGCGCCGGTGATGCGCACCGTGCCGTCGTCCTCGAGCTCGATCGCCGTACCGGTCTCGCTCTGGATCGCGCGGATCATCTTGCCACCGGGGCCGATGACCTCGCGGATCTTGTCCGGGTGGATCTTGATGGTCTCGATGCGCGGCGCCCAGAACGAGAGCTCCGGGCGTGGCGCGGGGAGGACGTCCTGCATCGCCTTCAGGATGAACAGTCGCGCGTCGCGTGCCTGCGCGAACGCCTCACGCATGACCTGCAGCGAGATGCCCTTGATCTTGATGTCCATCTGCAGTGCCGTGATGCCCTTGGCGGAGCCGCAGACCTTGAAGTCCATGTCGCCGTAGTGATCTTCGAGACCCTGGATGTCGGTGAGGATCGTGTACCGGTCGCCCGAGGTGACGAGCCCCATCGCGATGCCCGCGATCATCTCTTTGATCGGGACGCCCGCGTCCATGAGCGACAGCGTGGATCCGCAGGTCGACGCCATCGACGACGACCCGTTCGATTCGAGCGTCTCGCTGACGACGCGGATCGTGTACGGGAACTCCTCCTTCACGGGGAGGACCGGCAGCAGTGCGCGCTCGGCGAGCGCGCCGTGGCCGATCTCACGACGGCCGGCGCCACGCATCATCCGCACTTCACCCACCGAGTACGGCGGGAAGTTGTAGTGGTGCATGTAGCGCTTGGCGTCGACGGGCGAGAGCGTGTCGATGATCTGCTCGTCACCGGTCGGACCGAGTGTCGTGACCGAGAGGACCTGGGTCTGACCGCGCGTGAACACGGCGGAGCCGTGCGTGCGCGGGAGGACGCCGACCTCGATCGACAGCGGTCGGATCGTCGTCGTGTCGCGCCCGTCGGGCCGGAGCTTCTCTTCGGTCACCGCGCGTCGGAACTCTTCTTCGAGGATCGTTTCGAAGGCGGCGGCGACCTCCTCCGCGAGGATGAGGCTGCCCTCCTTCACGAACTGCAGGACCGCGTCGGCCTTGAGCAGGTCGAGGCCGCTTTCGCGCTGCGCCTTGTCCGGATTGCGAAGCTTGGCCCGGATGCGCTCCTTGAGGAACGCGACGACCGGCGCGAGCTTCTCCGTGTCGTCCGGAAGCGGGGCGACCGCGAGCTTGGGCTTGCCGACCGCCTTGCGCAGCTCTTCCTGTGCATCGCACAACTCGCGGATGCCCTCCTGGGCGAGCGCGAGTGCCTCAACGAGGAAGTCCTCGGTCACCTGGCGGGCACCGGCCTCGAGCATCATGATCGAGTCGCGCGTGCCCGCGACGATGAGGTCGAGCTCGCTTTCCTCCATCTGCTGGATCGTCGGGTTGAGCGTGAGCTTGCCACCGACGGTCCCGACGCGGACGCAGCCGATGGGCCCGTCGAAGGGCGCGTCCGAGATCGTCAACGCTGCGGACGCGGCGTTGACCACCAAGACGTCGTAGTCGTTCTCCTGGTCCGCCGACCAGGCCGACGCGACGATCTGCACGTCGTTCTTGAATCCCTTGGGGAAGAGCGGGCGGATGGGTCGATCGGTGAGGCGGGCGGTCAGGATGCCTTCCTCGGATGGACGGCCCTCGCGCCGCGGGAACGACCCGGGGATCTTCCCCGCCGCGTACAGACGCTCTTCGAAGTCGACGGTGAGCGGGAAGAAGTCGATCCCGGGCCGCGTGGTCTTCGCGACCGTGGCCGCGGCGAACACGATCGTGTCGCCGTAGCGCACCGTGGCGGCTCCGCCCGCCTGTTTCGCGTACTTGCCTGTTTCGAAGACGAGCGGCTTCCCGTTGATCGTCGCCTGAGCTTGCGTGACTGACATTGTGTTGTTGGGGTGCGCCTCTAAGAAAAGACCCAGGGATCTCCCTGGGTCATCCGCGCTCTCGCGGCCTCGCTACCGCCGCAGTCCGAGTCGCCCGATGATCTCTTGGTATCGCTCGGGAGACTTTTGATGCAGGTAGGCGAGGAGCCGCCGCCGCTGTCCGACCATCTGGAGCAGGCCACGCCGACTGGAATTGTCATGGCGGGCCGCGCGTAGGTGTTCGGTCAGATGCTTGATGCGCTGCGTGAGGACCGCGATCTGGACCTCCGGCGAACCGGTGTCTTTCTCGTCGCGGCGGTAGGTCTCGATGACCTCACGCTTGGATGTCGTCGTCGCGGGCGGCACCCACTGTCCTTTCTCTGATCCGTAGATCTTGTTTTGTTCCGATCAGTGTATGCGATGAGGTGACAGGCCGTCACGCGCGGATCGCGTGACTACCCGAGCTCACAGCGAGCGTCCGCATCGCGCGCATAGCGCGCGATCAATGCGGGGAGCGCATCACCAGGGCGCGCGACAACCTGCTGTCGGTGACCGCCGGGCCGAAAAGTCGCACTCCCCGATGCGTCTGCAGACCGACTTGGACCAGGCCGAGTTGCTCAACGTCGACCGTCCCGCGCTGTTGTTCAGCCGGGGAGGGCCCTCCGGGTCTCGGCGACATCGCGGGCGATCTGATCGCTGAGCTCGGCCGCGCTGGAGAACCGGAGCTCGTCACGGAGCCGCTTCACGAATGCCGCCTCGACCGCGTCACCGTACGCGTCTCCGCTCCAGTCGAGTAGGTACGCCTCGAGGACTCGGTCGCCGCCGCCGAACGTGGGTCTGATGCCGAGACTCGCCGCTGCCGCGACGCGCTGGCCGTTCACGGTCGCCCACATCGCGTAGATCCCGTCCCGTGGCAGCAGGCGGTGCCGCGGGACCGAAAGGTTCATCGTGGGAAATCCGAGCGCGCGTCCTCGCTTGTCGCCGTGGACGACCGTGCCCGTGACGCTGTACGGGCGGCCGAGGAGCCGGGCGGCACTCACGACATCGCCGGCAAGGAGCGCGTTGCGGGTCCGCGTCGAGCTCACGATCTCACCGTCGAGCGTGACCGGAGGTGCGACCAGCAC
Organism: Candidatus Limnocylindria bacterium; assembly: GCA_036001645.1. GTDB lineage: Bacteria > Chloroflexota > Limnocylindria > P2-11E > P2-11E > CF-39. The sequence goes on from DASYUC010000034.1 coordinate 28,906, forward strand.
CTCGAACCCGTGGTCGGATCCGGCGGCAGCGAGTGTGCGAACGTCTCCACCGCGGTCACGGCCGAACTGGAAATCTTCGCCCACGAAGATCTGACGCACTTCGCCTGCGCCCGTGAGGCGGCGCACGAACTCATCGGCCGTGAGTGTCGAGAACTCCTTCGTGAAATGGAAGACGACGACGTCGTCGGCACCGGCCGCATGGAGGAGTCGCACTCGTTCGTCGACGTCGGATAGCGCCGACGGCGGGGCTCCGGGCGCGAGCGCCTGAATGGGAAGTGGATCGAACGTGGCTGCGAGTGCTCTCCCACCCTGCCGCTTCGCGCGCGCGGCGGTCTGGTGGATGAGCGCCTGATGACCGATGTGGACGCCATCGAACACGCCGATCGCGATCGATAGGGATCCGCGTGGCCACCCGGTGAAGTCCTCGAGCACGCTCACGCGTGCAAATTAGTCGACAGCGCTCCCCGCGGGCGCCGGCAACGCAGCTGGCTCGGGCGCAGGCTCGAGCGGGAGCCCGTCGGTGCTCGCCTCTCCGTCCGGCTGGCGGCTCAGTCTCAGCGGGATCGCGTTGCCGGCCGGCGGCGCTGCGGCGGCCGATTCCCGCTGCGCGCCGACGGGCACCCGCTCTCGCCGTACGCGTAGGCGTTTCTTTGCCGGCGCGGCTTCGGCGCGCAGGAACAGCACCGGGGTCGCCACGGCGAGGATGTAACCGAGGTAGTTCCCCTGGAAGTAGCGGCCGAAGAAGAGGAACGCGAGGAGCGCGAGGGCGTAGCCGGTCAACAGCGTCGCGAGCGCCGGACGCCGCCACAGCTTCCACATCCACCACAGCGCGATCGGCGTCGCGACGGCGATCTCGATCGCGGCGAACGGGAAGTCCGCCTGCCGGAACTCGATCACGCCGAGCGCGAGCAGCAGCGCGGAGAATCCCATGCCGGAGATCGGATAGGTCCAGGCAGCACCCCCGGCGTTGTATCGGACGACATCGTCGTAGAAGGCCGCGAAATCGTTGAGCAGGAACGGCAGGAACGTGGCCGCGAGGACGAGCGTCGCGGGCCACAGCGGGCGCCACAACGTGTCCCAGGCCTCGCGCAGGGTGTTCGGTCGCCGCGTGGCGAGGAGCCACACCGCGACGAAGGGCATGATGAAGACGGCGTGCAGCTTCGCCGCCGCGGCGATCGCGATCGCCAGCGGACCCAGCGTCCGGTGTTCGCGCTGCAGCAGCGCGATACCTGCAAAGAGGAACAGCAGCACGAAGAAGTCGTTGCGGCCCTCGACGACGAACGGGAACAGCTGCGGGTTCAGACCAACGAGCGCGATGAGCGCAAGGCGGTTCTCCACGCGACGCGCGAGGAACGGCACGACCGCGAGGGTCGCGATGTACGCCGGCAGATAGATGTAGCGCTGGTCCCAGAACAACCCCACCGTGTCGAACAGCCATACGACCGGTGTCGTGATGAGGAACAGGAGCGGGAAGTACGTGAGGTGATACAGCGCGGGGTTGTTCACCATCGGCCAGTAATAGAGCGGGGTGTCGAGGTAATCAGCGACGTAAGGGTTCTGCCCCAGGAGGAGCTTGCGGGCGGCCCACTCGATCATCAGCGCCCCGTCGTGGATGTAGGTGTACGGCTTTCCCGTTTCGCGCAGAACGATCGACGCGAGCGTCGGGACCACGACGAAGATCGCGATGATGGACGCGACGTGGACCGCTCGCTGGCGCGGGGTGAACGCGGAGCGCGAGATGTGATCGCGCATCGCGTACGCGATCGGCAGCACGCCGCACGCGATGAGGAACAACGTGTCGGCGCCGAACGGGAACAGCTGCCACAGGGGAACGTCGCGCGTCGCTGCCACGGTCGTGTGGTTCGCGAACAGCAGCAGCCAGTTCGCGGTCCCGACCGCGCTCACGATCTTCGCGTCAAGCGATAGGTCGCGCCAGGCCTGGAGGGCCGCGCGGGCCCAACGTTCCGCGATCTTGATCACGTGGGTCCCCCTGCGCCAACGAGTTTACCGGCGGACTCGTCCAGGTACCGGCGAGGGAGCGCGAGTGTTTCGTCGCTCATGACGACCAGTCGCGCGACCGCGGCGTCGCGGCCGGCCGCGCGGAGCGCCTCGATGCCGATCGCGTCGGCGATGTCCAAGGCGCCGATCGCGAGACGGCGCAGCGCGGCGAGATGTGCCGCGGATCCGAGTGCTCTTCCGAGATCGCGTGCGATCGATCGGACGTAGGTGCCGCTCCCGCACACGATGAGGAGACGCGCGTCGGGCGGGTTCCACTCCGTCATCTCGATCCGATGGACCTGCACCTCCCGCGCCGCGAGCGCGATGGATTCGCCACTTCGTGCGCGTGAGTACGCCGTCCGGCCACCCACCTTCACCGCCGCGTACGTAGGAGGGACCTGGGAAATCGCGCCGCGTAATGGAACGAGCGCCGTTTCGATATCGCTCGCCGCAGCCGGGGCCGCCGCGCTGCGCGTTGCCTCGCCCTCCCGGTCGTCGGTCGCCGTCTCGCTCCCGAAGCGCACGAGCGCGTCGTAGACCTTGGGCGCGGTATGGATCCGCTCGGTCGCGCGCGTCGTCTCGCCGACGAGTACGGCAAGAAGTCCCGTCGCGAGCGGGTCGAGCGTCCCACCATGCCCGACCCTCCTGATGCCGAGGACGCCGCGCGCCACCGCGACGACGTCGTGCGAAGTCCACCCCTCGGACTTGTCGATCGCGAGGATGCCGGAGTTCAGGCGATCCCTTCGGCGACCGGCTGAGCGACGCGCGCGGCCACGAGCGCCTCGCGGGCGGCACGCAGCACAGCCTCGCGCACGTCGGTCACGTTGCCGGCGACGAGCGCGCCCGCGGCGCGGACATGACCGCCACCGCCGAAACGTGCCATCACCGCCGAGGCGTCGACCGAAGGCGCCCAGGCCGACGTGCGGCACGACACCTTGATCGCGCCCGCGTCGTGCTCGTTGAACAGGAGCGCCACGCGCATCCCGTTCGAGCGCGCGATCTGTTCCACGAGACCGGAGATGTCCTCATCGCGCGCCTCGGCGTTCGCGAAATCCTCGCGCGTGACCTCGGTCCAGACGAGCTGTCCGTCTTGCTCACGCCGCAGGCGCGAGAACGCGAACCCCCAGAGCTTCAGCGCCTGGAAACGCTTGTTCCGGAAGATGTTGTAGGTGATCGCCTGCAGGTCGGCGCCCGCCTCGCGCAGTCGCGCGGCGCGCTCGAGCGCGCGCGAGTCCGTCGACGGGAACTGGAACGAGCCGGTGTCGGTCATGATCCCGACGAGCGCCGCGGTCGCCATGTCGGCGGTCCATTTCACGCCGAGCGCGTCGATGACGCGCGACACGAGCTCCGCGGTCGCCGCCGACGAGACGTCGACGAGGTTCACCGAGCCGAAGGCGTCGTTCGACGCGTGGTGGTCGATGTTCACGAGCGTCGGTCCGGCGGGCAGCGCGAACTTCGCCCGCTCCACCGACCCGAAGTCGACGGTGACGATGAGATCGCAGGTCGCCGGCGGTGGGTCGCTCGTGTAGCGATCCGCCCAAGCGAGGAAGCTCACGCCCTCCGGCACCGGGTCGGCGCAGTGGAGCGTCACGCGCTTTCCCAGGCGCTCGAGCGCGAGGCCGAGCGCGATGCCGGAGCCGATCGTGTCGGGGTCGGGGTCGCGGTGCGACACGATCGCCACGCTCTTCGCGCGGCGCAGGGTCTCCACGAGCTCCTTCATGAGGGCTCCTCGCGCTCGCGCGCCTGCCGTAGGAGCGTTGCGATGCGCGCCGCGCGCTCGGCGGTCTGGTCGGAGACGAACGTGAGGTCCGGCACGTAGCGAAGCTCGGTGCGCTCGCCGATCTCGTGGCGCAGGTAGGGGCGGGCTTCGTTGAGCGCCACCAGCGTGGATCTCACCTGATCTTCGTCGCCGAGCACGCTGACGTGTACCTTCGCGGTGCGAAGGTCCGCGGTGATCTCGACGGCGGTCACCGTCGCGAACGCGATACGCGGGTCGCGCAGCTCCTCGCTGATGATCATGCCGAGCTCGCGCTGCAGTAACGCGTTGACGCGGTCCGCTCGTTTGTATGCCACCCCGCGATTACCTCGGCTTCGGCTGGACGGTGTACGCCTCGATGACGTCGCCGACCTGGATGTCGTTGGTGTCGAGGACGATCCCGCATTCGAGACCCGCGGCCACCTCGCGCACGTCGTCCTTCACGCGGCGCAGCGAATCGATGTGTCCGTCGTAGGCGACCTCGCCGCCGCGCAGCAGGCGCGCCTGCGCGCCGCGGCGCATCACGCCGTCGAGCACGCCACATCCGGCGATCGTCGTCTTCCCGGCGGTGAAGATCTGCCGCACCTCGGCGTGTCCGATGACGGTCTCGACCATCACCGGCTCGAGCATCCCGGTGAGCGCCTTTTGCACGTCGTCGAGGAGCTCGTAGATGACCTTGTACTGGCGCACGTCCACACTCGACTGGTCGGCGACGCGCTTTGCGGGCGCCTCCATCTTCGTGTTGAAGCCGATGACGACCGCGCTCGAGGCGGCGGCGAGCGTCAGGTCCGACTCGGTGATGTCCCCGACGGCGTCGTGGATCACCTGCAGGCCGACCTCCTCCTGCGGGATCTTCGCGAGCGCGCCTTTGATCGCTTCGAGCGAGCCCTGGACGTCGGCCTTGAGGACGAGCTTGAGCTCCTTGGCCTTGCCTTCCTTGACCTGCGCGAACATCTCGTCGAGCGTTGCGGGCTTCTCCGATGCGCCCGCGCCCGCGCGGTCGCGCGCGTTCGCCGCGACGAGGGCCTTGGCGGTCTTCTCGTCCGCAACGGCGCGGAAGACGTCGCCGGCCTCCGGCACGCCGGGCAGGCCGAGGATCTCGACCGGGCGGGACGGCTCGGCGCGGCCGACGGGCTTGCCCTTGTCGTCGGTCATCGCGCGTACGCGTCCGTAGGTGATGCCCGCGACGACGAGATCGCCGCGCTCGAGGGTCCCCGTCTGCACGAGAACGGTCGCGACCGGTCCGCGCTTGGTGTCGAGATGTGCCTCGACGACGCTCCCGATCGCGGGCCGGTCAGGGTTGGCGGTGAGCTCGGCGACGTCGGCGACGAGAAGGACGGTCTCGAGCAGATCGTCGATGCCCAGCTTGGTGCGCGCCGAAACGGGCACGAGCGGCGTGTCGCCGCCGTACTCCTCGATCGTCACGCCGTGCTCCGCGAGCTGGGCTTTGACCTGGTCGGGGTTCGCGTCGGCCTTGTCCATCTTGTTGAGCGCGACGACGATCGGGACGCCCGCGGCCTTCACGTGAGAGATCGCCTCGATCGTCTGCGGCTGCACCCCGTCGTCGGCCGCGACGACGAGGATCGCGACGTCCGTGATCTGCGCGCCGCGCGCGCGCATGGCGGTGAACGCCTCGTGGCCGGGCGTGTCGAGGAACGTGACCTTGCGGTCGTTGTACTCGATCTGGTACGCGCCGATGTGCTGCGTGATGCCGCCGGCCTCGCGCGCGGTCACGTTGGTGGTGCGGATCGCGTCGAGGAGGCTCGTCTTGCCGTGGTCGACATGGCCGAGGATCGTGATGACGGGTGGGCGCGGCTTGAGCTTGCTCGCGTCCTCCTCGGTCCAGAGCTCTGGTTTGAGGGGCGCGATCTCGGCTTCAGTGTCCTCGACAGCGGGCGGCGCCTCTTCTTCGGCCTTCGTCTCGATGCCGAGCTCGGTCGCGACGAGGGTCGCGGCGTCGAAATCGATGGTCGTGTTGATCGAGGCCATCGTGCCCATGTTCACCAGCGCGCGCATGAGATCGACGATGCTGACGTCGAGGAGCGTCGCGAGCTCGCGCACCGATATCTGCTTTGGCAGGACGACCGGCGGGCGTCCCTCGATGACCGCCACGGCCGGCGCGGCCTGCTCGACCGGTGCGACGACCGGCTGCGGGCGCTGCGGCCGACGGCCCCGTGGTCGGGGGCCGCGTTGTGGCGGGAACCGCCGAGGTCGTGCCTTGGGCATTTACGCGGTCTCCTTCTGTTTCTGTCGAACGCTCGCTGCCTGGTCTAGTTCTACCTTCAATCGCTCCGCGGTGGCGGCGTCGATGGGGATCTCGAGCGCCTTCGCCAGGACCCCATCGCGCAGTCCCCGGTCGAGGCAGGCCTGATCGGGGTCCAGGTACGCACCCCGCCCAGGGGCTTTGCCGCGAAGGTCCACCGCCAGCTCGCCTGCCGGGGAGCGCACGATGCGCACCAGCTCCCGCTTCGCGCGGACGGTGTGGCAGGCCACGCACGTCCGCTGCGGACGACTACCGGGGGGCTGCGCCCCCCGAGAGCCCCCCGACGCGCGACTAACGGCGTTCCTTCTTCTTCTTCGCTCCGAGGAGCGCTCGGTCCTCTTCATCCAGCTCCTCTTCGTCCGCCATGGCTGACTCGGCCTCGACCTCGGCGATGAGGTCGTGACTGGGCTCCGCGTCCTCCTCGACGGGCGGGGCGACCTCGACGGCGACCGCGACCGGCTCCGGTTCGGGCTCCGGCTCGAGCTCGGCCCGCACCTCCGATTCGCTGCGGATGTCGATGCGCCAACCGGTGAGCTTCGCGGCCAACCGCGCGTTCTGACCTTCCTTGCCGATCGCGAGGGAGAGCTGCCGGTCAGGGACGACGACGTACGCGGTCTTGTCGTCAGTGACGATGTCGACGCGAACGACGTGCGCCGGCTCGAGGGCGTTGGCGACGTACTGCTCCGGCTTCTCGTTCCACTCGATGATGTCGATCTTCTCGCCGCCGAGCTCGTTCACGATCGCCTGCACGCGCAGCCCACGCTGACCGATGCACGCGCCGCGCGCGTCGATACCGGGCTGCCGTGCGCGGACGGCGATCTTGGTGCGAGATCCCGCCTCGCGCGCGATGCCGACGATCTCCACCTGACCGTGGTAGATCTCCGGCACCTCGAGCTCGAACAGGCGCTTTACCAGATTCTTGTGCGAGCGGCTGACCATGATCTGGGGCCCGCGCAACGTGCGCCGGACCTCGACGACCACGACCTTGCGATGCTGGCCGATGAAGTAGCGCTCGTGCGGCGCCTGGTCGGCGCGCGGCAGGATCGCCTCCGCCTTGCCGAGCTCCATGATCGCGGAGCCCGCTTCGAAGCGGCTGATCTGGCCGTTGATGATGTCGCCCTCACGGTCCGCGTACTCCGCGAAGACCTGCTCGCGCTCGGCCTCACGCAGCGACTGCTGGATCACCTGCTTGGCGGTCTGCGCGCCGATGCGGCCAAGCGCGGCAGCGGACTCCTCTAGCGGAATGATGTCGCCGAGCTGCGCGTCGGGCTTGATGCGCTTGGCGGCGTCCAGAAGGATCTGCATCTTCGGGTCCTCGACCTTGTCGACGACCGTCTTCAGGAGGTAGACCCGGAACGCGCCCGTGGTGATGTCGACCTTGACGTCGATGTTCTCTTCCGCGCCATAAGCGCGCTTGAGGGCTCGGGCGATGATGTCGCCCACGACCTCTTTGGGGAGCCCCTTCTCGGCGGAGAGCTGTGCAAGACCGGTCACGAGTTCTCGGTTCATCGCCGGCGCTCCCCCTCTTCTTCAATTCGGTCCAGGCGACAAAAAAAGTGGGGTCGACCCACTTTCAGCGGCGCCCGCGGCTCCCGGGCATCGACCGGTAGCCTCTGGCGAAATTGTATCAAAAGGGAGCAACCTCGGGGCTTTGGCCGCCGCCCGCTTTCTTATGTGAGGTTGTTCCCGATCATCGAGAACTGATTCGATAGTTGGTCCCTGAGGAAGATCATCGCGACGATGATCGCGATCGCGATGACGGCGATGATGAGTGCGTATTCGACTAAGCCTTGCCCGGATTCGTCCCCGATAAATCGACCCATTCCCGCTCCTTACAGGCGGGTCGGCGGCCACCGCTAGCCTGCCATGCCGCTCCCGTGCCTGCTAGCCCGAAGGCGTCTCAGGAGACCCACCGTCACCGTCCTGCGACCCCGACGCGTCCTGCGGCCCGCAGGGCGGCTGTCACGCGCTCCTCCGTGGTCGCAGAGCCGGCTGGAGGGGCTCCCCGGAGGGCCGAAATCGCCTCTGCTGCGGTGTAGCCCAGGGCCTGGAGCGCCGCCGCCGCGTCGTCCTCGGTGAGCAGACCGGTGGGCTCGCGGTCGGTGCCCGTCCTCGCGATCTTGCTCTTGAGATCGACGATGAGACGCTCCGCGGTCTTCTTCCCCACACCCGGTGCGCGTGCGAGCGCTTCGGCGTCACCCGAGGCGATCGCCGCGGCGAGGGCAGCCGGACTGGAGACGGCCAGCAGCGACAGACCCGCCTTGGGTCCGACGCCGGGCACGGTGATGAGCAGCTCGAACAGCGCGAGCTCCTCCCTCGTCTCGAAGCCGAACAGCTGCTGTGCGTCGTCGCGGACGACGTGGTGCGTGTGCAGCGCGACGGTATCCCCGGACGGATGCCGTGGGACGAACACCTTGTAGCCGACGCCGCGCACATTCACGACGACGTGATCGGCGCCGCGTGCGACTACCTCGCCGCTCACGTAGGCGATCACTGGGCGAGCGCCTCCGCCACAACGCGGGCGCCCACCTCGGGATCCGCGACCCGTTGTTCGACAAGCTGCTGGAATTGGCCCGAGGCTTCCATGAACGAGAGCGGGAAGGTGTGATCCCACCCCGCCAGCTTTCGGTTGAGCGGCCGAAAGAGGCGCGCCCAGCGCGGACGCACTTCGGCGGGTCGCTGCACGCGTATGCCGAGGTACTGACATCCAGCGAACGAGTGCGGGCCGGTCGCCGCGATGCTGTCCCAGGGCACGAAGAGCGATCCAACGACCCCGCGCCAGTAGATGCCCTCAGCAAGCAGCGCGACGCTCCCCAGACGGCGCATGCCGAGGAGCTGGCCCACGAGGAGCAGGGAAACGAAGACCGCCGCCGACGCCCAGATGACTCGCGCGACAACGGCCACCGTGTCCGCCCGGCGGAAGCTCCAGATGAAGGCCGCGATCAGGGCGATGACGATGAGCGCGAACAGCGCGGCCCAGGCCGCCTGAGTGAGACGAGCGCGCCGCGTGCGGCCGATCGTAAGCGGGAACATCAGCGCGGGCTTACTGACGCCATCGAGGACAGCGGCTCCGCGGCGCGGTCTCTCGTTCACGTCGCGCTGGCCACGGCCGCGACGAATTTCACGCGCTGTGCGTGCGTCAGCGCGATGGCGACGGCGTCGGCCACGTTGTCCTGGGTTATGGGTTCGGCGAGCTCGAGCACGTGCACGAGCATGCGCTGCACCGCGCGTTTGTCGGCGCCACCGCTCCCCGTGACCGACTGCTTGACTTCCTGCGGTGTGTATTCCGCGATCACGAGTCCGGCTCGGGCGCCGCAGACGAGCGCGACGCCGCGCGCCTCGGCGACCGCCATGGCGGTCCTCGCGTTCTTGTTGAAGTAGAGGCGCTCGAGCGCGAGGAACTCCGGGGCGTGTGTCGCGATCAACGCGTCCAGGGCGACGGCGATCGCGAGCAGTCTCTCGGCGGCGCTGCCGAACTTCGGCGTCGGCACGAGACCGTGCACGATGAGGCGTGGCGGGTCGGTGCCGAGCTCGAGAAGGGCGTAGCCCATTCCGGTCGTGCCCGGATCGATGCCGAGCACGGTGCCGCGGTTAGGCGTGCTGAAGGACCTCGTCCGGTATGTCGAAGTTCGCGTGGACCTTCTGGACGTCAGCGAGCTCCTCGAGCTCCTCAACGAGATGGAGGACCTTGCGGGCGTGCTCGCCCTCGACCCGGACCGTCGTCGTCGGGCGCATCGAGATCTCGGCCGACGCGACCGTGATGCCGGCCTTCTCGAGCGCTGTCTTCACCTTCTCGAACGAGCTCGGGGTCGTGTACGCCGTGACCAGGCTCCCGTCGGTCTCGACATCCTCCGCGCCGGAATCGATGGCGATGAGCGACACGTCATCGGGCGAGCGCTTGCCGGCGTCGATCTCGACGATGCCCTTCTGCTCGAAGAGCCACTGCACCGAGCCCGACTCGCCGAGCTTGCCGCCGTTCTTCGTGAACGCGGCGCGCACCTCGGAAGCCGTGCGGTTGCGGTTGTCCGTCGCGGCTTCGACCATCACGGACACTCCGCCCGGCGCGTAACCCTCGTACACGATGCTCTCGAGCGCCGCGCCGTCGCCGCCGCCGGTGGCACGGTCGATCGCCCGCTGGATGTTGGCGTGAGGCATGTTCACCGCACGCGCGCGGTCGAGCGCCAGCCGAAGACGGAAATTCGCTTCCGGATCGGGGCCACCCTCACGGGCCGCGAGCATGATCTCGCGCGTCATCTTGGTGAAAACGACGCCCCGCTTGACGTCCGCTGCGCCCTTCTGGCGCTTGATCTGACTCCACTTTGAATGTCCGGACATCGCGCGAATACTATCAACGCACACGCACTGGGGAGAGCGATATTGGCCGTCATACAACCCGACAAGATCCGCAATGTCGCGGTCGTGGGGCACGGCGGATCTGGGAAAACGACCCTCGTCGAGAGCCTGCTCCACGCCGTCGGCGCCACGAACCGCCTTGGCAAGGTCGATGACGCGACCAGCATCCTCGATACCGATCCCGAAGAGCAGAAACGCCGCATCACCATCAACACCGCGCTCGCCTCGTTCACCCACGAGGGCACGAAGATCAACCTCCTGGACACTCCAGGCTTCCTCGATTTCGCAGGCGACCAGCACGCTGCGCTGCGCGTCGCGGACGCCGCGCTCGTGGTCGTGGATGCCTCCGCGGGAGTCCAGGTCGGCACCCAGCTGGTGTGGTCGGAGCTCGATGATCACAAGACGCCCCGCGTCGTCGTGGTCAGCCGGCTCGACCGTGAGAACGCCGACTTCGAGCAGGTCCTCGGACAGCTGCGCGAGGCCTACGGCATACGCGTCGTTCCGCTGCACGTGCCGGTCGGCGAGCACCAGGGGATCTCCGCCACGATCGATCTCCTGCACGGCCAGGTCCTGAAGGGGCCGAAAGAGCCCATCGCGGAGATCGACAAGGCGCAGGCCGACAGCGTCGGTCAGTTCCGCCAGCAGCTCGTGGAGGCGATCGTCGAAACGAATGAGGATCTCCTCACGCGCTACCTCGACGGCAAGGAAATGTCATACGACGAGCTGCGCGATGCGCTGCACGCCGCCGTCCGCGCGGGGACGGTCATTCCCGTGGTCGCGACGTCGTCCTCGAAGAACGTCGGATATGCGGCGCTGCTGAACACGATCCGCGAGATGCTCCCCTCGCCGGCCGAGGACACCTCGGTCATCGGGAAGTCCCCCGCCGGTGAGGACACCGCGCGCAAGACCGATCCCGCGGAGAAGTTCTCCGCGTTCGTCTTCAAGACGCTCGCCGACCCGTTCGTCGGGAAGCTGAGCTACGTTCGCGTGTATTCGGGGACGCTGCACCACAACTCGCAGGTGTTCGACGCGACGAAGGGCGAGACCGAGCGCGTGGGCCAGATCTTCTTCCTCCGTGGCAAGGAGCAGGAGATCACCGACGCCGTCGGCGCCGGCGACATCTGTGCCGTGCCGAAGCTCACGGCGACGTCCACGAACGCGACGCTCTGCGACAAGGACGCTCCCATCCTCTACGAGCCGATCGCGTTCCCACCGCCGTCGTTCTCCGTCGCGATCGATCCCTCGAGCAAGGCGGACCTCGACAAGATGTCGACCGCGCTGCACAAGCTCATCGACGAGGACCCCTCGCTGCACGTGCGTCGCGACGACGCGACGCACGAGACCATCCTTTCGGCGATCGGCGAGTCCGGGATCGACGTCGCGGTGCACCGGCTCAAGGACAAGTTCGGCGTTCAGGTCGAGATGCGCACGCCGCGGGTCCCGTACCGGGAATCCATCCGCGCGAAGGCGCAGGCGCAGGGCCGCTACAAGCGGCAGACCGGCGGCCACGGGCAGTTCGGCGACGCGTGGCTCGAGGTCGAGCCGCTGCAACCGGGCTCCGGTGTGGTGTTCGAGACGCGGATCGTCGGCGGTTCGGTCCCGCGGAACTTCTGGCCCGCTGTGGAGAAGGGCATCCGCGAGCAGGCCATCAAGGGTGTGATCGCGGGCTATCCCCTGTCCGACTTCAAGGCGACGCTTTATGACGGCTCGTTCCACCAGGTCGACTCGAGCGAGATGTCGTTCAAGATCGCGGGCTCGCTCGCGCTCCAGGCCTGCGTGAAGGACGCGCAGCCCTATCTCCTGGAGCCGATCATGGACGTCGAGGTCACCGTGCCCGAGGAGCAGATGGGCGATGTGCTCGCGGACCTCAACAGCCGCCGCGGCCGCGTGCTCGGCATGGAAGGCGCGGGCGCGGGGCATCAGAGCATCAAGGCGCACGTACCGCTCGCGGAGATCTTCCGCTACTCGACGGACCTCCGGTCGATGACCGGCGGCCGCGGCACATTCACCGCGACGCTGCTCGGATACGAGCAGTGTCCGTCGCACATCGCGGAGAAGGTCATCGCGGCGCACGAGGAGAAGGTCGAGGAGGGCGCCGCGGCGCGGTAGTCGCCTAAAGCACCTTCACGACGATCGTCGCGTCGGCGTTACGTGGCGCGCTGAGCCGCATCTCCCAGCAGCCGGCGTCGGGGAACTCGAAGTTCCCTCCCCACTCGACGCCGATGCCGAGCTCGGAATCGTGCCGCCCCACGACGAACGTCTTACTCGTGCCGCTCCAGAGATTGCGGCCGCTGACGCTGAGTTCCCTTGGAATGTGCTCGGCATCTGTCGTCGGGATGATGGGATGCTCGACGACGACGAGCATCTTCACCGAGGGCGGTCCGGCGTGGAGCTTGGGCACGCCGAACTTTGGCTCGCGATATAGGACGAGGAAGACGTCGCCGCCCTTTCCGTAGAGTGGGTACCCATTCACGACCTTGCCGGTGATGGGCGTTTCGCTGCATTCGCTTGTCGGGGTTGGCGACGGCTGGGCCCTGAGGCAGCCGCACAGCGCGGCGACGGCGACGATCGCGAGGCTCCACGGTCTCACTCTGTCAATACTGCGCCGCGGCGCAGGCGGTTCCTAAGTGATGTCGGCGACGATCCGGTGCGAGAAGTACGACAGGAGCCACTCCACGAGCAGCGTGCCGCG
>DASYUC010000035.1:0-5259 GCA_036001645.1 Candidatus Limnocylindria bacterium
GTGACCCTACCCCAGGCAGCCGGACACCTCGGCAGCGACCCACGCGCGCCGCGCGAAAAGGACCTGGCGCGCGCGGTGCCGCAGGACGGCGCCGACCTCGCGACGCTCGACGACGCCAAGATCCTCGCCGCGCCGGACGACGCGCGTGATTGGGCGGCGTGGCGGCGGAGCCTCCACCGGTGGCGCGACGATGCGCGCGCGCGCATCGGGTACGACGGCGCGCGATACGAGCGTGCCGACCTCGCGTGGACGCAGCGCTGCTTCTCGATCGGTCTCCTCTGGCTGTGGGACGAGCAGCTCTACGACTGCGCGAAAAACAGGTTCACCGTCGACAGTTTCCTCGACGCCGACGCGGGACTCGGGGGGTACGACGCCGTCGTGCTCTGGCACACCTATCCGCTGATCGGCATCGACGAACGCGACCAATTCGATTTCTACAAGCAGGTGCCGGACTTGCCCGCTGTCGTCCGCGCGTTCGGCGACCGCGGTGTTCGCGTGTTCATGGAGTACCACGCCTGGGACCGCGGAGCGCGTGTGGAGCGCGACGATGCCACGGAGCTCGCGCTGATGGTCGTCGACACCGGCATCGACGGCGTCTTCCTCGACAGCATGCGTGAGGCGCCGGCCGGCGTGCGCGCCAAGCTCGACGCATCAGGCAGGCCCGTCGTGCTCGAGGGCGAGTCGAACATCCCGCTCGCGCGCATAGCCGATCACGAGATGTCCTGGGCGCAGTGGCAGGCGGACAGCGCGACGCCGGGCGTGCTCCGCGCGAAGTGGTTCGAGCCGCGGCACATGCTCCATCAGACGCGTCGCTGGGACCGCGATCGGACCGCGCAGCTACAGACCGCGTGGCTGAATGGTGCCGGGATGCTCGTGTGGGAGAACGTCTTCGGCTCGTGGGTCGGCTGGAGCGCGCGCGACCGCGCGACGCTCTCCGCGATGCTGAGCGTCCAGCGGCGCTTCGCGCGGCATCTCTCCCACGGTGAATGGGCCCCGCTCGCGGATCCGGCCGACACGGCCGCGCCAAGCGTCTTCAGCTCGCGCTTCGAGCTTCACGGCTCGCGCCTCTGGACGGCCGTCGGTCGTGATCTGCACGCGCTCGGCCCATCCGACGCGATCCTCGCGGAGGCCCGGCCCCACGAGCGCTGGTTCGAGCTTCTGAGCGGTCGCGAGCTCACACCCGCGGTGCACGGCGACTGTGTCCAGGTCGCGTTGCCGGCGATGCAGCAGCCGTTCGCCGCGATCCTGGCCCTACCCGAGGCCGCCCTCGATGCATCGCTGCGTGACTTCGTCCGTGCGCAGGGCGCGCGGGAGTGGAACGGCGACGCGAGCTTCCCCGCACGACCGGCGCGTCGCCAAGCCCCGCCGCGCGCGCTGGTGCCGTCCGCGCCGGAGGGCATGATCGCGCTGCCCGGTGGCGAGCGCTCGCTCACGATCCGCTACCGGCTGCGCGAGACGGGCATGTACGACGCCGCGCCGTTCGCCGATCTGTGGAAGCCGCTCCCGCCGCTCCTCCATCACACGGTCGTGGAGCGCCACGTCGTGACGCTGCGACCGTTCGCCGTGTCGCGGACCGAGGTCACCAACGCCGACTACGCGCGCTTCGTGACCGCCACGGACTACAAGCCCGCGCGTCCCGAACGGTTCCTGGCAGATTGGGTCGAGGGCCGGCCGCGCCCCGGCACGGCGAGCGAGCCGGTGCGCCACGTGAGCCTCGACGACGCTCGTGCCTACGCGGTTTGGGCCGGCGCCAGACTTCCGACGGAGTTCGAGTGGCAGGTCGCCGCCGGGCATCCCGAGTTCGCGCGCGGCGCGCCGCTCGTGTGGAACTGGACCGAGAGCGAGCACACCGATGGGCGAACGCGCTTCACCATCCTCAAGGGCGGCTCGCACGCGCGTCTGGAAGGATCGGAGTGGTACACCGACGGCGGCCCGCAGCCACCGGAGGTCTCGCTGAAATTCCTCCGCGCGGGTCCCTCGATCGAGCGATCGTCCGCGATCGGCTTCCGCTGCACCGTCGACCTCGACCGAGACGTGACGTGACCGAGACGACGCGCGACGCGCTCGCCGGTCTGAAAGTCGTGGAGATCGCGACGCTGTTCGCCGGACCGCTCGCGGCGACGTTCCTCGGCGATCTGGGCGCGGACGTTCTGAAGATCGAACATCCACGGCAGCCCGATCCGGCGCGGCATCACGGACCGAGCAAGGACGGCGTCGGTCTGTGGTGGAAGGTCATCGGCCGCAACAAGCGACTCGCGACGCTCGATCTTTCGAGTGCCGACGGACAGCGGCTCTTCCGCCGCCTCGCGAGTGGTGCGGACGTGGTGATCGAAAACTTCCGGCCGGGAACGCTCGAGCGCTGGGAGCTTGGCTATGACCGCCTCGCCGCGGAGAATCCCGGGCTCATCCTCGCGCGCGTGACCGGCTTCGGCCAGTTCGGGCCGTACGCGCACCGCCCTGGTTTTGGCACGATCGCCGAGGTGATGAGCGGCTTCGCGGCGCTCACCGGCGAGCCCGCTGGTCCACCGACGCTGCCGCCGTTCGGTCTGGCCGACGGCGTTGCCGCACTCGCGCTCGCGTACGGCGTCATGGCCGCGCTGCACGCGCGTCGCGTGAGCGGACGCGGTCAGGTCGTCGACCTCGCGCTCATCGAGCCGCTGCTCTGGCTGCTCGGCCCGCAGATCACCGCGTACGACCAGCTGCATGAAGTGCAGCCCCGCACCGGGAACCGCTCGGTGAACAACGCGCCGCGCAACACCTATCGGACCGCGGATGGCAGGTGGCTCGCGGTATCGACCAGCTCGCAGAGCATCGCCGAGCGCGTGCTGCGCCTGGTCGGCCGGGCAGACCTCATCGATCGTCCCTGGTTCGCGACGGGTCGTGGGCGCGCCGAGCACGCGGACGAGCTCGACGAGGTCGTCGGCGGTTGGATCGCGGAACGCAGCGCCGCCGACGTGAGCGCCGCGTTCGATGAGGCGCAGGCCGCGGTCGGTCCGGTTTACGACATCCGCGATATCTTCGCCGATCCGCAGTACGCGGCACTGGGGACCATCGCGTCCGTGGACGACGATGAGCTTGGCCGCATCAAGATGCAGAACCAGCTCTTCCGCATGACCGCGACGCCCGGTCGCATCCGCTGGTCGGGGCGGCCACACGGCCGCGACACGGCGGCGGTCCTCGCGGAGATCGGCGTCGACGGGGCCGCGCTCGCTGAGCTGCGCGCGCGTGGCGTGGCGTGAGTCCGATGGCCGCCCCGCCGCTCACCTGGCTCTACGTCCCTGGCGATCGGCCCGAGCGCTTCGCGAAGGCTATCGCCAGCGAGGCCGACGTGGTGATCGTCGACCTCGAGGACGCCGTCGCCCCCGCCCACAAGGACGCCGCGCGCGAGAACGCGCGCGCGCTGCTGAGCCAGGCGACCCCAAAGCCGGTCACGGTCCGCATCAACGACATCCGCTCGGCGTGGGGAGCCGCGGACCTCGCGCTGCTCGGTCCTGCTGCGAGCCTCGCCGGAGTCCGGATACCCAAGGTCGAGAGCGCGGAAGACGTGCGTGCGGTGCGAACCGCGCTCACGTCGCGCAGGTTGCCACTGCATTGCCTGATCGAGAGCGCCCGCGGAGTCGAGGCCGCGTTCGAGATCGCCAGCGCCGATCCGAGTGTCGCGAGCATCGCCCTGGGGGAGGCCGATCTGCGCAGCGACCTGGGCGTGACCGGCGAGGACGGGCTTCTCTGGGCCCGGAGCCGGATCGTCGTGGCTGCCCGCGCCGCGGACCTGCCGGCGCCGGCGATGTCGGTCTACACCGAGATCGACGATCTCGAGGGACTCGCCGCGTCCTGCCGTCGCGGCCGCGCGCTCGGGTTCATCGGTCGCGCCGCCATCCACCCGCGACAGCTGTCCGTCATCGCCGAATGCTTCATGCCGACCGAGGCGGAGGCCAACGCCGCACGGGAGCTGCTCGGCGCGCTCGCTGACGCCAACACCACTGAGCAAGGTGTCGTGGTGCTCCAAAGCGGACAATTCGTCGACCGCGCCATGATCAAAGGAGCCGAGCGCGTGATCGCGCTCTCGGCTCGGCGGGGAATTCACTGATATGCTCAACAGGTCTTCGCGGGCCGAGAGAGCGGCCGGAAAGGTCAAACCTCCATGAGGTCAGGCGGCTTTCCCTGCCGATTCGGTGGATGCGACGAATGCTTCACCGTTGCCGATCAGACATCGATGCCCGCACTGCTCGCCGCGAGCGCGCTGCGCACGCAGCACGAAGTGACGATCCACGGCTACACGCACGTGCAGCTCGAGGAGAACCGCCGCTCGCCGTACGCCCCGGCCCAGTCCAAGCGCCCCGCTCCCATCACCCGCTAGAACCCGCGTCCCGCTCGTCCTCGCTATCGTCCCGACCGTGACCGACGTTGTCCGGCGCGAGGTCGACGATCGTGGGATCACCTGGATCACGCTTGCGCGCCCCGACGTGCGCAACGCGTTCGACGCGGACCTCATCGCGCAACTGAGCGCGATGCTCGGCCAGATCGACCTCACCTCACGCGCCGTCGTCCTCCGCAGCGAGGGCGACGCCTTCTGCGCCGGCGCGGACCTCAACTGGATGCGCGGTATGGCCGATTTCAGCCTCGCGGAGAACGTCGCCGACTCGCGCGCGCTGGCCCAGCTGTTCCGCGCGCTCGACGAGCTCCCGATGCCGCTGCTCGCGCGCGTGCAGGGCGCCGCCATCGGGGGTGGCTGCGGCCTCGTCGCGGTCGCGGACATCGCCGTCGCCTCGACCGAGGCGGTCTTCGCCTTCACCGAGGTCCGCCTTGGCATCCTGCCAGCCGTCGTCTCGCCGTACGTCGTGCGCAAGATCGGCTTCGCGCACGCGACGGCGCTCTTCACGACCGGCATCCGCTTCGACTCACGGCGCGCTTACGAGGTCGGTCTGGTCGAGGCGATCGAGGAGCCCGCGAAGCTCGACGCGAAGATCTCGTTCTATCTCGACGCGATCGTCGCCGGCGGTCCGCACGCGGTGAACGCCGCGAAGCGCCTGGTGCGCGAGGTCGCGGGCCGTCCGGTCGCCGACGTGCGCGAGAAGACCGTCGAGCGCATCGCCGGCATCCGCGTGAGCGACGAGGGCCAGGAGGGCATGCGGTCGTTCCTCGAGCGCCGCAAGCCGAAGTGGTGACGACGCTCCTCGTCGCGAACCGCGGGGAGATCGCGCGCCGCATCTTCCGCACGGCGCGGCGGATGAACATGCGGACCGTCGCGGTGTACTCCGA
>DASYUC010000036.1:0-13807 GCA_036001645.1 Candidatus Limnocylindria bacterium
GTGCCCTCCACCTCGATCACGTCCTTGGACGGCTTGTTACTTGCCATGGACTCCAGACACAGGGGTCTCCGCGGCGTGTGCCCACGGGAACCAAAATTGTACCGAAACCGCCCAAGCGGGGCAACGGGCGTTCATGCGGCGACCGCCGCCTGGCCCTCGGGGGCCGTGAGGACGACGGGTCCGGCCGCCGTGCACCAGAGGGTGTGCTCGAAATGGGCTGACAGGCTGCCGTCGGCGGTGACGACGGTCCATTGGTCGGCGAGCGTCCTCGTCTCCGGCCGGCCGACGTTGACCATCGGTTCGATCGCGATGCAGAGGCCCTCCTTTATCTGGAGTCCCCGCTCGGGAGCGCCGTAGTTGGGGACCTGTGGCTCCTCGTGCATCGCCCGCCCGATCCCGTGGCCGACGTAGTTGCGGACGACGCTGAAGCCCTGTGCCTCGACGAAGCGCTGGACCGCGGCGCCGATGTCTCCGAGGCGCTTGCCGACGACCGCCGCGGCGATCGCGCGCTGGAGCGCTTGCTCGGTGACCGCCATGAGCTGCGCCGCCTGCGCGGAGACTTCGCCAACGGGGACCGTCACCGCCGCGTCGGCGTGCCAGCCCTCGACGATCGCGCCGGCGTCGATGCTGAGGATCTCCCCCTCCTTGAGGCGACGTTTGCCCGGGATGCCGTGCACGACCTGCTCGTTCACGCTCGTGCAGATCACGCCCGGGAACGGCGGCAGCACCGGGACGCCATAGCCCTTGAAGTTCGACGTCGCGCCGCGGCGCTTCAGGATGTCGGCCGCGATCCGGTCGAGTTCGCCGGTCGTGACGCCCGGTCGCACCGCCGCGCGGCACGCAGCGAGCATCTCGGCCACGATGCGTCCCGCCTCGCGCATCTTCGCGGTCTCCTGCGGCGTCTTCAGCGTGATCACAGCAGGCCCTTGATGCGCGCGGCGATCTCGTCCATCGTGCCGACGCCCGACACGCGCCTCAGCAGTCCGCGCTTCTCGTAGTGCTCGATCACCGGCCGCGTCTCGGACTCGTAGATCTCGAGGCGCTTCTTCACGACCTCCGGCGACTCGTCGGAGCGTGCGGTCGCGCTCACCGGACCGCCACACCGGTCGCACACGCCGGGCACCTTGGGCGGATTGACCGCGAGCGAGTACACCGTCTGGCAGCGCGAGCACGTCGCGCGCGCGCCGAGGCGCTTGAGCAGCTCGTCGCGTGGAACGTCGAGGAGCAGGACGGCCGCGAGCGACCGGCCGCACTCCCTCAGGAGTCGGTCCAGAGCCTCAGCCTGCGCGACCGTGCGCGGGAACCCATCGAACACGACGCGTGTGTCGCGCGGGATATCCGCGAGCCGCTCGCGCACCATCTTCACCGTCACGTCGTCGGGTACGTACTGGCCCTTCGACATGTACTTCTGTGCGAGCTTGCCGAGGTCGGTGCCCTGCGAGAGATGCGCGCGGAACAGGTCGCCGGTCGCGAGCTGCACGTACCCGAGCTCGTCGACCATCCGCCGCGCCTGCGTGCCCTTCCCCGAACCGGGCGGCCCCATCAGGATGAGATCGCCTCGGGGCACTAGCGGATGAACCCCTCGTAGCTGCGCTGCAGTAGCTGCGCCTCGAGCTGCTTCATCGTCTCGACGACGACGCCGACCACGATGAGGATGCTCGTGCCGCCGAGGCGGAGCGTCTGAACACCGGTGATGTCACCGATGAGCGTGGGCATCACCGCGACGATCCCGAGGAACAGCGCGCCGGCGATCGTGATCCGCGTGACGACGCGGCCGAGGAACTCCGCGGTGGGCCGGCCCGGCCGGATCCCGGGGATGAACCCGCCGTAGCGCTTGATGTTGTCCGCGACGTCGTTCGGCACGAACGTGAAGGCCGTGTAGAAGAACGTGAACGCGACAACGAGCAGGAAGTACAGGCTGTTGTAGAAGACCGGGTTGGCGAACGCGGCGACGATGCCGTTCGCCAGGTTCTTCACCCAGTCGGTCTCGCTCGTCGTGAAGTACTGCGCGACCTGGCTCGGCAGCAGGAGGATCGAGATCGCGAAGATGATCGGGATGACGCCGGCGCTGTTCACGCGCAGCGGGATGTGCGTGCTGCCGCCGGAGTACATCCGCGTGCCGCGCACGCGCTTCGCGTACTGCACGGGGATCCGGCGCTGACCCTCCTGGATGAAGATGATCGCGGCGATCACGAGGATCGCGATGATGGCGATCGACGCGAGCGCGATGACGTTCTGCTGCACCTCGAACGTCTGCGAGATCGTCGTCGGCATGCGCCCGACGATCCCCGCGAAGATGATGAAGCTGATCCCGTTCCCGATGCCGCGCTCGCTGATCAGCTCGCCCAGCCACATGAGGATGAGCGTCCCCGAGGTGAGCGACGCGAGGATCGCGAGCGTGAGGCCGAGATTGTCCGGGCCGAATCCCGGCAGGACGCCCGAGCGCTGCATGAAGACGGCGACGCCGATGCCCTGCAGGAGCGCGAGCGGGACCGTGAGGATGCGCGTGTACTGGTTGATCCTGTTGCGCCCGTACTCGCCTTCCTTTGACAGGCGCTCGAGCGCGGGGATCGTCTGGTTGAGGAGGGTCATGATGATCGAGGCGTTGATGTAGGGGTTCACGCCGAGCGCGACGACCGACAGCTTCGCGAGACCGCCGCCGGAGAAGAGATCGAGCAGGTTGAGCAGCTGGCTGGAGTTGATGACCTCCAGCAGCTTTTCCTGGTCCACACCGGGCAGCGGCACGTGCGCGAGGAAGCGGAACACCACCAGCATGCCGAGGGTGAAGAGGATCTTGTTCCGAAGGTCGGGCGTCCGGAACGCCTCGAGCAGCGCCGTGAACATGCCCATCGGGCTAGGCGCCGCCGATGATCACGATCGACCCGCCCGCGGATTCGATCTTCTTGCGCGCCGTCTCGGACGCCGCGTGCGCATGCACCTCGAAACGTCCCTTCACCTCGCCGTCCGCGAGGATCTTCACACGGGCGTCGGGCCGCACCAGACCTTTCGCGGCGAGCGTCTCGGGCGTCACCTTGCCGTCGACCGCGTAGTCGCCGAGGCGGCCCACGTTCACGCCGACGTACGAGGTCCGGAAGCGCGTGTTCTTGAAGCCGCGCATCTTGGGGATGCGCATGTGGATCGGCGTCTGGCCGCCCTCGAACCAGCCCGGGACCCCTGGACCGCTTCGGGCGAGCTGACCCTTCGTCCCCTTGCCCGCGGTCTTGCCCTGGCCGGACGAGATCCCGCGGCCCACGCGGCGACGCGCTTTTCGCGCGCCGTTGGGCGCGCGCAGCTCGTGTTGTCTCACTTCGACTCCTCGGGGGTCGGCGGGGGCGGTGCCTCCGCCTGGTTGACTTGGACCAGATGCGCCACGCGGCGCAGCATGCCGCGCACCGCCTTCGAATCCGTCTGCTCGACGCTCTGACCGGTGCGTCGCAGGCCGAGCGCGGCCAGCGTCCGGCGTGCGGCGATCTTCTCGCCGATCGAGCTGCGGTGCTGACGGATCACCAGACGCGTCACGGTGCCACCGGCTCCGGCTCGCGCTCGGAACGGCGACCGATCTCGACGCCGCGCATCTCCTTGATCCGCTGCGAGGACCGAAGAGCGCCGAGCGCCTTCATCGTCGCCATGACCACGTTCACCGGGTTCGTGCTGCCGAGCGACTTCGACAGGATGTCGCTGATGCCCGCCGACTCGACCACCGCGCGTACCGACCCGCCGGCGATGACGCCGGTGCCCTTGGACGCGGGGCGCAGGAGCACCTTCGCGGCGCCGAAGTCCGCGGTGACCGGATGCGGGATCGTTCGGTCGACGAGCGGCACGAGGATGAGCTGCTTCTTCGCGTCCGCGATGCCCTTCGTGATGGCGGCGGGGACCTCATCGGCCTTGCCCAGGCCCGCGCCCACATGCCCGCGGCCGTCACCCACGACGACCACGGCCGAGAAGCTGAAGCGCCGACCGCCCTTCACGACCTTGGACACGCGGTTGATCTGCACGACGCGCTCGGTGAGCTCCAAACGCGTTGGATCGATCCTTGGCATCAGACCTTGACTCCCGCGGCGCGGACACCGTCGGCCAGCGCCTTCACTCTTCCGTGATACCGGTAGCCACCGCGGTCGAACACGACCTCGGTGACACCCTTCTGCTTCGCACGATCGCCGAGCAGCGTCCCGACATTCTTGGCGAGCTCGGTCCTCTTGCCTTTCGCATCCTTCGCGTCGAGCGACGAGGCCGCGGCGAGCGTCGTGCCGGCGTCGTCGTCGACGAGCTGGGCATAGATGTGCGTGAGCGACCGGAACACCGCGAGGCGCGGACGCGCCGCGCTGCCGCGCACCTTCTCGCGCACCCGCGTGTGACGCCGTGTCCGAGCTTCGTTCCGCGTCGCCTTCGCCATCTCTCTCCCCGCTACGCCTTCGCGCCGACTTTGCCGGCCTTGCCGGCCTTCTTCTTGATCCGCTCTTCCGCGTACTTGATGCCCTTCGCCTTGTACGGATCCGGCACCCGCAGCGCGCGGATGCGCGCCGCCATCTCGCCGACCATCTGCTTATCGGTGCCCGAGACCTTCAGCTTCTGCGGTGTCTCGAGCGAGAACGACACCCCGGCGGGCGGGTCGATCTCGATCGGATGCGAGAAGCCGAGCGCGAGCTGCAGCTTCTTGCCCGCGAGGACGGCGCGGTATCCCGTGCCGCTGATCTCGAGGTCACGAGCGTACCCGGCGGTGACGCCGGTGACCATGTTCTGGAGCAGAGCGCGAGTGAGA
Organism: Candidatus Limnocylindria bacterium; assembly: GCA_036001645.1. Lineage (GTDB taxonomy): Bacteria > Chloroflexota > Limnocylindria > P2-11E > P2-11E > CF-39. The sequence goes on from DASYUC010000036.1 coordinate 4,760, forward strand.
CCGTGCAGCGCACGCGTCGCCTTCGCGTCGTCCTTCCGCTTCACCACGAGCGTCGAGTCCTCCCGCGAGATGGCCACATCGGGGTGGAAGGAGCGTGCGAGCTCACCTTTCGGACCTTTCACGCGCACCGTGTGGCCGTCGATCTTCACGTCGACGCCCTGCGGGACCGCGACCGGGAGACGACCGATGCGGCTCATATCACCAGATGTAGGCGAGGACTTCCCCGCCCAACCCCTTCTTCTCCGCCTCGCGGCCGGTCATGACGCCGGACGACGTCGAGACGATCGCGACGCCCAGGCCGCCGAGCACGCGCGGCATCTCGGTCTTGCGCGCGTAGACCCGGAGACCGGGCCGGCTGATACGCCGGAGCCCGGAGACCGCCGGCACCTTGCCGCCGATGTACTTCATCTTCAGCACGATCTCGCGCGCCGACGGCTGGTCGAAGGAGGTGATGAAGCCCTCGGCCTTCAGGATCTTCGCGACCTCGACCTTCGTGCGGCTCGCCGGAATGGTCACGGTCTCGTGGCGCGCGCCCGCGGCGTTCCGCACGCGCGTGAGCATGTCGGCCAGCGGATCGCTCGGCGCGCCGCCGATGCGCGGCTTTTTCGGCTTCTGCGCCACCACGCGCTTCGGCGCGGGCCGCTCGATGCGGCTCTCGCTGGCCTGTGACTCGAGCGTCGTCTCGGTCGGGGGCATCGTTTCGTTCGTCATTTCTTCCATCTCACCAGCTCGACTTCGTCACGCCGGGCAGCTCGCCCATCAGCGCGCGTTCGCGGAAGCAGATCCGGCACAGACCGAATTTGCGCATGTACCCACGCGCCCGGCCGCAGATCTGGCAGCGGTGGTAGCCCTGCACCTTGTGCTTCGGCGGACGCTGGGACTTGAGGATCAGGCTCTTCTTGGCCATGAGCGGGGCTAGGCCCCTTCCACCCCCTTCGAGGATGCCTTGAACGGCATGCCGAGGCCGCGCAGGAGTGCGCGGGCCTCCTCATCCGTCTTGGCCGTCGTGACGATCGTGATCTCCATACCGCGCAGTCGGTCGATCTTGTCGTAGTCGATCTCCGGGAAGACGAGCTGCTCCTTCAGGCCCAGCGAGAAGTTGCCGCGGCCGTCGAAGCTGCGGTCGGGTATGCCCTGGAAGTCGCGGATGCGCGGGAGCGCGACCGTGACGAGCTTCTCGTAGAAGTGCCACATGCGCTCGCCGCGCAGCGTGACCTTGAGCCCGATCGGCATTCCGATGCGCAGCTTGAAGTTCGAGATCGCGCGGCGGGACTTCGTCACGACCGGACGCTGGCCGGTGATCTGCGCAAGGTCCGACGCCGCGGCGTCCATGGCCTTCGCGTTGCCGATCGCCTCGCCCATGCCGATGTTGAGCACGATCTTCTCCAGGCGCGGGATCTGCATCACATTCTTGAAGCCGAACTGCTTACGCAGCTCGTCCCGCACCGCCGAGTCGTAGCGCTGCTTCAGCGCGCTCGCCACTGTCACGATTCCTTCTCCTCGACCACGATGGACTCGCCGCACCGCTTGCAGATGCGTTCTTTGGTGTCCTCTTCGATGCGATGCGCCACCCGCGTGGCCTCGCCGCAGTGCGGGCAGATGACCATGACCTTCCCAAGGGAGAGTCCCATGGGCTGGTCGATGATCCCGCCCTTCTGATTCTTGGACGGATTGGGCTTCGTGTGGCGCTTGCCGATGTTCACGCCGGCCACGATCACCTTGCCCGTCGCGCGGTCGACCTCTTGCACCTTGCCACGCTTGCCCCGGTCGCGGCCGGCGATGACGACCACCTCGTCGCCCTTGCGAATCCGCAGATTGCTCGCCACTTACAGCACCTGCTCAATCTCGCGGCTCAGGGGCAGGGGCCCCTGTTCAGCGACCGGAGGGAGCGTGCGCGGAGACGCGCTCAAGGCTGTTGGGACTCGCTCGGCCCGGCAAAGCCGGGTCTCGCTCGTGTTCATAGGACCTCCGGCGCGAGGGAAACGATCTTCATGAAGTTCCGCTCGCGGAGCTCGCGCGCGACCGGGCCGAAGATGCGCGTGCCGCGTGGCTGGTTCTGCGGATTGAGCAGGACCGCCGCGTTGTCGTCGAAGCGGATGAAGGAGCCATCGGTGCGGCGGTATTCCTTCGTCTGACGGACCACGACCGCTCGCACGACCTCCCCTTTCTTCACGCCCGAGTTCGGGATCGCGTTCTTCACCGCCGCGATGAACACGTCGCCGATCTCGGCACTCGTCCCGGTGGACGAGCCAAGCACGCGGATCACCGAGAGCTCTCTGGCTCCGGTGTTATCGGCGACACGAACGCGGGTGTACGGACGGATCAAGCCTCGGTCTCCTCGGTCGCTTCGGCACTTTCGTCAGCCGGCTTCGACAGGAACTCCGACGCGCCCTCGGACTCCTCGAGGGCCTTCTCGACGTCGGCGACGCGCGGCGCCGCTGCGCCCGCCTCACCGAGCCGCGAGATGACCTCGACGACCCGCCAGCGCTTCGTTGCGCTGTAGGGGCGGCTCTCCTGGATGCGCACGAGGTCGCCCTCGCGCACGTCGCCCGCATCGTCATGCGCCGCGAAACGCTTGCGCACGCGGACGACCTTTCGGTAAATCGGGTGCTCCCGCAGGCGCTCGACGGTCACGATCACGGTCCGCGGCTGCTTCGCCGACACCACCACGCCGACCTTGGTCTTGCGGCGGAAGCGGCGCCAGCCCGTGACCGACTGCGTTGCGGCCGCGCCATGCGACACGGTCGCCGCGGCACGTTTGCGCGTCACGGTCTTGCGCACCGCGGGGCGCGCGGCGGTCGCCGTCGCGGCAGCGCGCGGCGCGGCGGCCGTGGTCTTCTTCGCGGCCGTGGTCTTCTTCGCCGTCGTCGTCTTCGTGGCGGTCGACTTCGCGGCCGTGGTCTTCTTGGTCGTCTTCTCAGCCATTCGTCGTCGCTCTCTCTCGTTCCTGCATCACCGTGAGCGCGCGCGCGATGCGCCGGCGCGCGGCGGGCAGCCCGCGGTAGTTCTTGAGTTGACGGGTCGCCAGCTTGAAGCGGAAGTCGAACAGCTCCTCTTTCGCGCTCCGCAGCTCGTCAGCGAGCTCGGTGTCAGACAGCCGCCGCATGTCCTTCAGTTGCACTGCCGCCCCCTTCCTCGCCCTCTCGTGAAACGAATTTCGTCTTGATCGGAAGCTTGTACGCCGCAAGACGCAGCGCTTCCCGCGCGAGCGCCTCGGGCACGCCCGCGACCTCGAACAGGATCCGGCCCGGACGGATCACCGCGATCCAGTGGTCGGGCGCGCCCTTGCCCGATCCCATACGGACCTCGGCCGGCTTCTTCGTCACGGGTTTGTCGGGGAAGACGCGGATCCAGACCTTGCCGCCACGCTTGAAGTGGTGGACGGTCGCACGCCTGGCGGCTTCGAGCTGGCGCGCCGTCATCCAGCACGGCTCCTGCGCCTGCAGACCGTAGTCGCCGAACGCGATCGTCGCGCCCGCCTGCGCGTGCCCCTTCATGCGGCCGCGCTGGAACTTCCGGTGCTTCATCCGCTTCGGCTGCAGCATGGCTAGACACCCACCGCCGGTGGCGTGCTCGGAGCAGCGACCGGTGACGGCGCGGGTGCCGGAGCGGGCGCGGGCGGCGCCATCGGGCGCGGCGCGTTCCCACCGGGCGCGTTCTGCGCGACCTGCCGCGGCGCGGGCTCGATGTCGCCCTTGTAGACCCAGGCCTTCACGCCGATCGTGCCGAACGTCGTCTTGGCGATCGCGCGGCCGAACTCGATGTCCGCGCGCAGCGTGTGCAGCGGGACGCGTCCCTCGCGCTCCCACTCGCGCCGGCTCATCTCGGCACCGCCGAGGCGGCCGGCGACGGCGACGCGGACGCCCTTCGCGCCCGACTTCATCGAGCGGAGGACGGTCTGCTTGAGGACCTTGCGGAAGGACACGCGACGCTCGAGCTGCTGCGCGACGTTCTCCGCGATGAGGACCGCGTCGAGCTCCGGATAGCGGATCTCGAAGATGTTCACCTTCACGGCCTTGCCGGTCGTCTTCCCAAGGACCTGCCGCAGCTCCTCGACCTTCGCCCCACCTTTGCCAATGACCACACCCGGCTTGGCGGTGTGGATCGTCACGGTGACCTGGTTCGTGGATCGCTCGATGTCGATGCGCGAGATCGCCGCGTCGCGGAGGCGTGCGCGGATCGCCGCGCGGATCGTCACGTCCTCCTTCAGGAGGACCGGATAGTTCTTCGACCCGGCGTACCACTTCGCGTTCCAGGTCTTCACGAATCCCAGACGGAACCCCAGTGGATGGACTTTCTGACCCATTAGGCCTTCCTCTCGTCGACGATCACGGTGATGTGACACGTGCGGCGCAGCTTCGTGTCGCGCCGGCCACGGCCACGCATCCAGATGCGCTTCATGCGCGGACCCTCGTCGGCGATGGCCCGCTTCACGTACAGGGTCTCGAGCGTCATGTTGTAGTTGTTCTCCGCGTTCGCGACCGCCGACCGCACGACGCGGCCGATCGGCAGCGCGGCGCCCTTCGGCAGGTTCTCCAGCATCGCGATCGCCTCCTCGGCCGTCTTTCCGGTGATGAGGTCGGTCACGAGCCTCGCCTTCCGCGGCGAGAAGCGCTGGAACTTCGCGGACGCGCGCACTTCCATCGTCATGCCCCCGGTTTCACCGCGGCCACCGTTTCCGCGGCGGCGCCGCGGCCGTGCGCGCGGAACGTGCGCGTCGGGGCGAACTCGCCGAGGCGGTGGCCGACCATGTTCTCGGTGATGAAGACCGGCACGTGACGCCGGCCGTCGTGCACGGCGATCGTGTGGCCGACCATCGTCGGGAGCACGAGCGATGCGCGCGACCAGGTCTTGACGACCTTCTTCTCGTTGCGCGCGTTGAGCTGCTCGATCTTCTTCTTGAGCGAGTCGTGTACGAAGGGGCCCTTGCGGATGGAACGCGTCACTTGCTCTTCCTCTTCTTCGGCCGCTCGGTCACGAAGCGATCCGTCTTCGGGTTGCGGCGCGTCTTGAGACCCATGGCCGGCTTGCCCCAGGGCGTCTGTGCTTGACCGCCCACCGGTGACTTCGCCTCGCCGCCGCCATGCGGGTGGTCGCGCGGCGACATCACAACGCCACGGACCGTCGGCCGCCAGCCCATGCGCCGTTTGTGCCCGGCGCCGCCGATCTTGCGGTTCTCATGTTCGACGTTGCCGAGCTGCCCCACCGTCGCGCGGCAGCGCACCTGAACGACGCGGATGCCGCCGGACGGAAGACGGATCTGCGCGAATTCGCCTTCCTTCGCGACGAGCTGGGCCATGCCGCCGGCCGCGCGGACGAGCTGCGCGCCCCGCCCGGGCTGGAGCTCGACCCCGTGGATCGTCGTGCCGGTCGGGATGTTCTCGAGCGGCAGGCAGTTGCCCACGCGCGCCTCAGCCTCGGGTCCGGAGAGCACGGTGTCGCCGACCTTGAGCTCGTTCGGCGCGAGGATGTAGCGCTTCTCTCCGTCGCGGTACACGAGCAGCGCGAGACGCGCCGAGCGGTTCGGGTCGTACTCGATCGCGCTCACACGGGCGGGGATCCCGTCCTTGGTGCGCTTGAAGTCCACGATGCGGTAGCGCCGCTTCTCGCCGCCGCCGCGGTGGCGCGTGGTCACGCGGCCCTGCGCATTGCGCCCGGCCTGGCGCAGCTTGCGCTCGGTCAGGCTCTTTTCGGGCTTGTCCTTCGTGATCTCCGCGTACGACGCCGACTGCCGGAACCGGCGGACCGGCGTGAACGCTTTGTATTGCTTCAGCGGCATCCCTTAGACCCCTTCCACGAAGTAGCGCTCGATCTTCTGACCCGCGGCGATGGTCACGATCGCCTTCTTCCAATCGGGACGACGACCGATGCGGCGTCCCAGGCGCCGCTCCTTGCCACGGACGGTCATGGTGTTCACGTCGACGACGTCGACCTTGAACGCCTCGGCCACCGCGGCCGCGATCTCCTGCTTCGTCGCGTCCTTCGTGACCTCGAACGTGTAGCGGCCGCCGCCCGTCTCGGTCATCGAGCGCTCGGTGATGACCGGGCGCAGGAGCACCAGCGTCCCTCTCATGCCCGAGCCGCCGCGCGCTCGCCGGCGCGCACCGCGAGAGCCTCGAGCGCCGGACGCGTGATGAGGAGCGTGTCCGACTCCATGACGTCCGACAGGCGCAGCGATCCAGGCGTGCGCAGCTCGACGTCGGGAAGGTTCGCCATCGCGCGGCCGATGCGCTCGTCGAGCTCCGGCGAGACGACCATCGTGCGGCCGGTGTCGCCGATCTTGCCAAGCCACGCGACGACCTCGCGCGTGCGCGGGCGCTCGCCGTCGAAGCGAAGCTCCTCGAGCACGAAGATGCGGCCCGCCGCGGCACGCTCGCTCACCGCTTCGCCGAACGCGGCGCGGCGCATCTTCTCAGGCATGCGCTGCTCGTACTTCCGTCCATTCGGCCCGAACACGACGCCACCGTGCCGCCACAGCGGCGAACGGATGCTGCCCTGACGCGCGCGGCCGGTGCCCTTCTGGGCCCAGGGCTTTTTGCCGCCGCCCGCAACGCGAGCACGGTTCTTCGTCGCGGCGGTCGCCTGACGGGCGTTCGCGCGCTCGGCGATGAAGGCTTGGAACAGCGTCGCCGCGCGCGATGCTCCCTTCAGGAACGCGGCCGGCAGGGCGACCGATCCCGACGACGAGCCATCGGCCGCGATGAGCGGCGCCTCGCCCGCGGGCGCGGTCGGGAGGGGACGGGCCGTGGCCTTCTCGCGCTTCGGCTGCTCTTGCTTCGCACGGGCCTCCTCGCGCGGGCGCGCGGGCTCCGCGCGGCGCGCGACGCGGGTGACCGGCCGAGCGACGACGCGCTTGGTGGGCACGGCGGCCTTGCGCGCGGTCTTGGGCACCGCGGCCTTCGCCGCAGCGGGCTTCGCCGCGGCCGCTTTCGCCGCCGTCGCCTTCGCGGCCGTCGTCTTCTTGGCCGCGGCCTTCGCCGCGGTCGTCTTCTTCTTCTTGTCTTCGGTCTTCGCCATCTAGGCCTTCTTCACCATCACGATGGAATTGCGTGGGCCGGGCACCGCGCCGGACAGGATGAGGAGCGAACGGTCGCCGTCGGCGCGCAGCACCTGGAGGTTCTTCACGGTCACGCGGTCGACACCTTGATGCGAAGCCATGCGCAGCCCCTTGAGCACGCGCCCCGGCGTCGTGCCCGCGCCGACGGAGCCCTGGCGGCGCAGATGGTCGGAGCCATGTGACTTCGGCCCACGGGTGAAGTGGTGAAGATGCACCGGACCCTGGAACCCCTTGCCCTTCGAGATGCCCGTGACGTGCACCTTGTCGCCGACCGCGAAGCTCTCGACCCCGATGCGCTGTCCGGCGGCGAAGCCGCTCACGTCGTCGAGCCGGACCTCGCGGAGATGTTTGAGCGGCGGCAGGTCCTTGAGGTGGCCGCGCTCGCCCTTTGTCATCTTCTTCTCGGCGACCACGCCGAAGCCGATCTGCAGAGCGGTGTAACCGTCGCGCTCCTTGGTGGCCACCCTCGTGATGAGGTTCGCCTCTGTCGCGATCACCGTCGCGCCCACCACCGACCCGTCGGGCCGGAAGTGCTGGAGCATGCCGACCTTGCGTCCGATGATGACGGCCTTCGTCATCGTCGGCGCCGCGGTCGCTTCGCTCGTCTCTGTCGTCGTGGTCTCGTCGGTCATCTGTCGGTCCTTTAGAGCTTGATCTCGATGTCGACGCCGGCCGGAAGGTTCAGCTTCATGAGGGCGTCGACCGTTTTCTGCGACGGGTCGTTGATGTCGATGAGGCGCTTGTGCGTCCGGATCTCGAACTGCTCACGCGAGTCCTTGTAGATGAAGGGGCTGCGGATCACGGTGAACTTCTCGATGCGCGTCGGCAGCGGCACGGGGCCCGTGACCGTCGACCCGGTGCGCTGCGCGGTCTCGACGATCTGCGCCGCGGACTGGTCGATCAGCTTGTGGTCGTAAGCCTTGAGCCGGATCCGGATGCGCTGTTTTGCCATTACCTAGTGCTCATTCCAGGATCTTCGTCACCACGCCGGCGCCGACGGTCTTGCCGCCTTCGCGGATGGCGAAGCGCAGACCCTCCTCCAGGGCGATGGCGGTGCCGAGGGTGACGGTGAGGTTGACGTTGTCGCCGGGCATGACCATCTCGGTCCCCGCCGGCAGCTCGGCCGACCCGGTGACGTCGGTGGTGCGGATGTAGAACTGCGGGCGGTAGCCGTTGAAGAAGGGGGTGTGCCGGCCGCCCTCCTCCTTGGAGAGCACGTAGACCTCGGTGGAGAACTTGGTGTGCGGCTTCACCGAGGCGGGCTTGGCGATGACCTGGCCGCGCTCGATGTCCTCGCGCTCCAGCCCGCGCAGCAGCAGGCCGATGTTGTCGCCGGCCTCGCCCTGGTCGAGCAGCTTGCGGAACATCTCGACCCCGGTGACGACCGACTTGCGCGCCTCGCGGATGCCGACGATCTCGATCTCTTCCCCGACCTTGACCACCCCGCGCTCGACCCTGCCGGTGGCCACGGTGCCGCGGCCCTTGATGGCGAAGACGTCCTCGATCGGCATCAGGAAGGGCTTGTCCTTGGCGCGCACCGGGGTCGGGATGTAGCTGTCGACGGCGTTCATCAGCTCGAAGATGCACTTGAACTCCGGGGCGGCGGCGTCGGTGGAGGTCGACTCCAGGGCTCTCAGCGCACTGCCGCGGATGATCGGGGTCTTGTCGCCGTCGAACTTGTACTTGGTGAGCAGCTCGCGCACCTCCAGCTCGACCAGCTCGAGCAGCTCCTCGTCGTCGACCATGTCGACCTTGTTGAGGAAGACCACGATCTGGGGCACCTCGACCTGGCGGGCGAGCAGGATGTGCTCGCGCGTCTGGGGCATCGGGCCGTCGGCGGCGCTGACCACCAGGATGGCGCCGTCCATCTGGGCCGCGCCGGTGATCATGTTCTTGATGTAGTCGGCGTGCCCGGGGCAGTCGACGTGGGCGTAGTGGCGCTTGTCGGTCTCGTACTCGACGTGGGCGATGGAGATGGTGATGCCGCGCTC
>DASYUC010000037.1:0-2089 GCA_036001645.1 Candidatus Limnocylindria bacterium
ACGGGGAAGACACTGGCGGCCGTCGAACGTGAGGCGATTCAGATCGCGTTGCGCCTCACCGGCGGCAACCGGTCGGCGGCCGCGCGCATGCTGGGCATCTCGCGTCCCCGGCTCGCCCGGAAGATCCGCGACGTCGAGCAACCGCTCGCGAGCGCCGGTGACGTCGAGCAGCCGATCCCGAGCTCCAGCGCGTGACGTCGAAGACGCCGGCGAACGTACGGGCCAGCTCGGCTTCGCCGTCCGGGGCCGTCGTGGCGGCACTCTTGGAGGAGGCCCATCGCGCTGAGGCAGCCGGGCGACGCCAGCTCGCGCGGCAGCGCTACGAGAGCGCGCTGTATCTCTTGCGCGATCCATCCGAGGGACCGACGAGCGCTGCGATTCTGCGGCGCGTGGGCCGGACGTACCTCGACGACGGCGATGTTGCCGCGGGGCTGGATTGTCTCGCGGCGTCGCTCGCCGTCGCGGAAGCCTGCGACAACCCGAGCGAGGTGGCGCGCACGGTGAACGTGATGGCCATCAGCTACTGGCAGCGCGGGATGCTCGAAGACGCCGAGCCCCTGTATCGCGAAGCTGGCCGCATGGCGCGCGTCGTCGGAGACGAACATCTCGTCGCGATGGTGGAGCAGAATCTGGGCGTGATCGCCAGCATGCGAGGTGACGTCGACACCGCGCTGCGGCACCATCACACCAGCGTCGAGCGCTATCGCGCCTTGGGCCTCCAGCCGGAGCTCGCGCGACAGCTCAGCAACATCGGCCTCATGTACGCCGGCCTGGAGCGTCTCGACGAAGCCGAGACGGCGTACACCGAGGCCGCTTCGGTTGCCCGCGCGTGCGGCGATGAGTGGACGCGTCTCATGGTCGAGGTGAACCGTGTCGGCTTGCACATCGCCTGCGCGGAGTACGAACGGGCACGCGTCACCTGCCATCGGATCCTGAGCGATGCCGGCGAGATCCACGAGACGCGCGTGCTCGCGGAGACGTACAAACATTGCGGTGTCATTGCGCGAGAGACGCGCGAGTATGTCGAGTCCGAGAAGTTCTTTGCGATGGCTTTCGAGCAGGCGACGGCACGCGAAGACCTGCTGCTCGCCGCCGAGACCGCGCGTGAACAGGCCGAGCTTTTCCTCGCGCTCGGTCGCAATCGCGACACGCTGCAGGCCCTCAGCCTGTCCCACGGTCTGTTCACGAAGCTTCGAGCTCGGCGCGATCTCGCCGACGTCACTCGGCGGCTGCGGCTCCTCGAGAACCGGTTCTACGACTTGGTCCGCAAGTACGCGCAGGACATCGAATCGAAGGACTCGTACACCCTCGGCCACTGCGAGCGCGTGGCGGACTACGCCTGTGCGATCGCGGTCGACCTTGGTTTCGACGAGACGACGATGTTCTGGTTCCGGGTCGGCGCGCTCTTACACGACGTCGGAAAGATCGTGGTCCCGTCCGATATCCTGAACAAACCGGGGGCGCTCACGCCCGAGGAGCGCGCGTGGATGGAACGGCATCCCGTCGCCGGCGTCGAAATGCTCAAGGACGTCGACTTCCCTGGGGACGTGATCCCGATGATCCGCGGACATCACGAGCGGTGGGATGGGCACGGGTATCCCGACGGACTGGCCGGCGAGGCGATTCCGCTCGCGGCGCGCATCCTCTGTGTCGCCGACGTCTACGACGCGCTGACCAGCCACCGGCCGTATCGCCGTGCGTTCGAGCAGGAGCACGCGGTCCGCTTGATGGCCGCGGACACGGGTCGCCACTTCGACCCTGACATCCTGACGCGGTTTTTCCGACTCGTCCCGGCCCTGCCGCAGGCGACCCAGGGCGATTCCTCGGAGGAGAACGGCGGTGTTCTCTACCGGCCGTTCCGGCTCACGCCTGTGCCGCGGCCCGCACTACCGCGCTGAGATCAACGAAAAAAAGAGGGGTTCGTCACGGGATTCTTGGATGAACGGAAAAATCGGGATAGGGGATGGTGAGTAATCCTCACCATTCCCCTCCCACACCACCGGACATGCGGGGCCGCATCCGGCGGTTCAAAGAGTTGAGGGTAATGCGGCAAGCCGGGGCACCCCGAGCCGTTCGAAGTACGATCCCG
>DASYUC010000038.1:0-36295 GCA_036001645.1 Candidatus Limnocylindria bacterium
CACATCACCGAGGGCGTCGAGATGCGCATGGCGATGATGCACAAGCGCATGGGCAAGCTCGCGCTGGCGCAGAGGGCCATCCCACAGGACCAGCAGTACGCGCTCCACGGTCCGGCTGACGCCGACCTCACCGTCGTCGCGTGGGGCTCCACGAAGGGGACGATCCTCGACGCGATCCGGGTGCTCGAGGCGCAGGGCAAGAAGATCAACTTCTTGCAGTGCCGGCTCATGAAGCCCTTCCCCGCCGAGGCGGTCGGCAAGATCCTCGGCAAGGCGAAGCGGATCGTGAGCATGGAAGAGAACTACTCCGGCCAGCTCGCGTCACTCGTGACCGAGCACACCGGCATCCTCATCAAAGATCGCATCAACAAGTACGACGGTCGGCCGTTCAGCGAGGACGAAGTGGTCCGCGCGCTGACGAACGCGTACGCGGGCGGTAAGGCCGAACCGGTGGTGACGCATGTCCGTTAACGCGCCCACCAAGCTCACGATCAAGGACTACAAGTCGGAGCTGCACAACGACTGGTGCGCCGGCTGTGTGCTGCCGTCGACCCCGATCATCACGCCGTCTGGCAAGCGTCCTATCGCGCAGATCCGACTTGGTGACGAGGTCCTAGGTCATGACGGTCAGTTCCACCGTGTTACCGAGGTCATGTCCCACGAGCATCCCGCACCGCTTCATCACGTAACCGTCGAGGGGCTTGGCACGGTCGTGCTGACATCCGATCACCCCGTTTACATGACACGCTTCGACGCGGTAACGGGTCTGCTCCGATTCGAGTGGGTTCCCGCAGACGAGGTGAAGGTTGGCGACGACATCGCATACACCCGCGCGCCGTCGTCGGCAGCCGCGGTCCAGTCCCCCGCACTGCTAGTGGCCGTCGGCGGGACGGTGCGCGACGCGGTGAGGCCATCGCCGACCGCGTATGAGACGCCCTACATGCTGGCTCGTGTGGTCGCTAACGAAGTCAGACCGTACGACGGCATGGTGCACAACCTCGAGGTCGCGGATGTGCACTCCTACGTGACCGACGTGGCCACTCTCCACAACTGCGGGGACTTCGGAATCCTCACGAGCATCCAGATGGCGCTCGCGCAGCTGCAGCTCGACCCCGATAAGGTCGCGGTGTTCTCGGGCATCGGCTGCTCAGGTAAGACACCGCACTACATCAACGCCTACGGTTTCCACACGCTGCACGGCCGCGTCCTCACGGTCGCGACCGGCGCGCGTCTTGCGAACACGAAGCAGACCGTGCTCGCGCTCGGCGGCGACGGCGACGGGTATGGCATCGGCGCCGGGTACTTCGTCGGCGCGGGCCGCCGCAACGTGGACTTCGCGTACATCGTCCACAACAACAACGTCTACGGCCTCACCAAGGGCCAGGCCTCACCGACGCTCGCGAAGGGCAAGAAGACGAAGTCGATGCCGGAGCAGTCGATCCAGGACGGCATCAACCCCGTCGCGATGGCGATCGCGTCCGGCTACACGTTCATCGCGCGCGCGTACGCGCTCGAGCCGAAGTACACCGCGGGCATCATCGCCCGGGCGATCGAGCACCGCGGCGCGGCGCTCGTCGACGTGCTGCAGACCTGCCCGACCTACAACGACCTGTATACGAAGGAGTGGTACGAAGGCGCGGACCTTCCCGAGAAGCGATCGCGCCTGTACAAGCTCGAGGACCAGGGCTTCGACGGCAAGGTGAAAGATCCGAGCGACGCGCAGGAGATCATCGCCAAGAAGTCGGCGGCGGTCGCGCGCAGCTACGAGGCGGAGCCGATCCCGATCGGCGTGTACTACGAGATCGACCTGCCGACGTACGAGGACGAGGTCTTCCGACGCATCCCGGATCTGAAGGAGACGCCACTCGTCGAGCAGAACTCGTTCGAGCGCGACGTCAATCCGCTCCTCGAGGCGATGCGCTAGACCGCGACTAACGGTCGGCGACCGCCCCCGGTAACGCGCGAGCCCCAAGGTCGGCCATTGTTTCGCTGAATCCCTGCTGGATGTCGGTGTGCCGCGCCTGCGATCCGACCGCGTAGTACGCGAACGGGGGCTGCACGAGGATGCCGCCCTGCGGCCGCTCCGTGTCGGGGAAGAGCAGGAGTGTGTAGCCGCCGGCAAGCACACGCACCTGCGTGTTCGCGACACCGCCGACGATGCCGAACAGGAAGCAGCAGTCGCCCTGCGACGCGATCCCGTCCTTCAGCAAGGAGGTGCCACGCTCTTTGAGTGCGTCGATCCGCTCGAGTTGTGCCGCACCCTTCGCCAACCGCCACAGCGTCGCGTCAGCGCTGCCCGCCATGAGCGTGCCATCAGGCAGGATCGCTAAGGCGACGAGTGCCCCGTCGGCGCGGAACTTCCCTCCCCCTCCCGGCTCGGACGTCACGAGCCCGCCTTCGTCCATGCACGCCAGGACGACACGACCCGCAGCGGCGGCAATGCGGTCTCCGCAGCGGAGGTCACCGAGGACATGACGCACCGGCTCGAGCGAGGTCCCGCGGAATTGTTCGATCGAACGCAGCGAGCCCTGACCGACGAGCGCGAAGACGTCACCCGTCGAGGCGTCCACGGTGAGCGTCGCGTGCGCCGAGTCCGACGGAACGAGGCTCACCTGCGGCATGACACGGGACGCGCGTTCCACGCCGGTGCCGACATCGAAGGACCGTATCCGCGCGCCCGCGGAGCTTTCATCCATGACGTATACGCGCTGCGATGCCGCAGCGACAGCGACCTGTGCGCCGCCGCGGTCGATAGAGATCGTGTATTTCGTCGCGTGGTTGAGGAGCGCGACCGCTTTCACGGAGTCCCGCGTCACGACGAAGAAAGTCGTCGGTGGGAACGCGCCCATCATGTCGCTCACGTCGATCGTCGAGCTCGGAACCGCCGCGGGCGACTGCTGCGAGGGAGCGGGGAGCGTCGCCGCTCCCCCGCAGGCAAGGATGAGGAGCACCGCTCCGAGAAGGACGCGGCGCACTAGACCGTTCGCATCCGCGGCTGTCGCCGTGCGATCAGCAGCGCGACCGCCGACCAGAAGGCGAGGGCGAGCAGGACGAACGGGACCATGCCGATCGTGTAGCTGAGGGTCTCGCCGACTGCCTGCTCGGGTGCCGCGACGGGAAGGTCGTTCGTCGCGACCGGCGTGGTCGCGGCGACCTTGTTCACGTCGATCGTGATATCGAAGCTGAAGTCACCGAACTGAACGATCCCCGAGTAGATGGCCGAGCGGAACGGGTAGAAGACGCCGGCGTACAGCGCGCCGTCGCCCGACTGGCTCACCAGCTTGAGCGGGACGTCGAGGCACTTGGTGCGCTCGCGGTCGGTCTGCATTATCACGGCGAGCCCGCTGCTCGGGAACGCCGCCTCCGGGTCGCCGCGTCGTGCGGACACGACGAGGGTCACCGGCTTGCCCTCGGACCACGGCTGTCCGTCAGGCGTCTGCACCGAGACGCCGTCGACGCAGGTCGGGCACTTGGCCGCGGCGGGTGCCGCGAGTGACCCGAGGGTCAGGAGTGAGATCGCGAATGCGAGCAGGATCCGGCGCATGAGTCACCTCCGGTCGCTGGGTCTGCCTCCCGTACAACAGGCCCACCGAGGCGGTTCCCTCGTCAGCCGGTGCGCGCGATCCGCAGCTCGTGCGCCCCGTCCGGGCGCGTGTACTCGTAAAAGACGTCTCCGCCGGCGGTGATCTCGACGTACCGAACCCCGCCGGGACCTCGCGCGGTACCGATGGCCGGACCGTCGACGCTGACGCGCTCCCACCGGCGCAGGTCGCTGCTGCGCGCGAGGCCGCAGCGCTCCTCGTAGTTCTCCGCGAGCGACGCGCTCCCGTCGTACAGCCCGAGCCACCCGTCGCCGTCCCGCACCGCCGTGCTGAGGCGGGCGGTGAACGAGTCCCAGCCCGAGGCGCTGGGTGAGAGCGCGGGTCCGTCCCACGTCCAGCGTCTGCCATCCGCACTCGTCGCGATGCCGGTGGCGGAGAGCGTGCGCCCCGTCGAGAGCGCGTCGCCGGTCGCGTGCAAGCCAGGCTCGGGTGACGTCGGAAGCGTGCCGTACGAAACGAACATGAGCCACCGGTCTCCGTCGCGGCGAAGCCACGGGTCCTTCACCGCTGCGAGTCCCAGACTCTGTGGCTCGAGCACGATGGCCATGTCCGCGGGCTCGAAGGCATCGACGGCGCGCGCCTCGATGAGTCCGATGCGCCAGCGCCGGTCGTCGTGCCGTACGAAGCTCGGGTACAACCGCCAACGTTCGCCGACACGCACGAGCGCGCAGCGCTCGATCGATTCGGCGCCGAAGCGCTCCTTCCCCGCCGACCACACCGTTTCGAAGCGCTGACCGTCGTGGCTCGCCGCGATGCGGAGCTCGTACCCACGTCCCGGCTGCGGACGGCGCATGCGGTACACGAGATAGGTGTCGCGCCCGTCGCTGTACGCCCCCGGCGCACCGGCCCAGCAGCCCGGCCCGGCGCAGGGCGGCGCCGCGATCGGCCGCCCGCGCTCGGGGTCGAAGACGGTCACGCCTGCGGCGGTGTCGTGCCGAGGTGCTTCGCGACGAACGCGATGTGCATCGCGATCTGCTTGATGCGTTCGTCGACGACGAGTGAGCCGTGCCCCGCGTCGTAGCGGTACTCGTCGAACGGCTTCCCGAGCGCGCGCAGACGGTCGCGGTAGACATCGACGCTGCGCGAGGGGCAGCGCGGATCGTTCTGACCGACGACAAGCAGCATCGGAACGCGGACGCTTTCGATATAGGTGATGGGGTTCGCGACGCGATACCGTTCCGGGACCTCGGTGGGCGTACCGCCGAAGAGCGCGGCGTCGTACTTCTTGAGCGGCTCCATCTCGTCCTCGAACGCGGGGATGTAGTCGCCGATCGGCACGATGCCGATGCCGAGCGCCCAGCGCTCGGGCTGCGTGCCCAGACCGAGAAGGGTGAGATAGCCGCCCCACGATCCGCCACCGAGCACGCTTCGCTTCGGATCGGCGAGCTTCGTCGCGACCGCCCAGTCATGCACCTTCGCGATGTCCTCGAGCTCCGTGAGACCCGGCCGGCCGACGATCGCGTCACGCCACGCCTTGCCGTAGCCGGTCGAGCCGCGGTAGTTCACGCACACGACGGCGAAGTGGTGGTCCACCCAGGCCTGGACCGTCGGCGAGAAGCTGTCGCGATCGGCCGCTTCGGGCCCGCCGTGGATGAAGAAGAACGTGGGGTGCGGCCCCGGCCGGTGCGGCTCCGCGACGAACACATGCACGCCGTCCACATCGTGATCACGGTAAGCAACGCCCGCCGGCGCGTTGCTGCCGGCGAGGACGACGCCGCCTCCCACCTTGCGGACCGCCGCCGGCTCGGACGAGCGGTCGAGCATGTACCAGACCTCGCCGTCGGGCCGAACGCGCGCGGTCGAGATCGTTCCGGGCTCCGTCGCGAGGCGCTCGAGCTTCGCGCTCGCGAGGTCGTAGCGGTACAGCTCGGTGCGGCCGCGGTGGTCGTGACCGATCAACAGCGAGCGCGCGTCCGGATACCAGTCCGCGAACGTCTCGCCCGGTAGGTCGAGCCGGACCTCGGTCGATATCCCCGCCTTCGCGTCGAAGATGAGCGGCCGCTCGAGATCCTCTCGGTCGTGCACGGCGAGATAGCGCGCGTCGCCCGCGACGGGAGACCATCCGCCCGACGGGGAGATCCCGTGGCCCGCGCCGTGCGAGAGCTCGGCGACGCACGTGCCGTCGAGATCGATGATGCGGAGCACGCGGTTACGACTGTCGCCGTGCTCGGAGTGGAACAGCGCGACGAGCGTCCCGTCGCGCGAGAGGCCGTCGATGAAGGCGCTCTGCTCGTGCGCGTAGATACGGCGTGGCGCCTCCCCCTCAGTTGCGACGTAGACGCTGGAGCCCTCGTCCGAACGGGACCGAGCGATCACCGCGAAACGACTCGCGATCGCGGGCCCCCCGCTGTGGATCGCGATCCGGCCGCTGTACGCCGGAGCGAGCTGCGGCGCGATCGTCTCACGTCCCCCACCACCGTCCCACGGCTCGCGCACCCAGCGACCGAGCTCGTTGCCCTTCTCGTCGTCGAACCACCAGATCCAATCGCCGCGCGGGTCGAGCCGGCTCGGCACGCGGTAGCCGGTGCCCTCGGCGCGGTCGGTGACCTGTCGCTTCTCACTCGTGTGTCTGTCCCAGGCGTACACCTCGAACTTGCCGTTCGCGTTCGACAGATACAGGAGCCGTTCCGGATTCTCACGCGCCCACGTCGGGAACATGACCACGGGCGCGCGGAAGCGGCGCTTCCAGGTGGCTTCGGACATAGCGTCCGAGTTTATGGGCTCAGCGGCCGTCGCGATGGACGCTGAACACGTCGCGCACGCCCTCGAGCTTCGCGAGCACGCGCGAGAGCTGCTCGACGCTGGTGACCGAGAGCGTGGCGTTGACCGTCGCGCTCTTGTCCGGATTCGCGAGTGCAGAGAGCGCGACGAGCGCCACCTGGTTCTCGCTGATGACCGCCGCCACGTCGCGGAGGAAGCCGTCGCGGTCCCAGCCCTCGATCCGGATCGCGACCGGGTACGTGCGCGCGGCGGACCTCTCCCACTCCACCTCAACGTGGCGCTCCTTCTCGGAGGATGCCTTCACGTTCGCGCAGTCGGTGCGGTGCACCGTGACGCCGCGGCCACGGGTGATGTAGCCGACGATCGGGTCGCCCGGTACCGGATTGCAGCAGACCGCGAAGCGCACCAGCAGGTCGTCGACGCCCTTCACGGTGACGCCACCACGCGAGCTCGTCGGTGGCAGCGGGGGGGCCGACTCGGGCAGCTGCTGCTGCGCGTCGTCCACGATCCCGAGCCGCATGACGACCTGCGCCGCGGTGACCTCGCCGTAGCCAAGCGACGCGAACAGCGTGTCGACGTCGTGCATGTTCAGCGCCTCGGTGACGCGGCGGAGGTCCTCGTCCGAGAGATCGCCGAGCGACCGCTGCGCGAGGCGCTTCAGCTCGCGATCCAGCAGCTCCTTGCCGTGCGTGATGTTCTCGTCGCGCTCGGATCGCTTGAACCATTGACGGATCTTCTCGCGCGCGCCGGGGGTGCGCACCATGCCGATCCAGTCGCGCGACGGGCCGCGCGCAGCCTTGCTCGTGACGATCTCCACGATGTCGCCCGACTGCAGGCGGTGATCGAGCGGCACGATGCGGCCGTTGACCTTCGCGCCGATCGTGCGGTGCCCGACGTCGGTGTGGATGCGATACGCGAAGTCGATCGGCGTCGCGCCCGCGGTGAGCGCCTTCACCTCACCCTTCGGCGTGAACACGAACACCTCGTCCTGGAACACGTCGACCTTGAGCGACTCCACGAACTCCTGGGCGTCTGCGACGTCGTGCTGCCACTCGAGGAGCTGTCGCACCCAGGCGAGCTTCGACTCGTAGTCGCGGTCCCGGTCGGCCTTGCCGCCCTCCTTGTACCGCCAGTGCGCCGCGATGCCGTACTCGGCGAGCGCGTGCATCTCCTGCGTGCGCACCTGGATCTCGAGCGGCTGACCGCCGGGGCCCATGACCGCGGTATGGAGCGACTGGTAGAGGTTCGCCTTTGGGACCGCGATGTAGTCGTCGAACTGGCCGGGGATCGGCGGCCACATCGTGTGCACCACACCGAGCGCCGCGTAGCACGCCGGCACGTCGGCGACGATCACGCGGATGGCGAGCAGGTCGTAGACCTCGTCGAACCCGACGTTCTTGCGGCGCATCTTCTGCGCGATCGACCAGAGATGCTTCGCGCGGCCGGAGAGGTCGGCGCGGATCCCCGCCTTCTCGAGCTCGCTCGCAAGGGTCTTCATGGCCTGATCGATGGAGCGCTCGCGGACCTGGCGGCGCGCCGCGAGGTGCTCCGCGACCTCCTTGTACTGCTCGGGCTCGAGGTACTTGAACGCGAGATCCTCGAGCTCCCACTTGATCTGCCAGATGCCGAGGCGATGGGCGAGCGGCGCGTAGATCTCGATCGTCTGCCGCGCGATGCGCTTCTGCTTCTCCGGCGGCAGCGGCCCGAGCGTCCGCATGTTGTGGAGCCGGTCGCAGAGCTTGATGATCACGACGCGGAGATCGTCCGCCATCGCGAGGAACATCTTGCGGATGTTCTCCGCTTGATGCGCGTCGCGTGACTGCCCCTGAAGCCGGCCGAGCTTCGTGACGCCCTCGACGAGCCGGCCGATCTCGTCACCGAACTCGAGGCGGATGTCCTCGGCCGTGCGCGCGGTGTCCTCGGGCACGTCGTGCAGCAGCGTCGCGGCGATGGTGGCGGCCTCCATGCCGAGCTCGGCGATGAGCATCCCCACCGCGGCGGGATGCGTGATGTACGGCTCGCCCGACACGCGCTTCTGTCCCGCGTGCGCCTCGGCAGCGTACGCATAGGCGCGCCGCACCAGCTCCGCGTCACCGTCGGGGTAGTGACGCAACATCTCCTTGACGATCCCCTCCACGTCCACGGTGCCGTGCCGCTGCGGGCGCAGGCGCTCCGTGATCCCCACGATCCGCGACGTGATCGTGTTCGTGCGCTCCGCCACCTAAGCCACCACCGCTTCCAGACGCATGCGGTCCGCGGTACCGACGGGCCCGAAATCGCGGAGCTCGAGCTCGACGAAACCGCGCAGGCCCGCGCCGACCGTGACGACCGCGTCGACAACGCCGGCGTCGGTCATGGCCGGGGCGTGCTCGCCGCGGCGGAACGCCATCGCGTCGAACGTGAAACGGCCGACGGTGATCTTGCAGCGCAGGTGGTCGGCGTCGGCACCGACCTGCCGGATCCCGTAGACCTTCACGTTCCGGAGGAGCAGATGCGGACGCGGGTTCCCCGCCCCGCAGGGCTCGAGCGAGGCGAGCTCGAGCGCGAGACGCGAGGTGAGCGCGTCCGGCTCGATCTCGGCATCGACACGCAGCGACGGGATCGGGCGCACGCCGCCGAGCCTTCGCCGCACGACCTCATCCAGCCGATCGGCGAACGCGGCGATGTTCTCGCGCGCGATCGAGAAGCCGGCGGCCATCGCGTGACCGCCGTGCTTGATCAGCAGGTCATCGCACTCGTCGAGCGCCTCGGCGATGTGGACCGACGAGATCGAGCGGCACGAGCCCTTGCCTTCCTCGCCATCGATGGCGATGACGACAGCTGGACGCCCGTGGTCCTCCACCAGGCGGGATGCCGCGAGACCCACGATGCCCGCGGGCCAGGCGGCATCCGCGACGACGGTCGCCCACGCATCGGGCCGATCCTCGGCGCGTTCGCGCGCACCCTTCACGACCTGGCGCGTGAGATCCTGCCGTTCCGAGTTCTTCTTCTCGAGGCTCTCGGCGAGCACCTTCGCCTCGTCGACGTCCTCCGTCAGCAGGAGGCGCAGCGCCTCCTCGGCGTCCGCGATCCGCCCGGCGGCGTTGAGGCGCGGGCCCAGGACGTACCCGATGTCTGAGGCGTTCACGTGCCCGAGCCTCAGACCGGCGCGCTCCACGAGCGCGCGCACGCCCGTGATCGGCGCACGGTTCAGCGCTTCGAGGCCGGCGCGCACGAGCGAGCGATTCGCGGCGCGCAGCGGCACGACGTCAGCCACCGTCGCGAGCGACACGAGCTGCATCAGCTCGTCGCGGCGAAGCGCGAAGCCCAGCTCGCCGAGCAGCCGGCGCGCGAGGACGAGCGCGACTCCCGCGCCCGCGAGCTCTTTGTCGAGCGACACGTCGCCGGGGCGACGCGGGTTCACGACCGCAAAGCCGTCGGGGAGCTCCGCCGGTGGGTGGTGGTGGTCGGTGATGATCAGGTCCACGCCCAGCGACCGCGCGAGCGCCGCCTCCCGCACGGCGGTGACGCCGCAGTCCACCGACACGATGACGCGAGCGCCGTCCGTGGCGAGCTTGCGGAGCGCCTCCTCGTTGAGCCCGTAGCCCTCCTCGTACCGGTTCGGGATGTAGGCCGCGACCGCGACGCCGAGCTGCCGGAAGGCGCGCACGAGGATCGCCGAGCCGGCGATGCCGTCGACGTCGTAGTCCCCGTAGACGACGATGCGCTCGCGAGCCGCGAGCGCACGACGGAGACGCTCGACCGCGCGGTCCAGGTCGAGCATCGGCGGCCCGTCCTCCACCGCGCGCGCAGCGATGAAATCGGCCATCTCCGAGAGCTCGACGCCGCGCGCCGCCAGGATGCGGGCGACCAGCGGTGGGATCCCGTCGGGGGCAACGAGGTCTGAGGAGTCCGGCAGGATCCAGCGGCGCAGCGCGGTGAGGCTCATCACAGTCAAGTTTCGCACGCCCTGCACGTACGATGAGGTCGTCGTGCGCTCCATCGCTCTTTTCGCCGCGGTCGCGATCGCGACGTCGGCATGTGCCTCGTCCACGTCGAGTGCGACCCCTCCGGGCGCGACGGTCGCGGCATCCGCAACCAGCAGCCCGGCCGCATCGCGTCCGGAAGGCCTGGCGGAGCGGCCGATCGCCAAGGCGGGCGTTGCCCGGCGGTGGTACACGACCGCCGATGGGCTATTCCGGGATGACGCACGGGTGTCGATCATGTTCCCGAACGTCGACGCGGCACCCGGGCGACCCCGTGCGCGGCTTCGATCGACCGGACGCAGCGTCGACCTCACGCTGAGCGGCGCCGGACAGTGGGTCGGGACGCTGCCGCTCGACGGCGCCCCCGTCGGCGAGCAGACCGTCGAGTTCGTCGTCCGCCTCCGTGACGGGTCAGACGTGGTGATCGATACGGCGACGTTCCGGTTGTCCGCTCCGGAATACGTCGTGTGGACGCTCGATTTCGAAGGGGATGCGGCGGGCGACGCGGAGATGGCGAACACCGCGGCGATCGCCGATGCCCTCGGCGTGCCGATGACCCTGATGTGGAACCCCCGCGTGTGGGTCACCTCGCAGGTCAGCGCGGCACGGGCGGACGCGATGCTCAGCTGGACGAAGGGACGGCTGGCGAAGGGCGATGAGGTCGCCCTGCACCTGCACATGTGGACCGACTTCGTGCGTGCGGCCGGCCTGGTGCCGCGCACCTCGCCCAACTGGGGCGGACGCAGCGACGGGTACGACGTCCCGCTGACCGCGTATGACGAAGCCGAGACGCGGACGCTCGTGGAGCATTCGCTGCGGCTCATGGCGGACCGCGGATTGCCGAAGCCGACGTCGTTCCGCGGCGGCGGCCTCTTCGCCAACGCGGCGAATCTTCGCGCGGTCGCGGCGCTCGGCTTCACCGCGGACTGCAGCGCCACGCCGGCCGGTCCGTTCGGTGCTCTTCAGCTGCCGTGGACGCTCGGCCCCGACGCTCAGCCGTACTACCCGGCCCGCGACGACGCGAATCGGGCAGGCGATCTCGCGCTCCTCGAAGCGCCGACCATCGGCGGCAACACGTACGGCCACAGCGCGTCGTCGATCGCCGCGGTCGCCCAGGCCGATCTGCGCATGATCGCGGCCGAGGGTCAGCCGGCGGCGCAGCGGCGAACGCTCACGGTCGTCAGCCACCCCTCGACGATCGACGCGACAGAGCGCACCGCGATCGAGGCGCTCTTCCGCGCCTTCGAGCCCTACCGCTACGACCGCGACGCCGGGCCGCTCCGTTTCGTCACCCTCGCGCAGCTCGCGAAGGCGTACGCCCGCTAGACCGGTGGTGTCGGCGGCACCGGCTCCTTGCCGGATGCGGCAGGTACCAGCGCAGCGAGCATCGGTTGCTTCTCTTCGTGGGCCAGCTCGGACATCTTCGGAAGCACGACCGGCTTTCGGACGAACGGCGCCGCCATCTCGGGATTGGAGATGTCCGCGGCGTCGAAGATCTCGTCCAGCTCCGGCCCGATGAGCTCGCCGCGCTGAAGGAGCGCGCCCGCGATCGCGTGGACGGCGTACTCCTTCTCTCGGATCAGCCGCTTCGTCTCTTCGTAAAGCTGCTCGAGCAGGCGATCGGCCAGCGCCAGGAACTGCGGGGGCGCTCCCATGGGGTCGGCTCCGAACGACATCAGCGTGGAGCCCATGCCCCACATCCCGACGTACGCCATCGCCTGGCTTGTCGCCTGTCGCAGATCCCCGAGCGCGTTCGCGGTCTTGGTGTGAAGGATCAGCTCCTCCACCGCACGAGAACCGAGCGACATCATGATGTCGCTCTCGATCTCGTCAGCATGCAGCTGGTGCCGTTCTTCCTTCGGTGTTGGAGCCACGAATCCATACGCGTCGCCGGCCCGGATGATGGTGGCCTTCTGGATCCGGTCATCCATACAGCCGTAGTGCGACACGACGGCGTGGCCCGCCTCGTGGTACGCGATCGTCTTCTTGTCCTGCGGGCGCATGCTGAGGATCGGCTGTTTGATCCCGTGCATGCGGACGTCACGCGCTGTCAGCCAGTCCTTGTAGCTCAGCGCCTCGTGGCCGTCGTCGTGGGCGACGATCAGCGCTTCGTTGATGATCGTCCGGATGTCGATGGGGGTCCATCCGATCGAGTCCTGGACCATGAGGTCGATCGGGATCTCGGGGTCGTGCGCCTTGAGCCGCAGGTAGTGCTGGATGATGTCGCGGCGCCCGTCGGCGTCCGGCTTGTACACGTTGAGCTTGCGGTCAAGACGGCCGGCACGCACCAGTGCCGGGTCGAGCACGTCGGGCCGGTTGGTCGCGCCGATGACGAACACGACGGGCTTCGGCGGCACGGGGCCGCGGATGAGCCCGAACCAGCGTGCGATCCGGTGCTTCAGTCGGTCCTCGACGTGCTTTCCGAGCGAGTCCATCTGGTTGAGCATCGTGTTCAGGGCTAGGCCGCGGCCGCCCATGAAGCCCATCCCACCCATCATTCCCTGCTGCTGGCCGCCCGCCATCCCGCCACGCGACAGCCCGACGGAGTCGAGCTCGTCCATGAACAGGATGCAGCAGCCTGCCTGGCCGGGTGCCGCGTACTTGCGCGCGAGGCCGCGGGCTTTGCGGAAGAGCGACATGACGATGAGGGCGTCGACGCCCATGAACATGCTCGAAAGGCTCGAGGCGTCGATGTAGATGAAGGGGAGGTTGGCCTCGGCCGCCATGACGCCCGCGAGGAAGGTCTTGCCGGTGCCGGGCGGGCCCGCGAGGAGCATCCCCTGTGGCATCTCGCCGCCCCGATCCTGGAACGACTTCACGCCCTTCAGGATGCGAACGAGGCTCTTCGCGTGTTCGAGCAGGTCTGGCTGCCCGCGATAGTTCTCGAACGAGAGGCCGATCTGCGGCTTGTCCGGGGTCACGGTGTACGTGCGCGGGCGCGACATGAACCACATCAGTGCGCCGAACTGCACGATCATGATCATCGAGTAGAAGAGGAGCAGCACCAGTAGCTGCGGGGCCTGTCCGATCAGGTCGAGGATCCCCTGGAAGACGCCGCGGATCCCGTACAGCCCAACGGCGCCGCCGACGACGATGAACAGGATCAGCAGGCGCTTCTTGTTGTGATCCAGCACGTACGCGGTGGTGCTGAGTCTCGACTGCATCGTGGCCATCTAGTTCACCCCAACGATCTGGTCGCCGGTCACGCTCAGGACGAATCCGCGGAGGATGTCGATCCCATCGCTGGTGCGTCCCCCCGCGACGTAAGCGGCGAGAACGCGACCATTCTTCTCCACCGCCCCCACGAACTTCATAGTTCTGATGTCCGTCAAAGGTTCGATCGCCGTCTGAAGCTGCGTCAGGACCTCCATGTCGAGCTGGTTCGCGAGGGCCCTCGGGTCGTCGTTCGCCAGCGCCCGCGCGACGTCCGCGGTGACCGCCGGCTCGGCGGCCCGCGGCAGGCTCTCGTAGGGATTGGCGTCGGCGCTCTGGTCGGTCAGCGCATACAGGACCACGCCGGCCACGATGCCTCCGACGAAGGTCGCGAGGATCAGGGCGGCGCGGCCGCTGCTGAGCGGAGCGGGAGTCAGCCGAGAAGTACCCGGCGTGGAGCTACTCAACGCGGTGGAGCTACTCAACGCGCTGCACCTGGCCACTGACGAGCGTCAGGGCCATCGGGAAGAACTGGTACCGGCCGCCGCGACCCTGCAGCTCCACCGCGTAGATCTGGACGCTGATCCGTCCGGAGGACTGGCCCCCAAGGTACGTGACGGACAGAGCCTTCACGTCGTCGGACTGTTGTTGCTGGGACACGTTCTGCTGTTGGAGCGCACGCGTGACGACGTCGGTGGTCGGTCCCAGCCGCGAGATGTTCTCCGACTCGCGTTTGACGAAGGCCATCACATATTTGTGCGCCGCGGTGGACTCGCCGAGCCCACCGGCCAATCCTGAGTCGGCGATGAGCGTCGTAGTGAAGGCCGTCCCGACATACCCGATGAGCCCGCCGATGAGCAGCATCGAGATCGCGGTGCGCACAAGCGGCGGGATGAGGTTCAGCCCGAGCATCTAGAAAGTGTAGTCGTGCAGTAGTTGCGTGTTAGGCGGGCGACGGGGTCGCGCGATGGCGAAGGCGGTCCTCCACCTCCTGCCACAGCGAGACGATCTGACTGGCATTGAAGATCGATGAGTAGGTGCCGGATACGATCCCTACCAGCAGCGCGAGGGCGAAGTTTCGCATCGAGAACCCACCGAACAGGTACAGCGCGAGGAGCGTCAGGCAGACGGTCAGCGACGTGATCACCGACCGCGCCAGCGTCTGCATGATCGAGAAATTGATGATCGGGTTCAGCGCCTCGCCGGGGTTGAGCCGCAGGTTCTCGCGGATCCGGTCGAACACCACGATCGTGTCGTGCACCGAGAAGCCGATGATGGTCAGGACCGCAGTCACGAAGAGGCTGTCGATCTCGACGTTGAAGAAATAGCCGAGGATCGCGAAGAGACCGAGCACCAGGGCCGCGTCGTGCAGCAGCGAGACGATGGCCGCGATGCCGTAGCGGAACGCCGCCCACCCGAAATTGCGGAAGGCGAACGCGATGAGCAGCACGATCAGCACCGATGCGAGGGCGATCGACCGCACCGCGTTGTCGATGAGCTCACCGCTGAACGATGGGCTCACGGTCTCGGGCTTGACGTCCCTCACGTTCGCGCCGAACTTCGTGCGCAGAGCCGTCTCGGCCGCGACCTGCGCTTGCACCGTCATCTCGAATGTACGGATCTCGATACGGCCACCCTCGGCGACCTGCACGATCGCCTCGCGCCGTCCCAGGCCCGCCATGACTTCGGTGACCTCGGCCACCGTCGGAGGCGTATCGAACCGCACGTCGAGGAGCGTGCCGCCCTTGAACTCGATCCCCGGCTTCAGTCCACCGAGCAGCAGGAAGATGAGGCCGGGAACGATGAGCAGGCCCGAGAAGCCGAAGTACCACCACTTGCGCTCGACGAACTTCAGCATCAGACGGCCACCACGGGTGTCGCCGCACCCCGCGTCTCGGGCGCCTTCTCCTCGACGCCGTACAGGCGCCTGCGACGAAGGGAGTTCACCTCGATCGCGGCGTGCAGCAGCATCTGCGTGACGATCACCGCGGTAAAGAACGACACGCCGACACCGATCGCCAGCGTGAGGGCGAACCCCTTCACCGTTCCGGTGCCGAACCAGAACAGGATGCCCGCGGTCATGATCGTGGCGAGATTCGAGTAGAGGATCGAGGGGAACGCACGCCGGCGTCCCTCCTCGACCGCCGCGCGGAGCGACTTGCCCGCGCGCAGCTCTTCCTTGAGCCGCTCGAAGGTTAGGACGTTGGCGTCCACCGCCATGCCGATCGACAGGATGAAGCCCGCGATGCCGGCGAGCGTGAGCGTCACCGGCACGAGCCGGAAGATCGCGTACGTCAGCGCCGTGTAATACAGCAGCGCGAGCACCGCGATCGCGCCCGGCAGGCGGTAGTACGCGATCATGAAGAACGCGACGAGCAGCAGGCCGATCGCGCCCGCCACGAGACTCCGGTTCACCGAGTCACGGCCCAGCGTCGGCTCGACGCGCGACGACTGGATGACCTCGAGCGGGACGGGCAGCGAGCCTGACTTCAGCTGGATCGCGAGCTCGTTCGCCGACTTGGTGGTGAAGTTCCCTTCGATGATCCCGGCGCCGGTGTTGAACACCGTCTGGATCACCGGCGCGGAGACTTCCTTTTCGTCGAGGGTGATCTGCACCGGCTGGTTGAGGTAGTCCTTCGAGATCTGCACCCAGCGGTCGCTCGCCGCACCCTGGAACTCGAAATGGACGACCGGCTTCGTGCCGTTCTGGAACGTCACGTACACGCCGTTCGGGTTGAGGTCCGCGCCGGTGAGCGGGGGCTCCAGCGACTTGTACTTGCCCGGGTTGTCCTTGTCGGGGACCTTGACCTCGAGGAACGCCTGTTTCGTGGCGACATCGTTCGCCTGCTGCAGATCGTCGACACCGGGAAGCTCCAGGAGGATCTTGTCCGTCCCGAGGCCCTGGATGACCGGCTCGGAGACACCGAGCGAGTTGATGCGGTTCTCGATGACACGGATCGCCTGCGTCTGGAGCTCGCTCTGCGTGGCGTTCGATCCGGTGGGGAGCTTCTCGAACTGCAGCCGGAGGATCAGCTGCGTCCCGCCCTGGAGGTCCAGGCCAAGGTGCGTCTTGATCTCCTGGTTGACCTGGAAGTCGCCGATCTTCACGCAGATGCCCGGGCAGTTGAACGGGAACGAGAACTGGTGCTTCGGGATGTCCACGAAGACCGCCAGGACCGCCACGAGCGCGACCAACCACGACGTCAGACGCATCTGTTTTGGGCCATTCCTCCGGGCGCGACAACGGGCGTGAAAAGAGCGCCACTCGGGCGCTCAACGTCATCAGTATAGGTGACGCCGGCGCGCATCACTGCCTAGGTCGCGGGTTTTTCCCGCGAGGCGGCGAGCCGCTCCCGCGCCTCGCGCATCTCACGGTCGAACGCGGACTCGCTCGGGTCGCTCGGTGCCGTCGCCGCTATCGCGGGAGGTGGAGCGGGATCGGCGACAGGCGCCGGTGTGCTCGCCTGCTTCTCCAGGAACTTATCCGCCTGCAGGAACTCCTCGCGGAACTCGTCCGAGGTGCGGCGCAGCTCGCCGACAACACGGCCCACATCGCGCGCCATGCGCGGCAGGCGCTCCGGCCCAAGGACCAGAAGCGCGACGATGAGGACCAGGACGAGCTCCTCGGGGCCGATGCCGAACATCAGCGGCGCTCCGCGGCGGCGGCGCGGGCCGCGTTCGCCACATCGCGCAGCGCGCGCGCCGCGGACGCGGCGGCCGCCTCGAAGTCCGCGCCGGACGACGCGTAGGTCACCGAGCGCGACGCCGAGGGAAGCACGCCGCCACCGCGCGCGTCGAGCGCCGCGCGTAGCGCGGTCGCGACATCTCCGCCCTGACTTCCAACGCCGGGCATGAGGAATAGGCGGTCGGGCGCGAGCTCGCGGATGCGCCGCGCTTCTTCCGGATAGGTCGCGCCGACGACGAAGCCGCACGCCTCCGCCGGGAACGACGCGACGCTCCGCTCCACGACGCGCTCGTAGAGCGGTCTGCCCTCGACGACCAAGTCCTGGAGATCGCCGGCGCCGGGGTTGCTCGTGCGCGCGAGGACCAGTGCGTAACGGCCGTCGCGGCAGAACGGCTCGATGCTGTCCATGCCCAGGTACGGCGCCACCGTGACGGCGTCCGCGTGGAACGAGTCGAAGAGCGCGTCCGCGTACGCCGCGGACGTGTTCGGGACGTCACCGCGCTTCGCATCCAGAACGACGGGAATGTCGTTCGGGATCGCCTGGAGCGTGAGCGCGAGCACGTCAAACGCCGCGCTCCCGTAACGCTCGTAGAACGCGAGGTTCGGTTTGTACGCGCACGCATAGTCGGACGTCGCGCGGATCACCCTCCGAAGAAAGCGCAGCGCGGCCTGTGGACCGGAGCCGAGCACCTCAGGGATGAGATCGGGCTCGGGGTCGAGCCCGATGCAGACGATGCTGTCCCGCGCTCGCGACGACTCCGCGAGCTTGGTGAGGAAGGACACGTCGAGACCTATCATAAGGACGCTTCCAGCTATTGAAGGAGGGGACCCATGCGTCTGTCTCTCCGCGGTCCGCTCGGGTGGGCGCTGGCCGCGGGCCTCGTGATCGCCGCCTGCGGCGGCACCACGACCACGCCGCAAGCCAGCTCGGCGCCGGCGCCGAGTGGACCGCGCCTCGGATCATTCGACCGCCCGATCATCCTTTCGTTCACACCATCGCAGGACACGCAGCGCATCACCGCGAGCGGTAGCGCGATCACCGCGTCGCTCGAGCGCGCGACCGGCCTGAAGTGGAAGGTGAACGTCCCGACGAGCTACGCCGCGACGATCGAGGGCATGTGCTCCGGCGCCGTGGACGTCGCGTTCCTGGCGCCACTGCAGATGACGCTGGCCATCGACCGTGGCTGCGCGACGCCGATCCTCGGTGCGCTCAGAAACGACGAGACCGGCAAGCCGTCGACCACGTACCAGTCGCAGATCCTCGTCAGCGCCACCAGCGGTATCAACGACCTGAACGGACTCAAGGGCAAGAAGTTCGCCTACGTCGACGCCCTGTCCGCGAGCGGCTACGTCTATCCGATCCTGACGATCAAGACGAAGACCAACAGTGACCCCAAGACGTTCTTCTCCCAGACCATCTTCGCCGGCGGCCACGACAAGGCGGCGCTGGCGGTCTATCAGGGCACCGTTGATGGCGCAGCGACGTTCATCGACGTGCGAACCTCGCCTGGCATGCCCGCGGACATCATGACGAAGACAAAGGTCATCGACCGCGCCGGCCCGATCCCGAACGACGGCGCTGCCGTCCGCAAGGGGTTCCCCGCCGAGCTCGCGAAGCAGATCCAGACCTCGATGGCTGAGTACTCCCAGACCGAGACCGGCAAGAAGGCCTTCACGGACCTGTACAGCTGGACCGGCATGCAGGTCGTCGACGAGAAGTTCTACGACCCGATGCGAGAGGCCGCCAAGCTCGCCGGCATCGACCTGCAGGGTCTTGCCGCGGCGACCGCGCGACCTGTCGCAACCCCTTCCCCGACCAAGGCTCCGTAGCGCACAACGCGCCGTGACCGAAGGCCGCCGGTGACCCCGGCGGCCTTCTTCGTTGCGGCTGCTCCCGTATCCTGCGCCGGATGCCGAGCGTTCTCTCGATCGAGCACCTCACCAAGATCTATCCCAAAGGCACGCGCGCGCTCGACGACGTGTCGCTGGAGATCACGCGCGGCGAGTTCGTGGTGCTCATCGGACTCTCGGGCTCGGGCAAATCCACGCTTCTCCGCTGCCTCAACCGCTTGGTGGAGCCGAGCAGCGGACGCATCGTCTTCGATGGCCAAGACGTCACGGCCGCGCGCGGCGCGGACCTGCGCCGACTGCGTCGGAGGATGGGGATGATCTTCCAACAGTTCAACCTCGTGAAGCGCGCATCGGTGTTCCAGAACGTCCTTGCCGGACGCCTTGGCTACCGCTCGACGTGGCGGACCATCGCGAGCCGTCCGGACGGTGAGGACATCGACCTCGCCTTCACGAACCTCGCGCGCGTTGGCATCCTCGACAAGGCGTACGCACGTGCGGACGCGCTGTCGGGCGGCCAGCAGCAGCGCGTCGGGATCGCGCGCGCGCTCATGCAGAGGCCGGACCTCATGCTCGCCGACGAGCCTGTCGCAAGCCTCGATCCGGCCACCAGCCACTCGGTGATGAAGTACCTGGAGGAGATCAACCGCAAGGACGGCATAACCGTGATCTGTTCTCTGCACTTCCTCTCACTCGCGCGCCGGTACGGCACGCGCGTCATTGCGCTCAAGGGCGGCAAGGTCGCGTTCGACGGTAAGCCGCAGGCCATCGACGAGCGTCGCTTCAAAGAGATATACGGCGAGGACGCGGTCGAGGTCGAGATCGGTGTCGGCAAGACGCAGGCAGAGCTGTTGAGCGAGGCGGAGGCCGTCGTGAAGGCGCCCGAGCTCACCGCGGATCGCTGATGGCCGAGTACTTCCGCGCGCGCAACATGCCGGTGCCACCCGAGCTGGAGCGCACCTGGCTCACCGATTGGCGGCGCTGGCTCGCCATCGCCGTGACCGCCGCGGTGCTTTACATCGGGCTGCGCATCACTGACATCGACACCAGCCGCGCGAATCCCGGATACGTCGGCCAGATCCTCGGGCAGCTCTTCACGCCGAACTGGGATGTGCTGTTCCCCCAGGTCCAGTCTTTCTGCGAGCCGCCGGTCGACCCCTGCCCAAGGGGAAGCTTCTGGGAGGCCGGGCTCGGCCTCGTCGTCATCACGATCTTCATGGCCATCGTCGCGACCGCGTTCGCGATCGTTCTGGCCGTACCCCTGTCTTTCCTCGGCGCGCGCAATGTCATGACGGGTAACCCGTTGACCACCGCGATCTACGCCGCGGTTCGCGTGCTGTTCACCGTCATTCGGTCGATCGACATCCTGATCGTCTGCATCGTCGGTGTCGTCCTGTTCCAGCTCGGAAACGCCGCCGGTGTCTTCGCGATCGCCTTTCACAACATCGGCGTCATGGGCAAGCTCTACTCCGAGGCGATCGAGGGTATCGACGCGGGTCCGATCGAGGCGATCACGGCCACCGGAGCGAACCGCTTCCAGGTGATCTGGACCGCGGTGCTACCGCAGATCGTCAATCCATTCATCTCGCTCACGATCTACCGGCTCGATACGAACGTGCGCCTCGCGCCCGTGATCGGCCTCGTCGGCGCCGGAGGGATCGGCGTCCTGCTGTTCCAGTACATGAGCCTGCTTCGGTACCACGAGGCCGGGGCGATCATCTTCATGATCGTCCTCACGGTCATGGTGATGGATTTCCTCTCAGCTCAGGTTCGGAGACGTCTCGCCTGAGGCTCAGCGTCCCCAGGCCGGCCGGCTGTCTCCATCGATGCCCTCGCCGCGCGTGAGCTTCACCGCACCACGGAGCGGGCCGCCGACGAGCGCCTCGGCGACGTCCATCGCGTACAGATCGATGACTCCGCCGCTCTCGCGCAGGAACGCGATCTGCCTGCCGTCCGGCGAGAACACGCTGTTCCAGCTCTTCCCGTCACTCGTGAGCGCGACGTCCTGACCGGTCTTCACTTCGACCGCGTGCACGTCGTTGCGGCCGTCATGCCGCAGCGTGTACGTGATCCACAGGCCATCCGGTGAATACGACGGCCGGTACGATTCGCCCGTCGCGCCCTTGATCGCGAGCGGTGCCGCCGCGCGGCCGTCCGACGGCACGAGCAGGATGTGCGGCTCGCCCTGGGTGTACGAGGTCACCGCGAGCGTCTTTCCATCCGGCGACCACGCCGGGTCGGCGAGGTTCGAGCCCTGCGACAGGAGCAGGACGCGCTTGCCGGTCTGCGCGTCGAAGATCTCGAGGTCTGACACGCCGCCCTCCACGGCGTCCGTCGTGACGGCGAACCGCTTGGCGTCGGGCGACAGCGCGGGACCCGTATACCAGGCGACCGTATGGAAGCCGCTGGGCGCGGACACGAGGAGCCCCGTGAGCACGATGGATTCCACCCCGCCGCTGGGATCCTTCTTCACGATGTCCGTGTAACGGAGGATCGCGGGCGTGACCTGTCCATCGACGCTCCGTTTTCCGTTGATCGCCTCGGCGCGCACGAAGAGCAGCGTGCGTCCGTCCTCCGACAGGTTCGGCTGGATCGACCGAGCGTCCGACGTCACGCTCACGTACTTGCCATCGCGCAGCATGTAGACGTCGTTGCGCAGCGCGAACGCGATCGTGCCCGGGATCTGCGGCGCGGGCACCGCGCTTACCGGCTTCGTCGGGGTCGGTGTCGGCGCGGCGGCGGGAAGCACGAGCGGCGCGGCGCGCGAGCCGAGTATCCCGTAGGCGATCACGAGCGCGATCGCGACCAGCCCGAACGCGAGCCCGCGCGCATAGCGTCTCATGCCAAGCTCGACGCGATCCGCTCGATCTCGGAGACGACGCCTGGCCCGTTTCGAAGCTCGACGAACCGCTCGGGCGCGTCGAAGCCCCGCAGACGCATCCGCTCGTAGACGCCGACGTCCGCGTCCGAGTGGTCGCCGTCCGCGCGGGCCACCGAGCGCGCGGCGAGACGAGCACGCACGTCGGCATCGTCCGCGACGACGAGCACGTGCAGCAGCGTCACACCGCGGCGGCCGGCCACGGCCTCCATCGGGGCGCGGTAGCTCGCGATGAGATTCGTCGCGTCGAGGATCACGACGTGGCCCTCCGCCAGGAGCTCGTCGACCAGCGCCTCGGCGACGGTGAACACCGCACGATTCTCCTCGTCGGCGTACGACGCCGCGATGAAGAGGCGGCTCCGGAGATGGTCGGACGCGACGTGCGCCGCGCCCAGCCGTTCGGCCAGCAGCCGCGCGCAGTGCGTCTTCCCCACTCCGGGGAAGCCCATGAGCATCACGAGCGCTGGGCGACCACGCGGATGCGCGGGGACGCCGATCTCGGTGCGCAGCTGCGCGACGACCTCCGGAAGGTGCTCGGCCAGCGCGCGCGTCTGCGCGAGCGCGGCGCCACGCGAGCGACGGGGGCTCGGGGGGCGGCGCTCCCCGGTGGTCGTCATGCGGCGAACCCAAGCTCGCGAAGCGCGTCGCGCGCCACAGCCGCCTCGTCCCAGGGTCGCTTCTCCTCGCCAACGATGATCGAGCCCTCGTGGCCCTTGCCGGCCAGGAGCACCGTGTCGCCGGCCTGCGCGCCGCGCAGCGCCTCGCGCACCGCCTCGCGGCGATCGTCGACGACCGCGTAGTCCGTCCCGCGCGTCTTCCCCGCGGCCGTTGCGCCGGCTTCGATCTCGGCGAGGATCGCCGCCGGATCTTCCAGACGCGGATCCTCCTGCGTGATGATGAAGAAGTCGGCGTGCTTCGCCGCGACCTCCGCCAGCCGCGGACGTTTGGCGCGGTCGCGTTCGCCGGCGCTGCCGAACACGGCGACGAGACGGCCCTTGGTGAGCGGGCGGAGGAGGGCCAGGACCTTGTCGAGCGACTCGGGCGTGTGCGCGTAGTCCACGATCACGCTGAAGGGCTGACCGCGGTCGATGCGCTCCATGCGACCGCGCACGGGCCGGGCGCGCTGCAGCGCGTCGCGCGCCTTCGCGAGCGGCACACCGGCCGCGACGCCCGCGGCGATCGCGGCGAGCGCGTTGTGGACGTTGAAGCGTCCGACGAGCGGTAGCGCGATCTCGACGGTCTCGCCGCGCGCCTCGACGCGCACGCGCGAACCGCTCGCGTCGGCCGCGAGCACGGTCCCCTGCACGTCGGCGTGCGCGTCGATCCCGTAGGTGATGATCTCCGCCCCCGCGGCGCGATCGACGAGGTACTGCCAGTGCGGATCGTCGGCGTTGAGCACGGCCGTCTTGCGCACGCCCTTGTCCGCCCCCTGGCCGAGCATGTCGAAAAGGATCCCCTTCGCCTCGAGGTATGCCTGCAGCGTGCCGTGGAAATCGAGGTGCTCGGGTGAAAGGTTCGTGAAGACCGCGATGTCGACCTCGGTGCCCCGAAGCTTGCGCAGGGCCAGCGCGTGCGACGTCGCCTCGAGCACGCCCCACGTTCCACCGGCAACGAGGAGCTCGGCGAAGAATTCCTGGATCTCGACCGCCTCCTGAGTGCTCTGCCGCGTGTCGTTCGCGGAAAGATGGTCGGCGATCTTGAAGTCCACCGTCGTCGCGAATCCGGTCACCTCACCGCCGGCCTCGAGCACGTCCGACACCAGATGCACGGTCGTGGTCTTGCCGTCGGTCCCGGTCACCCCGACGAGCTTCAGCTTGCGGGTCGGATGCTCGAACATCTCGGCCGCGAGATCGGCGAGCGCGGCGCGGCTGTCCGCGACGACCGCGACCGGCACCTTCGACCGCAGCTTGCGCTGCGCGACGATGGCGACGGCACCGCGCCTGGTCGCCTCGGCCGCGAACTCGTGCCCATCGCGGTGGAATCCCTCGATCGCGACGAAGAGCGATCCGGGCGCGACCTTGCGCGAGTCGTACGTGACCGCGCGCACGTCGAGGTCCGCGGCGCCCGTTGGCACCGCGATCTTCGCGCTCTCCAGCAGCGGACCGAGCTTCAACGCGCTATCCGCGCACCCGGCCAACGAGCCGCAGGGCGGTGGTGTACGCCGGCTCGGCCAGAAGGTATGCGCGATACGCGAGCGAGCGCGGTACGGTGTCGTGCGCGCCGGTCCAGCGACGGACAACCCCACCGAACCCGCGCTTGAAGACATATGGCCCGTACATCGGATCGTCCTTTCGGTCGACGTCGGTCGGTATGCCGCCGAGGTCGAAGCGCTTCGCGCCCTCGCGCTTCGCTCCGATGATGCACTCCCACACGAGCGTGTACGCGGCATGGCTCTTGCGCGCCGCGTCGTTCGTCGCCCCGGTCTGATAGACGGTCCGCTCCCCACAGCGCCAGGTCATCGCGCCGGCGACAGGCGCGTCGTCCACGTACGCGAGGCGGAGCGTCGCGAGACGGGCGTCGATGAGCGCACGCCAGACGGAGCGGTAGTAGTCCCAGGTGCGCGTGATGAACTCCGCGCGCCGCCCGGTGAGCGAGTACAGGTCGTAGAAGGCGCGGAGACCGGCATCGTCGCTCACCTCGCGCACCGCGACGCCGCGCTTCGGCCCCTGTCGCACGCTCCAACGGGTGTCCTTGTCCATGGCCGCGAGGAGCGCCTCCTCATCTGGAGCGAGGTCGAGCTCCAGCGTGGCGAGGACCGGCTGGATGTCCTGCGGAGAACGCGCGAATCCCGCCGCGCGCAGCGGCTCGCCGGCGAATTCGGAGTCCAGCTCGGGATCCACCTTGAGGAACACGGCGCGGCGCTCGCGCGCGATATCCGCAAGTCGCACGAGCGCGCGACGCAGTCCCGCGCTGTCGCCCGGCGCGACGATGGGACCGCGCGGCACGTACGCGATGCGCTGGCCGGCGAGCGCGTCCTTCCACAGCACGAGCGCGACAGGGAGCGGCTCGCCGATGCGCACGTATTCGGCCCGCCATCCCTGGCGCTCGCGCACCTGCGCCCAGACCGACGACTGGAGCACGTGACCCCACGGCGAGCGCGCGGCGGCATCATCCCAACCGCGCGGCGCGTCCATCAGGCGGCGGAGCGCGCGAGACGCCGGCGCGCGGCGAGCTGCCACAGCGGATAGAGCATCGGCCGGACCGGGATCTCGAGCGCGCCGATCCAGGTGACGACCTCGCCGCCGAAGCCGAGCTTGAAGTTCTCGACGCCCGCGAGCGGATCGTCGGCGCCCTCGGCCAGGCCGTACATGTCGTAGCGGCTGACGCCGAGCTGGCGCATGCGCAGCATCGCACGCCATTTGAGCAGATAGAAGGGACGCGCCTCGGCGTGCGCACCGCTCCAGCCACCGTAGAGCTCCCAGGCGCGGTCAGCCATGCGCACCAGCAGCATCGCGCCCGCGTCCTCATCGCCGACGCGCGCGAACATCAGGAGAGCGCGGTCGCCGAACGCCGCGAGCAGTCGCTCGAAATACTCGCGCGAGCGGATCGCGAAGCGGTCGCGCACCGCAACGGCGCTCAGCACCCTCATGAACCGGTCGAGGTCACGCTTCTCCTCGGTCACCACGCCTGCCCGCTCCGCTTTGTGGATGTACTGACGCGTCTTCTTCCGCATCGCCGCGAAGAGCTCCTCGTCGCTCTTTGCCAGGTCCATGAGCAGCGTGCGGCGCGGCTGTACGAACACCGGCGACGCCCGGACGCCCGCCCGCGCGAGGCTCGCGCGGAGTGCGGGATCGTCAGGCGCTTCCGGATCGCACAGGAGGCTCGCGCAGCGCTCCTTGGCGAGCGCGTCCCGCACCGCCGCGATCGCGTCGGCGAGCCGCTCCGGCGCGACGAGCGGGCCGCGCGGCGCGTACGCGACGGAGAGACCGAGCGGCAGGGGCTTCAGCAACACCTGCGCGATGCCGCCGTCAAGCATGAAGCGGCGCACGCTCCAACCAGTGGCGGCCCGGAGGTCGCCCCACGCGGCCGACTGCAGCACGTGCGGCTGTCCGGTGGCGACGACCAGCTCGTCCCAGCGCTGGACGTCGCTGCCCGTCGCCGGCGTCGCCCTCAGGCGACGTGCTTTCTCACGCCGCGTCCTTGCCCGGCGCTTCCTTGCCGGGCAGCTGGCGTGCCGTGAACGTGCACTCCGGATAGCGCTCGCAGCCGTAGAAGAGCGAACGCCCGCGGCCGCGTCGCTGCACCAGCTCGCCCTGACCGCACAGCGGGCACGTCACGCCGGTCTTCACCTGCGTCTTCTTGATGTACTTGCAGTCCGGGTAGCCGGTGCAGCCGATGAACGGGCCGAAGCGACCGCGGCGACGCGCGAGCGGCTTCCCGCAGTCGGGACACATCTCGCCTTCGATGATCTCGAGCTGCGGCTCCTGCTGTCCCTCGAGCGGCTCCGAGTAATCGCACGCGCCGGGCGGCTGCGGCTCGCCCTTCTTCGTCTTCTTGAATCCGGTGCAGGAGTAGAACCGACCGAACCGGCCGAGCTTGATGATCACCGGCCGTCCGCACTTGGGGCAGATGCGGTCGGTCTTCTCCTCGGTGATATCCGACTTCTTCACCGACTTCGTCTTCTCCTCGACGAGCTTGATGAACGGCGTGAAGAAGTCGCGCACGACCGGGACCCACTCCGTCTCGCCACCGGCGATGCGGTCGAGGTCGAGCTCCATGCGCGCGGTGAAGCCGTTATCGACGATGTCCGGGAAATGCTCCTTCAGGAAGTCGGTCACGACGAATCCGACGTCCTCGGGCACGAGCGCGCGGCCCTCCTTGCGCACGTACTTGCGACCCGTGAGCGTCGAGATCGTCGGTGCGTACGTCGAGGGACGGCCGATGCCGTGCTCCTCGAGCGTCTTCACGAGTGACGCCTCCGTGAACCGCGGCGGCGGCTGCGTGAAGTGCTGCGCCGCGTCGAGGGCGAGAAGCTTCAGATCCTCGCCGGCCACGACCTCGGGCAGCGGCGCGATCTCCTTCTCCGGCTCGTCGGTGCCTTCGGCGTAGACGCGGATGAATCCGTCGAAGGTGACGCGGCGTCCGTTCGCGCGGAGCACGTACGGCCCGGCATCGACGTCGAGCCGCGTGTTCTCGAACCGCGCGGGCGCCATCTGCGAGGCCAGCGTGCGCTGCCAGATGAGCGTGTAGAGCCTCAGCTGATCCGGCTTGAGGTACTTCTTCGCGTAGGTCGGCGTGCGAGAGAGATCCGTGGGACGGATGGCCTCGTGCGCTTCCTGCGCGCCCTTCGAGCGCGTCTTGTAGTGACGCGGCTTCTCGAGGGCGTACTGCGCACCGAATTCCTTGGTGATCACGTCGCGGGCCTGGCGCAGGGCGCTCTCCGCCACGTGAAGCGAGTCGGTACGCATATAGGTGATGAGTCCGACCGGCATGTCGCCGAGCGAGACACCCTCGTAGAGCTGCTGCGCGAGGACCATCGTGCGCTTCACCGAGAAGCCGAGCTTGCGCGACGCATCCTGCTGCAGCGTCGAGGTCGTGAACGGCGGCGCCGCGTTGCGCGAGCTCTCGCGCTTCTCGAGGCTCTTGACGATGTACTTCGCGTCCGCCAGCGCGGCACGGTGCTTGTCAGCGGCCTCGCCGGTGCCGATGTGGATCCTGTGACCCTTGTGCTGGATGACCTCCGCCGTGAACGATTCGCCGGCGTGGTTCGCGAGGAGCGCATCGATGCTCCAGTACTCCTCGGCCTTGAACGCCTGGATCTCGCGCTCGCGGTCGACGATGAGACGGAGCGCGACGGACTGGACGCGGCCGGCGGAGAGCCCGTAGCGGATCTTCTTCCAGAGCAGCGGCGACATCGTGTAGCCGACGAGCCGGTCCACGACGCGGCGCGCCTGCTGCGCGTTCACCAGATCCTGGTCGATCTCGCGCGGATGCTTGAAGGCATCGGCGATCGCCGCTGGTGTGATCTCGTGGAAGGTGACGCGGCGCATCTTGCTCTTCACGCCGCCGATGATCTCGGCCAGATGCCACGCGATCGCCTCGCCCTCGCGGTCGAGGTCGGTGGCGAGCCAGATGTGCGGCGCGGTCTTCGCCTCCTTGCGGAGGAGGCGCGCATGTTTCTCCGAGTCGTCCGGGATCACGTACTCGGGTGCGAACGTCTTCAGGTCGATCCCGATCTTCGATTTCGGCAGATCGCGGATGTGGCCGTAGGAGGCCTCGACCTTGTAGCCGGGACCGAGCATCCGTTCGAGCGTCCTGGCCTTGGTCGGTGATTCGACCACCACCAGGTCCTGTTTCGCCTCCGCCAACTGCGACCGCCTTTCACATAACGAAAAGCGCCCTCACGGGCGCCCTACCGCTACTACCACTTTAAATGTACCGGCTAGAGGCCCTGTTCCCGGAGCCCCTCCCGGCCGCCTAGAGGAGCTCCTCGCGCTCCTCCCGCCGGAGGTGGTCGACGACCTCCTTTACCTCCTCGGCATGCTCTTTCGAGGCCACCAGCAGGGCGTCCGGCGTGTCCACGACGATGAGCCCCTCCACGCCGACCAGGGCCACGACCTTCCCCGGCGCCCAGGCGTAGTTGTCGCCGGCCCCGATCGCGACGTGGCCGTCGGACGACCAGTTATCGGACCGCTGGACGATCGCGGCGAGCCGGCCCCAGCTCCCCACATCGTGCCAGCCGATGTCCGCCGGAACGACGGCCACGTTCTTCGCCTTCTCCAGGATCCCGTAGTCGATCGTCGTCTTGTCGGTCTCCTCCCAGACCTCGCCCAGCACGCCCTCGTAGCGCGGCGTGCCGACGGCGTCGGCCAGGGCGTGGATCGCCTTCGCCGTGGCGGGGAGGTGCTCGTCAAAGGCGCGCACGATCTCGGCGACACGCCAGACGAACATCCCCGCGTTCCAGTAGTGCCCACCGGCGGCGATCATCTTCTCCGCCGCGTCGCGCTTGGGCTTCTCGATGAAGCGCCTCACCGCATGCACCGGCAGCGGCGCCTTCAGGTCGAGCTGGTCTCCCGCCTCGATGTAGCCGAAGCCGGTGTCCGGGCTTTCCGCCTCGACGCCGAGCGTGACGAGATTCCCCGCCTCCGCAGCGGCCGTCGCGGCGACGAGCACCTCCCGGAACTTCCCACGCCGCTCGATCACGTGGTCCGATGGCAGGATGGCGACGACGGCATCGGGGTCGAACGCGTGCAGCGCGGCCATCGCGAGACCGATCGCCGCCGCGTTGCCTCGCGGGTACGGCTCGATGACCACGTGGTCCGTGCGCAGCTCGGGGAGCTGCTCGTGGATCAGGAGACGGTGCTCCGGCGGCGCCACCGCGAAGATGCGCTCGAGCGGGATGATCTCGGCGACCCGATCGACGGTGTCCTGCAGCAGCGTGCGCTCGCCCACGAGCGGCAGGAACTGCTTCGGCTTATCGCGCCGTGAGAGTGGCCAGAGCCGCGTGCCCGCGCCGCCCGAGAGGATCAGCGCATAGAGGCGGGGCAAGAGCGCTAGCGCCCGAAGTAGTCGAGATGCATCGCCTGACGGACCTCATGGAGAGTGGTGGCCGCCTCGCGCCGGGCACGCTCGCTGCCGGCCGCGAGGATCTCATCCACGAGCTTCGGTCGCGCGGCGAGCTCCGCGCGGCGCTCGCGGATCGGCGCGAGGAACTTCTCCATCGCCGCGAGCAGCTTGCGCTTCACCTCGACATCGCCGACCTTGCCTTCGCGATAGCGCGCCTTGAGATCATCGACCTCTGCCCTATCGGGGTTGAAGGAGTCGTGGTAGACGAAGACCGGGTTCCCCTCGACGCGCCCCGGCGTGTCGGCGCGGACGCGATTCGGATCGGTGTACATGCCCATGACCTTGCGCTCGACGGTCTTGGGCTCGTCGCCGAGGTAGATCGCGTTGTCGAGGCTCTTCCCCATCTTCTCCCGTCCGTCGACGCCGGGCAGCAGCCCCATGTCCGGGATGAGCGACTCCGGGACGGGGAAGACCGGCGCGAAGAGCTCGTTGAAGCGCCGCGCGATCTCGCGCGTGAGCTCGATGTGCGACTCCTGGTCGCGGCCGACGGGCACGAGGTTGCCCTTCACGATGAGGATGTCCGCCGCCTGCAGCACCGGATAACCGAGCAGCCCGTATGTCGGTTGCGCGAGGCCGTGGTCCCGCAGCTGGTCCTTGAGCGTCGGGATCCGCTGCACTCGTGGGACCGAGACGAGCATCGAGAAGTACAGATGCAGCTCGGGGATCTGCGGCACGAGCGACTGCAGGAAGTAGGTGACCTTCTCGGGATCGACGCCGACCGCGAGGTTGTCGATGACGTCGTCGCGGACGTTCTGCTCGATCTGGCTGAGGCCGTCGAGCTTCGTCGTGAGCATGTGATGGTCGGCAACGAGCAGGAACGTCTCGTACTCGTCCTGCAGCTTCACGCGGTTCGCGAGCGTCCCAACGTAGTTGCCCACGTGCAGGCGGCCGGTCGGGCGATCGCCCGTCAGGATGCGCTTTCGCGTCTGCTTGGCCGCAGGCGCGGTCTTCGGAACGCTCACTTCCGCGGTCA
The DNA here is from genome assembly GCA_036001645.1 of Candidatus Limnocylindria bacterium. Classification (GTDB taxonomy): domain Bacteria; phylum Chloroflexota; class Limnocylindria; order P2-11E; family P2-11E; genus CF-39. The sequence goes on from DASYUC010000038.1 coordinate 30,392, forward strand.
TGGGAACGTCATCCTAACGTGCGCGCCAGCTCCTCGGTCACCAGTCGCTGCAGCTCCTCGCGGTGTCCGACGAAGAAGTGATCGGCGCCGCGCACCTCGGCGATCCGTGCTTGCGGAAAGCGTTCACGCAGCTCCGCCGCCGTGCCGAACTGGTCGTGCTCGGCCGCGACGATGAACGTGCCATCGCCAACGGGCGGCAGATCGTTGTCGCCTCCGGCGACCGACCGCAGCGGCAGCCCGACGAGCACGAGCGCATCGACCCGCCCACCGCGTGACGCCCAGCGCAGGGCCATGAGCGCACCGAAGCTGTAACCGACCAGACCGAGCGGCAGCGTCGGTGCGAGCCCGCGCGCGTGCGAGACCGCGGCCGCGATGTCGTCAGGCTCCTGCTGCCCACCGGTCCATGTGCCGGCGCTGGCACCGACGCTACGGAAATTGAATCGCAGCGCGTACCAGTCGCGCTCGGCGCAGGCGCGCGCGATGCCGGCGACGAGCGGATTGCGCATCTCGCCTCCATGCGTCGGGAGCGGATGCGCGATCACGACGATCGCGCGCGGCTCGGCGTCGGGCACGCGGAGCGTCCCCTCGAGCCGGCCGTCGATGCGCTGGCCTTCCTCTCGCACAGGGGAGAGTGTCGGGGAACCCGCGCGCGACGCCGTTGTATAGGCTTTCGATATGCGCGTAAGGGCCGCCGGCATCGCGCTGCTCGTCGTCGCCGCCGTCGCTTGCCAAGCCGGCCGCCCCGGGGCACAGGCTTCGCCGACCGCGTCCAGCTCCGCGGCAGCGGCGGCCGGCCCGACGGCGACCGCCGCGCCCACGCCGACCCCGTCGCTCGGCGTCGCGCCGCAGAGCGCGCAGTGCGGCCAGCGGGTCACCACGGACTTCGTACTCGCGGGCGACATGACGTGCACCACCGACGCCTTCGTGATCAACGCCGACAACGTCACGCTCGACCTCGGCGGCCACACCATCACCGGCCCGGGCATGGGCCCGCAGACGTGGCCGGCGCCGCAGCTCGACACCGTTGGCGTGCGGACCGGCGGCCACACGAACGTGACCGTCCGCAACGGAACGATCAGCCAGTTCTCGACCGGCATCTACTTCATCGACATGGAGAAGTCCCGTATCGAGGACGTGAAGAGCGAGCGCAACCGCTTCGGCTTCTACATCCACGCGTCCAACGGGAACGCGATCCGCCGCTCGACGGTCGTCGGCAACATCTACGGCCTGCACCTGCAGGACGCGAACGACAACATCGTCGAGGGCAACAACCTCATTCGGCAGACCTACAACAGCCCCGGCGGGTACGGCATCTATCTCTATCGAAGCACCGGCAACCGGATCTTCGAGAACACGATCGAGAACAACGTGAACTGGGGCATCTGGTTCAGCGACGCCAAGGGCAACGCCATATTCCACAACAACGTGTCCGGCAACTCGCCTCAGGTGAGCGACAACAATCCCGACGCCAACCAGTGGTTCGATCCCGAGAAGAAGGAGGGCAACTGGTGGGCGGACTACAAGGGGACAGACGCGGACAAGGACTTCATCGGCGACACGCCGTACGGGATCCTCGGGCCCGGCGGGGCGGTCGACGCGTATCCGTTCGTCGATCGCGACGGCTGGAAGAAGAAGACGCGCTCCACCATCGATCACTACCAGCCGCCGCTCGCGCGTCCGGCACGCGAGGTGCGCCTGGTCGTCGTGTCCGGCGGCACGGTGGGGATCGGCCGTCCGCACGACAGCGCGCTCGCACCCTCGTCCGTACGCGCGTCGTCCGTAGCGATCCAGACCGACGGACGCACGCTGCTCGCGCTCGACGGGAAGACGCTGACCGCGTGGGATCTCACCGGCGGTGAGCCGAGCACGCGTACGGTCGCGATCGACGACGGCATCGTCGGCGCCAATCGCGACGGCGTGTCAGCGCTGATCGTCGGCGCGCGCGGCGCGCAGCAGATCGACCTCACCACCGGTCAGCAGGAGTTCTTCGCGTACCGGAGCACGCCGCAGGAGCTCGCGCCGAGCTACAAGCACAACCACATCTTCGTCGCGACGCCGCTGGGCATCGATCTCCTGTATCTCAACCTCGGCGGCCGCACTCCCTACACGATCCCGCTCGACGGCCCCGCCGGCGCGATGTCGATGAACGGCTCGGGCACGCGGATCTACACCGCGATCCGCGGAAAGAACGTGATCGACGTCGTGGACACGGAGCAGTACGCCGTCGTGCAGCGCATCGCGATCGACGGCGAGGCGACCGCGATCGCGGTCTCGCCGGGTGAGGACGCGCTCTACGTCGGCACCGCGAACGGCGTGCTCGCGATCGACCTCGGCAACGAGCGCGTGCGGGCGCGCACATCGTTCCTCGGCTCGGTGGTCGACATCGCGATCTCGCCGAACGCCGACGAGCTCTACGTCGCGCTCGCCGGGCTCGAGCATGCGGTCGCGGTCCTCGACACCACGACGCTGCGGACCGCGAACATCATCCCGCTGCAGGCTGACCCGACGAAACTGCTCGCCGCGTCGTACTGACCCGGCCGGTCAGTTCAGCGTCGACCGCCGCGCGTGCGCCGGCTCGCCGGCCCGGGACGCGTCTGTCACGTCAGGCACACGCGAGAGCCGGCCGTGGATATCCACAACGCTCCGCGTACGGCGGCCGGTGTCCCGGAGGCGGACCGGCTTCCATTCCTCGTCGACGAGTGCCTCGATCGCGTAGTTGATCTCCCGCCCCTCATCGAGGTCGGCTATGAGGTCGAGCGGCGGCTCCAGCTGGAATTCGAGCATGCCATCAAGTGACACCACCGCCATACCGCTGACCACGACGATCTGGCCGTCGCGATCCATGACGCGGAGCCTCGTCGGGCTTTCTCCGTTCGCCACGGTCTGCAGCTCCAGCCGGGCTCTGGGTCCGTCGAGATGAAGTCCAAAGCTGAAGCGGATCGCCTCGGACGGCGGTGAGGCCGGGTCGGTGACCGACGGCCCCGTCGCCGAAGCAGCCATCGCGACTTCAGCCAGGCGCTCGCGAAGCTGCGAGATCTGGCGGACGAGCTGCTCCATCTGATGCTCGCGCTGCCGACCGCGCTCCGTGAGCGCCTGCACTGTGGCCTCGGCGTTCGCGAGGTTGCTCCTGAGCTTCGCGACATCGTTGACGGCCCATTCGAATTGCCTGATGACGAGCTCGACACGCCGATCGGCTTCGTCGGAGGACGCCTTGATCTCCATGTCATGCACGCTGTGCGCGGCGCGGCGCAGGTTCCGACCGCTTGACCACGCGTGCACCGCGCCCGAGAGGATGCCGACGGCGATGCCTCCTCCGATCCAACCCGTAGGACCGCCGTTCAGAGCGAATAGAAGTCCCGCGGTCACGATCAGGACCGGCACGAGGATCGTGCGCAGCCGGTGCTTCGCCGACAAAGTCCTTGCATCGGGCGCGCTCATCTCGGCGCAGAGCCGACAGTCGTCGGTGCGCTTGGCTGGACCGTGCCCGAAAGTCCCTGGGATCACGCCCATCCCACACTCTCCCCACCGGAAGATTCCATCTGCCGTCGTGCCGGTGTGTCGCGGCGGGGTATCACTAGCGGCCGCGAATGCGTCCATCCGGTGTCTTCACGACCAGTCCCGCCAGCGTGAGCCGCAGGAGGCGGTTCGCGAAGTCGCTTTCCGTCAGTCGCACGCGCCTCCGTAGTGCGTCGGCATCGAGCGCGCCCGCGGCCAGCGCCTCGAGGATCGGATCGGTCGGCGGCGCGTTCGCGGGAGGGACCGGGAGAACGAGCGTCTCGAGCAGTGCTTGCGCCCCGAGCAAAGCTCGCGCTCCGCCGGAGGCGATGAGCGCGTTCGTTCCGACCGACGCCACGGAGCCCAGTGGACCGGGGACCGCGAAGATCGGACGGGCAAGCTCGCGAGCCTTCACGACGGTGATGAGCGCACCGGACCGCTCGCCCGCCTCGACCACGACCACCGCCTCGGCGAGCGCCGCGATCGTCGCATTCCGCCTCACGAAGGTCCACGGCTGCGCGCAGAAGGTCGGCTCGTACTGCGACACGAGCGCGCCGCTCGCGCGGATGCGCGGGACGAGCGGCCGTCGCCGGCCGCGAACGGTGGCGACGAAGAGCGCGATGCCCTCGCCGAGCACCGCGACGGTGCGGCCGCCGGCATCGAGGGCGCCGCGATGGGCCGCGCTGTCGATGCCCTGCGCGAGGCCCGAGATGACGACGACGCCCGCGCTGGCGCAGGCGCCGGCGAGCTCGCGTGCGACGCGCTCCCCATATGCGGTCATGCGCCGGGTCCCGACGATGGCGACCGCGCGCGCTGCGAGAGCCGCCGCGTCGCCGTCGATCCAGAGTGGATCCGGTGGACGCTCGAGGTCCCGGAGGCGCGGCGGATATCGGAGGTCGGGCGGCGCGACCGCGATCACGCCGCGGCGCGGAGGAGGAGCGCGAAGGCGAGATCGGAGGTGCGGATGTCTTCGCTGCCGGCGAGGTCCGCGACGGTGCGCGCCACGCGCAGAACGCGGTGGAAGCCGCGCGCCGACAGTCGCCGGCCACGCACGGCCTCCGCGGCCAGCGTCTCCGCCTCGCTCGCGAGGCGGCAGTGGCGCCGCACGTCGGCGACCGCGAGCTCGGCGTTGCAGCGCCGGCCCGTGCCCGCGAGTCGCGCGCGCATGCGCTCGCGCGCGGCGACCACGCGCTCGCGGACCGTATGCGAATGCTCGCGACCGTCCTGGCGCAGGTCCTCGTACGCGATGCGCGGTACGTGGACGCGCAGATCGATGCGATCGAGGAGCGGACCCGAGAGGCGCGCGTGATAGCGGTCGACCGCGTCCGGAAGGCAGGTGCACTGCTCGGCGGGATCGCCGGCGTGACCGCACGGGCAGGGGTTCATCGCGGCGACGAGCGTGAAGCGCGCGGGATACGTGGCCGCCGTTCCCGCGCGCGAGATCGTGACCGCCCCCTCCTCGAGCGGCTCGCGCAGGGTCTCGAGGACGGAAGGTGAGAACTCCGCGAGCTCGTCGAGGAAGAGCGCGCCGCCATGCGCGAGGCTCACTTCGCCCGGCCGTGGCGGCGAGCCGCCACCGACGAGCGCGAGGTGCGAGGCGGTGTGGTGTGGCGCGCGGAAGGGGCGCGCGCCAAGGAGCGGGCGCTCGGGATCGATGAGGCCGGCCACGCTGTGCACCGCGCTCGCGACGATCGCCTCATCGGGATCGAGCGCCGGGAGCAGCGACGCGATCGCGCGAGCGAGGAGCGTCTTGCCCGTGCCCGGCGGCCCGATCAGCAGCAGGCTGTGGCCGCCCGCCGCCGCGACCTCGAGCGCGCGCTTGGGCGTGTCGTGTCCCGCGATGTCGGCAAGGTCCACGGGATGTGGCGGCCGCGGTGCGGGCGATGGTGCCGGCGAGGGCGCCTGCCGCGCGCGACCTTCGATGTGCTCGACCACGTCGCGCAGCGACGCAAAGCCGTAGGCGGCGGCGCCGAGCGCGGCGGCCTCCGCCGCGTTCTCTTGCGCGACGAACGCGGTCGAAAGGCCGGCGAGCATCGCGCGTCGTACTCGCGCCATGACGCCGCGGACAGGCCGCAGCGTGCCGTCGAGCGCGAGCTCGCCGAGGCAGAGCGCGTCGGGGTCTCGTGTCAGCTGACCGGTCGCGCGCAGCACGCCGAGCGCGATCGCGAGGTCGAAGCCGGTCCCCTCCTTCCGCCGCTCCGCCGGCGCGAGGTTCACGACGACCCGGCGCAGCGGGAACTCGAAGTTGGAGTTGCGGATCGCGGCGCGCACGCGTTCGCGTGCCTCGGAGACCGCGGCATCAGGCATCCCGACGACCGTGAAGTGCGGCAGGCCGTTGGCCACGTCGGCTTCGACCGTCACCATCGCGCTCTCGAGTCCCCACAGCGCGCACGCCGCGACACGCGCGAC
>DASYUC010000039.1:0-17355 GCA_036001645.1 Candidatus Limnocylindria bacterium
CGACGCTGAATATGGACACCAGGCTGGGCGACCTCGTGAAGTCGCTCCAGTCGACATTCGGCGGGGGCTAGGTCGTCGTATGGTGGCGCCCGGTACGCATCGGCGGCCGGGCGCCACCCGCGTCTCGAGGAGCGGTGTTCATATGGAAGGGTCTCGTTGATGATGCTCACGCTGACCCGCCGGGAATCCCTCTGGGGTCTGGCCTTCATCGCACCGTGGATCGTCGGCGCTATGGTCTTCACGCTGCTCCCGATGGGAGCTTCCTTCGTCATCTCGCTGACGAACTTCGATCCCCGGTATCCCGACGCGGTCCAGGTCGTTGGGTTCGCCAACTACCAACGGATGTTCACCGACCCGCTCGTGCTCCAGTCGCTCGGGGTAACCCTCAAGTTCGCCGCGGTGATGCTGCCTCTCACGCTCGGAGTCTCCCTGGGGCTCGCGATGCTCGTGAACCACCCGCGTCTTCTCGGGCGCAGCGTCTTCCGCACGCTCTTCTATATGCCGACGCAGATCCCGATCGTCGCGACGACGCTGATCTGGCAGGGCGTCCTCAATCTGCACACAGGCTGGCTCAACTTCGCCCTCGGCGCGGTCGGCATCGCCGGTCCTGATTGGCTCAACAGCACGGCGTGGGTCTATCCCGGTCTCTCGCTGATCTCGCTCTGGGGAACCGGGACGATGATGCTCATTGCGCTCGCCGGGTTACAGAGCGTGCCGACCGAGCTCTACGAAGCGGCGAAGATCGATGGCGCCGGACGCTGGGCGCAGTTCCGGAACGTGACGATCCCGATGGTGTCGCCGGTCCTCTTCTACAACCTCATCATCGCCCTCATCGGGACGTTCCAGTACTTCACGCAGGCGTACGTGCTGACGAACGGCCGCGGCGATCCGGACAACGCGACACTCTTCTTCAATCTGAACCTGTACCGCGAGGGCTGGCGCTATTACGAGATGGGCTACGCCGCGACGCTCGCATGGCTGCTCTTCGTCATCGTGCTGGTACTCACGGTGATCCTGTTCCGGACACGGAGCCGGTGGGTCTATGAGGGCTCGGCGCGATGACGCTCACCGCCGCGCGACCGCTCACCCATATCGGACTGCGCGGTCGGTTCGACCGGCGCCTGCGCGCCTGGACCGCGATCTCCGGCGTGACCCTCTTCGGCCTGGTGGTCGTGAGTGCGTATCTCATGCCGCTCGGCTACATGGCCGCGACCGCGCTTAAAAACGCGGCCCAGATGTCCGAGGCGGGCGCGCCGCTCTACCCCGCGAAGCCTTCGACGTTCACGTGGCAGGGGCACGAGTACGCGGTCTACAAAGTTCCGACCGCTGATGGGGTGCACGAATGGGCGCTCGTCGATCCGCGCCGCGAGGACGCGACGTTCGTGGATCCCGGGCACCCCGAGAACGGCACGATCGAATGGCAGGGGCGCTGGCGCACGCTCGAGCAGGCCTGGCAGTTCGGACTCGAGCTCGAAAACTTCGCCGTCGTCTGGAATCAGCTCAACTTCGGCCGGCTTCTCTTCAACACCTTCGCGATCGCGTTGATCGGCACACTGGGAACGCTTCTTTCGTCCACCGCCGTCGCGTACGGCTTCAGCCGCTTCCGCTTCCCGGCCAGGAACGCGCTCCTCATCGTGCTTCTGTCGACGATCATCCTCCCGCACCAGATCACGCTCATCCCCACCTTCGCCGTCTTCCTGTCTCTGGGATGGACCGGGACCTGGCTGCCGCTACTCATCCCTCACTTCTTCGCGAACGCCTACAACGTCTTCCTGCTCCGCCAGTACTTCATGACGATCCCACGCGAGCTGGATGAGGCCGCGATGATGGACGGCGCCAGCCCGCTGCGCGTCCTCGTATCGGTGATCATCCCGCAGTCGATCCCGGTGCTCACCGCGGTGGGCCTCTTCCACTTCTTCTTCGCGTGGAACGACTTCTTCCAGCCGCTCATCTATCTCCAGGGGAACGCCGACGCGCAGCCGCTCTCGGTGGGCATCGCGGTCTTCAATGCCCTCTACTCGCAGAAGCCCACGATGATCCAGGCTGCGGCGGTCATGTCGATCATCGTGCCGGTGGCGATCTTCTTCTTCGCGCAGCGCGCGTTCATGCGCGGCATCGTCATCACCGGTGTCGAAAAGTGAGAACTCGTGAAGGCGTCAGCGACGTGACGGTGGGGCCGCGCGCGGATGATCCCGTCGCCGCAGCGCGCGGATTCCCACGGAGCTTCGTCTTCGGGGTCGCGACGAGCGCGTACCAGATCGAGGGAGCCCACGACGCCGATGGCAAGGAGCCGTCCATTTGGGACGTCTTCTGCGGCCGGCCCGGCGCGATCGACGACGGCTCGACGGGCGACGTCGCATGTGATCACTACCACCGCTACCGCGATGACGTCGCGCATATGGCGGCGCTCGGGGTCGATGCGTATCGGTTCTCCATCTCGTGGCCCCGCGTCCTCAGAAACGGCTCGGGTGTGAACGCCGCGGGCCTCGACTTTTACGACCGTCTCGTCGATGCGCTCCTCGACCGCGGCATCCGCCCCTTCGCGACCCTGTACCACTGGGACCTGCCGCAGTCGCTGCAGGATGTCGGCGGATGGACCTCCGCCGACACGGTCGCGCGGTTCACAGAGTTCGCACAGGTCGTCGCAGCGCGCTTGGGCGACCGAGTACGCGACTGGATCACGATCAACGAGCCCGAGGTCGCCGCGTTCGTTGGGCACGCGCACGGGCGTCATGCGCCGGGACTGCGTGACCCGCGGCTCGCTCTGCGGGTCGCGCATCAGCTGCTCCTCGCCCACCGCACCGCCTCGGCCGCGATCCGCGCCGAAGTCCCGCACGCCCGCGTCGGGATCTCGCTCAACCTCGCGCCTGTACACCCCGCTTCCGGAGCCGAGGAGGACGTCGCTGCCGCGGCGCGGGTCGATGGCTACCTGAACCGCTGGTACCTCGGCGCGCTGACCGGGCGGGGATATCCGAGCGACATGGTGGCGTGGTACGGCAACCTGCTCGACACGTCAGCGGTCAACGAGATCCGTGGCTATGACGGCGACCTCGATTTCTTGGGCATCAATTACTACTCGCGCCAGGTCGTGCGCGCGGCGCCCGCGGAGCTCCTGGCCAGTCAGCAGGTCCACGTGCGCGATGCTGCATACACGACGATGGGATGGGAGGTGTATCCCGAGGGCCTCTCAGAGATCCTGCGGCGCGTCGCGCGCGACTATTCGCCGAAGGCGATCTACATCACCGAGAACGGAGCTTCTTTCGACGATCTGGTCCGCGACGGCCACGTTAGCGACCCCGCCCGGAAGCGCTACCTCGCGACACACTTCGCTGAGGCCGCGCGGGCGGTCTCGGCCGGCGTCCCGCTCGAGGGCTACTTCGTCTGGTCGTTGATGGATAACTTCGAGTGGGACCACGGGTATGCGAAACGATTCGGCATCGTGCATGTCGACTACGCGACCCAGCGGCGTACCGACAAGGAGAGCGCGCGCTGGTACCGGGAGTTCTTGGCAGCGCGCTAGCCACGACCGCTCGAGTCAGCTACCCGATCGGGTGACCGCTCCTACCGACGCTCCGTCGGCGCAGCTCCCGCAGCAAAAGTCTGGCTTCCACGAAGCTGCGGAAGCACTAAGCATCTTGGCCCGATTCCTACTCTTCACCTCGTGACCGCGATCGCCGTGGACACCACGACCGAACGCGTCCGGTGGGAGGCCGCCTACCGCAGTGCGTTCCCTCGCGTCTACCGGGGGCTCTGCGCGCTCGGCGCGCGGCCGGACGAGGCCGAGGATGCCCCTCAGGACGCGTTCGTGAACGGTCTTGAGCGGCGCAGGGACCAGCCGGTGACCTCGGTCGACGATGGATCTTCGTCGTCGCGTGACGTGCTGATCGCGCTGCGCAGTATTGCCACTCCGCCAGCGCCCCGCCGGTCGGCAGTTCGAGGCTGCCCGTCGGCTCCGAATTCCCTAGCGAAAGCGCCGCGATCGCGCGACGGTCACGGCGTGACCTCCAGTCCTGATGCCAGTGTTGATGCCAACGCGGGTCACGGCGCGCCCGTCGCGCCTATTCGGTGGCATTCCCGGGACCATCGTGATCCACGATGCGTGCGGTCAATGTCGTGCCCGGCGGAACTGCCCCGACCGACTCATCAAGGACCACCAGGACGTCCGTGCGACGTCCGCCGTTGAGGAGTATTTGGAACTCGATCATCAACTGACCGGGGACCTGGCGCGTCGTTCCATCGGGGTAGGCTAGATCGACCGTCAGTCGCGCAGGTTTGGCATGGTCGATGTCGACCGCGGGGTACACAAGGACGCCACGGCCGCGGATAACGAACGCGTCTTTGACGACGAGCGTGATCGGATCCATTGGCGATGAGAGCCTAGCCGGACGAGGTTACGCAGGCCCCGATAGGACGGCATCCATGACCTGCGCGGCCTCGCGCCGCATCGTCGGCTGAGGTACCGCCGCAACGATCAACGGGGTAGACCGCCGGTCGGCAGCCCGAGAGTTTGCAAGAGACCGGGCTCCAGCAGCGGGGCCAGGCGCCGCGCCATCGTAGCGGTGAGGTGGTGGTCGTCGCGGTACACGATCGTCCAATCGATCACGGCGGGGCAGACCTCCGGCCCGCAGAGCCACTCGGTGGGATCGATCAGAGTGGCGCCGAGCGCATCCGCGACGCGTCCGTCCCGCGCGAGGTGCGCGGTGAGCGCGTAGCCGCGCGCGGTCCCGCACTCCGCCGCGGTGCGATCCGTTCGGGAGAGGCACGCCGGTACGTCCTGCGCACTGAGTGGCGTGTCCGCGATGATCGCGACGCGGCCCGGCAGCGTCTTCAGCAGGCGCACCATCGCATCGGCCTGTCGCTGTGCGTCTGCGTCGGCAGGGTCGACGGGATGCACCCAGCGGCTCGACGCGACGACGACGAGGTCGGGGCGCGCGCGCCGCAGCGCGACGACGACCTGATCGCGCCAGCGCGCGCATTCGGTGTATTCGCGCTCGAGATGGATAGAGATGATCCGCATGTCGAGGAAGATGCACGAGTCCTTTGTGAGCGGCAGGATCTCCCAGCCACGATGCTGCGCGATCGCGTCCAGCGCGGGAAACCACTGTGCCGCGTGCGAATCGCCGACGAGCGCGACGGTGATCCCGCCGCCGGCGAGCCCGAGCTTGCAGAGCGGTGGTTGGCTTCCCGCGAGCGAAAGGCCGCAGCCGCGTTCGTTCAACCCATCGCCGTCGCGGCGGGCATCACTGAGGCGTGGTCGGAGCTCGCGTGGTCCCGCTGGGGCGGTGGGGGCGAGCTCACCATCGATGGACGGGACAGGAGACGGGATCGCCTCGAGCAATTGCTTGTCCGCGTCGGCACCGGCGACGCGGACGACGTTGCCGGCCGCGACGGACGAGGTACCGAGCAGACCCATGAGCTGCGCGGCAACGAGCACGACGCAGATCGCGCTCGACCCAAGCACGAAGGACCGCCGCGGACGCAGCAGGCGTGCTCGCCGGAAAGGCTCCTCCACAAGTCTCCAGCTTGCGGCGGCAATGACGACCGTCAGGCCGACCAACGACCAGCGATCGAGCGGTGAGAGATCTCCGAGGACGACCGGCGCGAGGACGAGCACGGGCCAGTGGTAGAGGTAGAGCGAAAAGCTGATGCGGCCAAGGAGTCGGAGCGGTGGGACAGCCAGGAGCCGGCCGGGTCCGCCGCGTCGGCCGCCGGCGAGGATCACGAGCCCGACCGCGGCCGTTGGCAGGAGCGCTGAGAATCCGGGATATCCCGTCGCTGGATCGAGCGTTGCGGACGCGACGCCGAGGAGCCCGAGGCCCAGCCAACCGCCGAACGCGACCGGCAGCGAAGGCAACCGCGCGAGAGCCGGTCCGTGCAGGGCCACGAGCGCACCGAGAGCGAGCTGCCACGCCCGCGTGGGCAGACCGTAGAACGCCCACGGCGCCTGCACGGATGTGAGCGCGATCGAGAGCGCGAGCGATCCGAGGAAGACCGCGAAGACAACGCCACTCAGTCGCCGGGTCCGAAACGCGACCAGAAGAAGCAGCGGCCACACGAGATAGAACTGCTCTTCCACGCCGAGTGACCAGTAGTGGAGGAAGGGGGAGGGCGTCGACGATGCGAAGTAGTCGGTGGCGCGGAACGCGAATAGCACGTTGCCGACGAAGAGTCCGGACGCCGTGGCATCCTCGGCGACCCGGGGAAGATCGAGCGGCGCGACGATGAACGCGGCAGCCGTGAGGATGACGATGATCGCCACGGTCGCGGCGGGAAGGATCCGCCGCGCACGCCGTCCGTAGAACGCGATGAGATCCAGGCGACCCTTCGCAGCAAGCTCGCGCAAGAGCAAGGCGGTGATCAGGAAACCGGACAGAACGTAGAACGCGTCGACGCCGATGAAACCGCCGACCGCACCGAGAAGGTGGGCGTGGAACAGCACGACGAGCGCCACGGCGACCCCGCGCAATCCCTCGAGGTCGGGTCGGAAGCTCTGTGCTGCCATGCCGGGAGCGTGCGTCGCTCGCTTGGGGGAGCGGTGGGGGGCGCGCCGTCGGCTACCGCAGGGCGACCTCGGCCGCGAAGACGAGGCTGTATTTGCCGTCGGCCACCTGCAAGCGCATGCCGGGTACGGCCGCGAGCACGCTCCGCAGGTCGTTGGTCGCCCCGTACAGATTGCGCACCGCCTTGTCGCCCTCGCTCTCCGGCCAGAGGAGGTCGGCGAGCTCGTCTCGGCTCAGCGCCGCGGGATAGGCCGAGAGCAGCGCGCGGAAGTAGCGTCGGAGGACGCCGCTCCCGCTACGACCCGAACGCCAGCTCGACTCGTCGAGGGTCCGGCCGTCGATCGTGATGCTGCCCTCTCGCGAGACGACGACCTCATGGCCCTGGGACGACGATGGCGTCGATGGAGGCGCGATGAGTCGATCGACGAAGGCCGCGAACTCCTCCGGTGCGTGCTCTCGTGCCACGGTCACAAGCTCCGACGCCCACCAGTTCGCGCTGACGCGGAAGCCTCGCTCGGAACCGAGAGCGCACGAGCGGCTCACATTTCGGCGCGCGGCGGCGACGCGGCCACCTGAAGCGTCCGCATATGCCACCCAGAGAGTCAGCGTGAAATCCGTCAAGGCATCGCCGCGAGCCCGGTAGGCGGCGGCGAGCGCGGACAGCTTGGTGCGTGACGCGGACCGCCGCTCGTGCAGATCCACGATCGCGCTCAGCGCGGCGACGGCGTCGCGATAACCGATGCCCGGCGGCGAGGGAAACGTGTGATCGAGCGCCGTCCGCGCGGCCGCTCGCGCGCCCGACCTCAGCTGGAGCCACGCCAGCCGGATCCGTGCCCATGACGCGAGACCCTCGACGGCATACCGTTCCGCATCTGCTTCGACGGAGCGCAGTCCTGCGTCCGCCTGCGCGAGATCGCCGCTCAGCTCGTCGACGATCGACAGATTGAATCTCGCGTAGAGCTCCACCCGTTGGCTCGCGACGCGTCGCGCCTCCATGAGGGCCTGCCTGAGCTTCAGGCGGGCGCCCTCGATGTCTCCGCCACAGAGCAGCGCGTAGCCCATGCCGTTGTCGATCGTGCAGCGCATCGCCGCATCCAGCTCATCGGCGTCGAGCACCGCCAGCGCCAGGCCGTAGAGAGCCGAGCTCTCGTGCGGCTCGGAGTGGGCGAGGGCCTCAGCGAGGTTTCGCATCGCGAGCACCCTGCTGATCGGCGTGAGCGCGACGTTGGCTCTCCTGAGGACGTCCCGATAGAGGGCCATCGACTGATCACGCTCCCCCCGTGCCTCCGCGATCAGCGCACGGAGGTGCAGGACGTCCGCGCTCGTGCTCGATCTGCGCCCGAGCATGCCCTCGCTCCAGGCGAGGACCGAATCGGCGGCGACCAGCTCGTTGCGCGAGACATACGTGCTTCCAAGCAGGAACGCGATCCGCGCGACCACGAGCGGCGCCGTGCTGCTCGCGAGCGACTGCGCTTGCACCAACCAACGCAGCGCGTCATCCGAGCGGTTGTGGACGAGAGCCCTGCGGCCGCGCGCGAGCGCGAGCTCGACATCGCGCGAGTCCGCTGCGACGTGTGCCAGCACTTGATCGAGCTCTTCGGCGTGGCGCGAATCGGCAAGGCGCGGCGCGGCCGCGATGAGCGCCGTGCGGGGCGCGCGGCCGACGGCATGCTTCGTCAACAGGCGGTGGTCCGCGCGTAGCTGAGTCACCCACGGCGTGGTGGTCGATGGTCCCGGCCGGGACCGGCTAGACGCGCTGACCTGCGACCGCCGCGAGGCGCGCGACCGTCCGGCCATGGCGGTGTGCGGAGCTCACGAGCACGAGTCTAGGTAAGGATGGTGGAGCGCACGCCAGCGCTTCGCGCGTCACATGGTGATGACGACCTTCGCTCGCGGGTGATGGCCTTCCAGATAATGGATGGCGGCAGCCGTCTCGCTCAGCGGGTACGTCCGGTCAACGACCGGCGTGACCTTCCCGGCTTCGATGAGGTCATTCAGGACGACGAGGCCATCAGTGACGGCCGGTTTCTCGATGTCCTCGAGCTCGAGCTGCTCGGGCGGGCCGTACCTGTGAAACACGACGGCCTTCATCGTCGCCTGGGCTTTCAACGTCGTCTGGGCTCTCATCGTCGGCTGGGTCTCCACCTGCGCGGTCACTCTTCTTCCCCTTTATCGGACCGATCGACGAGTGACTTTCAGTGATTGCGCTTCGCGGTCGTACGCCGTAAGATACCGTATGGTGTAAGGCTTTCAACACCCGAGATCACGTGAATGCGCAGCGAGGAGTATCAGATCGCGAAACGAGCCGACGCGCTGGCGACACAACGCGTGCCGCTCAGCAAGGAGCGGGTGCTGCGCACCGCTATCGACCTCGCCGATCACGGCGGGATCGAGTCGCTCAGCATGCGCAAGCTCGCGCACGAGCTGGGCGTCGAGGCGATGTCGCTCTATTACTACGTCAGGAACAAGGACGACCTCCTGAACGGCATCGTCGATATCGTCGTGAGCGAGATCGAGCTGCCCTCTCGCGGGAGCGATTGGAAGGCGGCCGTCCGCAGGAGCGCGATCTCATTCCACGACGTTCTCATGCGTCACCCCTGGGCGTGCAGCCTGATGATGTCGCCCAGCGGCGTGGGTCCCGCGCGCCAGCGATACATGGAGTCATTGCTCGGACGACTCCGCGAGGCTGGCTTCTCGGCCAACATGACGCATCACGCCTACCACGCTCTCGACAGCCACATCATCGGATCCACGCTCTGGCACGCCGGCTATTCGGCCCTGAAGCTCCCGGCGGACGTCGAAAAGTCCTTCGTCCGGGACCTACCGAAGCAGTTCCCGTACCTTGCGGAGCACGTTCAGCAGCACATCACGAAGCCCAAGCGCAAGGATGTGCGCGAGTTCGACTTCGGGCTCGATCTGATCCTGGACGGTCTCGAGAAGATCCGCGAACAGAAGTCTCCCGGTCGCACCGCCCCATCACGACGTTCCTAGACGTCGATGACGGATCCGTCATGACTCAGGCAGCCATCTGGCAGACGATTCGCGGTCGGCACTTGGGAGGTTCACGCGATGGCTACCTTGTTATCTCCTGAAATCGAACACGAGGACTGGGTCGAGCTGGCTGCGCCTGCTCGCGGTCCCCTGCTGACTCGGGCCGAGTGGCTCTGGACGATCGTTGGCCTGGGGCTTCTCGTCGCATTCCTTGCGTTAGTTGTCGTCGACTACCCACTGAGGGCGATCACCGCAATTCAGTAGACCCCGGTGCTCTCACTTACGCGGTCGTGGCCAGGCTCGATCGACGCATGAACGCTGCCAACAGCGCCCACGCACCGACGATGAGGTGCAGCAGGTTGTCCGCTGGGCTCTCGAGGTTCGCGAGACCGAAGGTGTTCGGCTCCGGCTGACCCGTGACGACGAAGCCGTAGATGCCGAAGAAGAGTGCGACGACGCCGACCACGGCGACGAGCCACTTCTGCATGGCTGGGTCAGTCAGCACATATGCCGCGGCGATGGCGACGATGCCAAGGCCGATGTGTGCGATGTTCTCGCCCGCATCCAGGTAGAACCACGGCGTGTTCGCTTTGGTGAACACCGGCAGGAGTCCGACGACTCCAAGGACGACCAGGATCGCTCCACCGAACTGTAGGAACTGCTTGGGATTCATATATCCCTCCCTATCTCAGGCCCATGTACGGAGAGAACATCCCCGCCGGATCTCCATGAACGGATAGAGCTCGGCTTCGCGCGGCCGTGATCCGCTCGAGCCCTCGGTCTCGTACGTACCGCCCGGACTCAACACGCGCACTTTGGGAGGAAGTCATGGCACGCAACTCGCGACGCACGCTCCTCAAATCCGCGGCGGCTGGGGCCGTGGCGATCGGTCTGGTCGGGGCCGGTCGTGGTCTGGCTGGTTCGGCGGTCGCCAGGGGCTCGATCGAGACGAGCTCGGCGCCACTTGTCGCCTATGTCAGCGACGCGCGAACGGGCGAGATCGTCGTCATGGTCGGCACACGCGAGATCGTGCGCCGCGATGCCGCGCTCGTCGCCCGCATCGTCGCGATCGCGAAGGAGGCCGGCGATGTCGTCTCATCGTGAAGCCCCCGAGATCTCCAAGGACCCCGTCGCGGACAACACCGACGTCTACGCCTTCGTCGACCCGGTCGATCCGTCAAAGGTGACCCTCATCGCGAACTACATCCCCTTCGAGGAGCCCGCCGGCGGCCCGAACTTCTTCCAGTTCGGGGACGACGTGCTCTACGAGATCAAGATCGACAACGACGGCGACGCGCGCGCTGACATCGTCTACCAGTTCCGCTTCAAGACACGGATCACGAACCCGGCCACGTTCCTGTACAACACCGGGCCGATCACCGCGCTCGACAGCGCCTCGTGGAATCTTCGACAGTCGTATTCGGTGACGCGCGTGGCTGTTGGGCATAACGACGAGGATGAGGACGACGAACGCGAGCGGCGCGTGCTCGGCGCCGACCTCGCGAGCCCGCCGGTGCGCATCGGTCCCCGGTCCACCCCGGACTACCCCGCGCTCGCGAACGCCGCCATCCATTCGCTTCCGAATGGGGTGAAGGTCTTCGCCGGCCAGCGCGACGAAGGATTCTTCGTCGACGTGGGCTCGATCTTCGACCTCGGCGCCCTTCGTCCATTCCAGAACCTGCACCTCCTCCCGCTTCCGGCGATGGCGGGGAAGGACGGCACCAAGGGGTTCAACGTCCACACCATCGCGCTGCAGGTACCCAAGACCGAGCTCACCCGCGGCAATTCCGTGCCGCTGAGCGTCATGGACTCGAAGTCTGTGATCGGCGTGTGGGCGACGGCGAGCCGTCAGCGCGGCAAGATGCACGGCGACGACGGCGGTGCCTCATCAGCCGGCGCGTGGGTCCAGGTCTCACGCCTGGGAAACCCGCTCATCAACGAAGTGATCATCCCGATGTCGAAGAAGGACGGCTGGAATGGTCGCGACCCGCGCCGCGACGCCGACTTCGGCGCGTACTACCGCGACCCCGAGCTGCAGAATCTCCTGCCGGTCCTCTACCCGGGCGTCTTCCCGAACCTCGCGGCGCTCCTGACGGAGCCTGCCTCGACCCGTTCGCGCGACGATCTCGTCGCCATCCTCGGCACGGGGATCCCGAGCGGTGTGATCTCCGGATTCCAGAACTTCACCGGACCGCTCGTCGCGGACATGCTTCGTCTCAACCTCGCGATCCCCCCGGCTTCCACGCCGAGCGCGTTCGGCCTGCTTGGCGGCGACACCGCGGGCTTCCCCAACGGACGGCGCGTCGCGGACAACGTCGTCGCGATCGAACTCCGCGCCGTGGCCGGGGTGACCCTGCCACTCGTACGGCCGAGCTACACCGCCGACGGCGCCGCATCCCTTCTCACCGACGGCACCGCCAACGAGCAGCCGTACCTCTCAGCGTTCCCGTATCTCGCGCATCCACACGAAGGCTACGAGCACAGTCACGACTAACGACCCCTCCGCGTCGCGCAGGCCGCGCGGGCCTCATCGGCTCGCGCGGCTCCGCGTTCTCGGCGTCGCGGAGTCGCCGGGCTAGGTCTTGCCGGCGAGCACCGGCGCGCCGGTCACGCGATCGACGCCGCCGGTTGGCTCGAGCGTTACCGCGACGCCGTCGCCGGTGGCGAGCGGCGCCGTCAATACCAGCGTGGTCACGCCGCGGTCATTGGTGATGCCCGCGGCCAGCGGCGTTTCGCCGCGAAGGACCCACGCCTCCCACGTCTTTCCGGATGGCGCCGCGGGGAGATCGAGGATCAGATACGGCGCCGCGCCACTCGCCGGGATCACGAGCGAGCCTCGCACGCCGGCGACCTCACCCGTCGGAGCGAGCGCGACGACCCGCGCGCCGGCGATGCCCGAAAGCGCACTCGCGTAGCGATCGCTGTCACGACGAGCGCCGGCGTAGGCAGCGAGCGACATCGCGAGGAGCACCGCGAGCGCGACCGGGACAACGAGCGGCACCGGCCGGCGGAACATGTCGAGGAACGACGAAGCGCGGCGCGGCGCGCGTTCGTGCCGCGCACGCTGGACGATCCTGTCGCGTAGGCCGCCGGGCACGTCGCGTTCGGCGGTCGCCGCGATCGCGAACGCGGTCTCGCCCAGCGCGCGGATCTCGACGCGACATTCTTCGCAGCTATCGAGATGGATGCGCACCGCGCGCGCCTCCTCCGAGTCCAACGCTCCCAGCACGAACGCGGCGAGGTCGCCCTGGGGATGGAGCGTCATCGCTGCTCCTCGTCGAGCCACTCGCGCAGTCGCGCCATGCCGAGACGGACGCGGCTCTTCACCGTGCCTAACGGTGCACCGGTGCGCTTCGCGATCTCCGTCTGCGAAAGCCCGGACCAGAACGCGAGGCTGAGCACCTCTCGCTGCTCGCGCGGCAGCGACGCGACCGCGGCGCGCACGCGCTCCGCACGAAGGCTGGTGATGACTCGGTCCTCGACCCGCAGATCGTCGACGAGCGAAAACGATTCGTCGATCACGGTCTCTCGGTCCATCCGGTTCCCCTTCGAACGCCGCCAGTCGATGGCCGCATTGCGCGCGATCGCCAGGAGCCAGGTCCGTACCGAGCCCCGTTCCGACCGATACGCGGCTGCCTGGCGCCAGACCGAGTGGAATGCATTCTGGGCGACCTCCTCAGCCGTCTCGGGACTCCCGAGCATCCGGTAGATCACGCCGAACACGACACGGCCGTAGTGGTCGTACAGCTCGCCGAGGGCGTCGGCGTCGCCGCCGGCCACCCGGGACATGAGACGCCGATCTTCACCCGCCTGATCGGTGGCTACGAGGTCATCGGACGGCACGGATCACCCCTGCGCTCGCGACTCTACGGCGTGCGTGGGGTCGATACCCAGTTGCGATCCGATCTCGTCGCTCGGTCGTTGGGTAGCCGCACGACGATCCGAGTCCCGCCATCGTCGGGGAACTCCGCCTCGATGCGTCCGCCATGCTCCTCGACGATCTGCCTGCTCACGTAGAGCCCCAGCCCGAGTCCGGCCCGCTGATCGTTCGGCTGGGATTGGTAGAAGCGCTCGAACACATGTGCTCGATCCTGCGGCGCGATCCCGATCCCATGATCACGCACGGCCAGCCGCACCGTGCCGCGCTCGGGAGAAGAGAGGCCGACATCGATGCGCCCACCGGCCGGACTGAACTTGATCGCGTTGTCGAGGAGATTGCTGAGGACCTGTTCGAAGCGCAAGGTATCGAGCTTGGCGTACAGCTCTGGCGGTGACTCGAGAACGACCGTATGCCGCGACGTCGTCGCGCGTGCGTCTTCCACGGCCTTTGCGACGATGCGGGCGATATCCGCCCGTCTCTTGTCCAACACCATCCGGCCCGATCGCAGGCGGACCGTCTCGAGGAGCTCGATCACCAGGCGTCCCAGCCGTTGCGACTGCTGCTCGATCGTGAGCAGCGAGGCGCGGAGCGGAGGATCCTCCGCGATGTTCTCGCGCTCGGCGTCGCGTCGCAGGAACTCGGCGGCAAGACGCAGGCTCGTGATCGGCGTCTTCAGCTCGTGCGCGGCGACGGCGATGAACTCGTCGCGTTCGGCGACCTTTCGGGCCTCGGCGCGGCGCAGCTCGACCTCCGCTGCCGCGAGCGCAAGCGTCATCACCGCCGCGACGCCCATGAACGCCTGCAGCAGAAGCAGCGCCTCGTTCGAGGGGACGTCCCCGAACGGACCGAAGCCGCGCAACGTAGCCCAGATGGCGGCCACGGAGAGGATCACGAGCGCGACCGCGGCAATGCGTGGCCCGAAGCGGAACGCAGCCCACACCAGGACGGGAAATGCGAGGAAGTTCGTCGGATACGTCGTCCCAGAGAATGGCGGCACACCGCCGAAGACGATCACAAGAGTGAGCGCGAGGGCGGCGGCGAACATCGCGAGCTCGAACGCCCGCGCGCGGTCCCAACCGGCGAGACGCGGGTCGTTGCCCCAGACGATGAGCAGTGGTGCGACGATCAGCGCCCCGCCGGCATCGCCCAGCCACCAGGTCAGCCAGATCGGTCCGAAGTCCGCCCACTGCGCGTAGCCCGTCGCGCAGAGGCTCGTCACGCCGAACGTCGCGCTCACCACCGGACTGACGAGAGCCGCGAGGATCGCGAACCGGAGGACGTCCCCCAGACGCTCGAACGCGTACCGTCCACTCGCGTAGCGGTTGACGAGATACGCCGCGACCAGTCCTTCGAGCGTGTTGCCGATCGCGATGCCCGCCGAGGACACGGCCGAACCGGCGGTGGTGAGATTCACGAGGAACGCACCGACGAGCACACCCGGCCACACGCGCGGCCCAAAGAACAGGAATGCCGCGAGCGTGATGCCGGTCGGTGGCCACACCGCGGTCGCGCTGACGTGGACGAAGGCCAGCGAGAGGCCGAGCTTGCCCGCCGCGAAGTAGACGGCGGCGAGGCCGACGATGATCAGAGCGCGAGCCGGGCCACGGTCCTTCACTCGGTCCGGAGGATAGGCTTACGAAACTGAGCCGACGCCGCTGGCTCCTGATCGTGACCATCGTCATCGTCGGATCGCTCTGGCGACCGGTGCTGCGGCCCGCTGGCCAGGCGGCGATCGTGCTCGCCGACATCTACAGCGAGCAGCTCGTCGGCGTCAACGTCGCGCGTCTCGTGACGCCCGAGCCGCGCGTCGTCGAGACGGACGACCGCTTCGCGGATGTGCCGATGCGTGTCACGTACTTGTTCCCGGGGTGGGGTGACCAGCATCCGGCCATCATGCTCGTGCCGGGCGCGGCGCCGCGCGGCAACGACGAACCGCTGCTGCGGAGCTTCGGAGTGACGCTCGCTCGCGCCGGCTATCTGGTGGTCATCCCCGAGTTCCCTTTCCTGAAGCAGGGGCGCTTCGAGCAGAACGCGACCAAGCAGCTCGATGCCGCCTTCACTCGCGTGCGCGAGCTGGAGGCGACGCATGACCGGAACGTCGGCGCCTTCGGTGTGTCCGTCGGCGGCGGCATGCTCCTGGTCGCGGCCGGTCGCGAGCCCGCGCTCCGCAGGGCGGCGTTCATCGCGATCCTTGGCGGCTACTACGACCTCGACACGTATCTCGCCAGCGTCGCGGGTCGCGAGCAGCTCTCCGACGGGCGGCTCGTGCCGTGGGGACCGAGCGCCGAGGTGCTGGAGCGCCTACCGCCCGGGGCGGTCGACCTCGTACCGCCCGGCGATCGCGACGCGGTGCGCCGCGCGCTCGCGGCAACGTCGTATCGCGAAGCGCTCGACCGGTTGCGCGCGCTGGGACCGGGTGCGCGCGCCGCGTTCGACGCGGTCTCGCCCGAGATCGTGTGGCACGAGATCAGGCCGCCGATCTATTGGATCCACGATCCACTCGACACGTTCGAGCCGCTGGCCGAGGCCGAGGCCGCGCGCGCCGCTCCGCGCGACGGTCACATGGTCCTGGTCGTCCCGCATCTGGTGACGCACGCGGCGCCCGCAGGCGAAGCCGCGAAGTCCGGTGGCCCGCTGTTCCTCATCGGGGAGCTCTGGCGACTGCTCGCGTTCACGGTCGAAGTGTTCCAACAAGCCGGCTGATCGCACCCGCTTGGCGCTTATCATTTCGTTCTCAGGGGGGTCAACGAAGCATTGCCAGAACTCGCAGCGAGCGCGCGCGCACGCCTCCCCGACAGCGCGTTCGCGTATGTCGATTCGCAGGGCCAGCGGCGCCTGCCGATCCACGACGCATCACATGTCCGCAACGCTCTTGCCCGTTTCGAGCAGGTCGCGTTCGAGGACGATGGCGCGCGCGAGCGCTCGCGCCAGCGCTTGCTGCGGGCCGCGAAGAAATACGGGATCGTCCCGATCGGCTTCTTTGATGGGCAGCTGCGCAAAGAGCGGGCGCAGACGGAGATCACGGCGCGCGCGCGGGACATCGCGAGCCTGCCACGCGGCACGGTGACATTCCTCCTCACCGACATCGAAGGATCCACCGGTCTGCTGCGGAAGCTCGGTGACGGATATGCGACGGTGCTGCGGGATGTGCGAGCGCTCATCCGCAGGAGCGTCCGCGACGCCGGCGGCCACGAGGTCGACGCGCGGGCGGATGAGTTCTTCGCCGCCTTCCGCCAGGTCGGCCGTGCGCTCGACGCGGCGGTGGGGATACAGCGGTCGCTGCAGAAGCGAGAGTGGCCCGACAGCGTCGAGGTCTGCGTTCGCATCGGCATCCATACCGGCAGGACGACGCTCACCGAGACCGGATACGTCGGCATCGCCGTGCACACCGCCGCTCGCGTCTGCTCCGCCGGCCACGGCGGACAGATCCTGCTGTCGGCGGCGGCGCGCGAGCTGCTGACCGTCGATCGACCCGGCGGCATCAGCTTTCGGAGCCTCGGGCGCTACACGCTCGCGGGCCTGACCGAGCCCGAGGCGCTGTTCCAGGTGCACGCCGCCGATCTCCGCGTGAAGTTCCCGAGACTGCGCACGGCCGCGGTCACTGGGCGGGCGTCCGCGCCGCGCTCCCGCTGACGTGCTGCGCGGGCCACACGGTGCCGCGTTCACGCAGCACGACCAGGTCGAAGGCGGCGCGTTCACCCCGCGTCGCGTCGGCCCGGACCATCTGTCGTTCGCGGTCCCCGACCGCGCTGCGCTCGACGCGTGGCAGGCGCGGCTCGACGAGCTCGGCATCGAGCATGACGCGATCGACGATCAGGGCTTCGCCGTGGAGCGCTAAGGCGACACGAGCGCGATCCCGAGCGCGATCAGCCACACCGACCACACGAGGTACCCGATGGCGTTGATCGCGCCCGCCTGCCGCACTCCGGCGGGCTCGAGCAGCCCGATGAGGATCGCGGCCGTGGGCACGAGGCCGACGAGCGC
>DASYUC010000040.1:0-2632 GCA_036001645.1 Candidatus Limnocylindria bacterium
GCCGCGGGTTCGTCGGTGCGTTCGATGATCGCGACGGCCCGCGCATCTTTCAGCACCGCCGCAAGGCGCGCCGCCGGGAACGGACGGAAGCTCGTGACAGCAACACAACCGACGCGGCGCCCGGCGCTCCGCAGCTCGTCGACGACCGCTATCGCCGTATCGGCGATGGTGCCCATCGCGACGACGATCGTCTCCGCATCATCGCAGCGGTAGGCGTCGATGAGGTTGTACGGGCGCCCGGTGAGCTCGGTCCAGCGGTGCATCGCGAGACGGACCTCTTCGGCCATGCGGTGATAGAAGGCCCGTTGCCCGATCTTCCCCTTCATGTAGGCGTCCTGGTTCTGGACGACACCGGTCATGAGCGCGTCCTTGGGGTCGAAGTACGACCGGACGTGCTCGCGCGGATCGCCGACGAACTCGCGCAGCAGCTCGTCTTCGGGAAGCAGCACGTTCTCGAACGTGTGCGTCGTGAGGAAGCCATCCTGGACGACGAGGAACGGGATCTCCGTCGCCTCGGCCGCGCGGCGAGCGATGGCTGTGAGATCGGCGGCCTCCTGCGCGTTCCGCGCGAAGAGGATCCCCCACCCGGTGTCCGCGACACCCATGACGTCGTCGTGGCCGGCGTGGATGTTGAGCGCCTGGCTGGTGAGCGCGCGCGCGCCGACATGGAACACGGCGGGAAGGCGCTTGCCCGCGATGACATAGAGGACCTCCTTCATGAGGATGAGTCCCTGGCCGGCGGTGAAGTTCGTCACCCGCCCGCCCGCAAGTGCGAAACCCTCGGCGGCGGAGGCCGAGGAGTGCTCCGATTCTGGCTCTATGAATCGCAGCGGCGTGCCCCATAAGTTCGTCGCGCCGTCGGCGACCGCGGCCTGGTATAGCGCCGCCATGGTCGTCGAGGGCGTGATCGGATACGCGCAGGAGCCTTCGGAGATCCGCGTTTCGACATGCGCGATGGCCTCGGAGCCATCGGCCACGACCGGGATGCCCGGGTAGCGCGCTGCGGTCATGGCTGAAGGCTGCCGGACCGCGGACGCGGCGCCCACGGCCGAACGGCCCAACCGTCTGGGCCGACGGTCATGTAAGGCGCTTACCGGACGAAAATGCCCGAGCGACCTGCTGTTCGCCGGAGCTCGTCATGACTCTTCTTCTCCGGTCGAAGGAGCCGATCCCCGATCTCCGCAGATCGTGATCGTTTTGATGCCGCTCCCGGTTTCGCGGTCGTTGATGGGATCTCTGACCCGCGATTCCCTCGGCAGGCCCCTCGGGACGAACGCAATCCTCCCACCGCCATCGGTCCCTCGCGAGAGCCCATGGTCCCGGCGGCACGAGTCAAAGGTCCGTGATCGTATAGGACTGTTGCCGTCAGCCGGTCAGGGGCGCGAGCGGAACTGGCGGAAGCGGCGACGAGAGCGATGCATGTCGCCGCTCTTGGGGATGATGCTGATCGACCCGTCGACCTCCAGGACCGCCGCGGCGACATCGCCCAGGTCCGCGATACCGTGCTCGCGGGCCGCCATCTCGATCTCCTGGATCTCGACATGCTCGCGCTCGAGCGCGTTTTCGATGATCTTTCCGTCTTGGAGCAGCAGCGTCGGTTCTTCAGCGAACAGCCGCCCCAGGAAAGGCACGCCACGCCCAAAACGTCCGAGCGCGTAGTTCATCCCGAGCAGCGTCGCTGCCGACGCGATCCCCGCGACGAGTGAGACGTCGCCGCCGTTCATCGCGTTCTGCACCGCGTTGGCGATGATGAGGATCACGACGAAGTCCGCCGGGCTCATCTGGCCGAGCTCGCGTTTTCCACCGAGCCGTAGCAGGCCGAGCACGACGATGTACACGATCGCCGTGCGCAGGATGATCTCCCAGAGCGGCACCGTCGTCGTCAGCACGCGGACATCCTGACCTATGGCGGGGGTTGAGTCACAAAAGGACCGGAGCGCGTCGGGCCACCGCCTACACATGTCCGCCCGCGCTCCCGATTCACTCGCGCGCCGCGCGCGGTAGCGTGATGACCGTGGCGGTCCTCGCCGTGCTCATCGTCATCGCGCTCGCCGGCTTCGCCGCGTACGCCTACCTGCGCGCTGTCGGGATCGGCACCGGCGGCGAAGAGCGACTGGCGATCGTGATGGGACTCGCCCTCACTCTCCTGCTGAGCCCCGGCAGCCCGACCGAATTCGCGGCCGAGCTCGTCGGATTGATCACGGTCGTATTGGGCGTCGCGTCGGTCGCGCATCTGGCAGCCGTGCAGCTCGGGCCCGGCAGACGTGCGACGCTCGCCCGCTAGTTCGAAGCGGCGAGGACCTTTTCGCCCACGCCCGCTGCCACCTTCGTACCACGCACGATGAGCACGGAGCATGGAGCGTCGAAGAGTACGGCGCGCGCGACGCTGCCGAGGAACAAGCGCGTCACACCGGTCCGGCCATGGCTGCCGATGATGATGCAGTCAGCATGAGCCTCGGCCGCCGCGGCGATGAGCTCGGCGGCTGCGTCGCCCTCGCGGATCTCCGAGGTCGCGGCGAGCCCGGCGGCTACCAACGCGGCGGCACGCTCCCGCGCCACTTTGGCGGTCGCCTCGCGAAGGGCAGGGAGCGAATCGTAGTACGCCTGGACCGCCGCGTACGTGCCCATCGCC
>DASYUC010000041.1:0-10283 GCA_036001645.1 Candidatus Limnocylindria bacterium
GGGAATCGCGCGACTGCATCTGTCCTCCCCACCTCCCCACCTGCGTCTGCGGGCATCGCGCGGGCTTGCGTGTCGTTACCCGGCGTCCGCTTCGTGCGGACTCGGCGGAGGTCGCACGCAACCCGCGCGCCCGCAGCGCAGTCCTTCGGATCGCGGAGAAGATCTCTTGACCCTGGCGCAAGCCGTCCGGGCGGCGCCGGTGCGCCGCCCGTTTCCGACGCGCTCGCGTCAGGGGCACGCGGTCCCGCGCCGCCGGCAGGGCGCCGGCACCACCTGGGAAGTGCGCACGTTCGCCGTCGTGTCGGTGGCGATCTGCGCTGTCTTCCTCCTCGTCGTCCTCTACCTCAGCCAAGCGACAGCGGTCGCGACGGGCGGCTACGAAACGCAGCGCCTCGAGCGCGTGCGTGACGAGCTGCGCCGTCAGAACGCTCTCCTCGAAGTGGAGAGCGCGCGACTCGATTCCCCCGCACGCATCGAGGCCGAAGCACGGCGCCTCGGTCTGATGCGTGCCGCTGCCGTTCCAGTGATCCAAGCGGAGCCGATCGCCGCCAAGCGCTGACGTCGCGTGAGGCGCTGCTGGGGAGCGAGCGCCTCATCACGGGAGGAAGAGTGACGGAAGGGATCTCGCCGGGCCGCCTGCGCGTCCTGTTCGCGCTCTTCGCCATCGCGACGCTGTTGCTATCGCTGCGGGTCGGCTACTGGCAGACGATCGGACGGAGCGCGCTCCTCGAGGGCGCGACCGATCAGCTGCGCAGCGAGGGCGTCCTCGAGGCACAGCGCGGCGTGATCCGCGACCGGAACGGCGCCATCCTCGCGACGACCGTCGACCTGCGGTCGCTCTACGCGATCCCCAAGCGGATCACCGACCACGGAGCGACGGCAGCGAAGCTCGCGCCGATCCTCGCGACGCCGGCGCCGACGATCCGCGCGGCGCTCGATTCGGGCGCCGAGTGGCTGTACCTGAAACGGCGCCTGCCCGAGCCGGTCGCGCGCGCGGTCGAGGCCCTCGCGATCCCCGGACTGGGGTTCGAGCCGGAGCCGAAGCGGCTGTACCCGAATGACGCGCTCGCGGCGAATCTCTTGGGATTCGTCAACGACGACGGTGCGGGCCAGTACGGAGTCGAGGGCGCATACGACAAGGTCCTGCGCGGGGTTCCGGGGCGCCTCGTCGTCGAGCGCGATCCGAAGGACCGCGAGCTCGCGCTCGGACTCCGGACCGCGGTGCCACCGAAGAACGGCGCCGACCTCGTGCTCACGATCGACCTCGTCGTACAGACCGCGATCGAGCGCGAGCTGCGCCGCGCGGTCGAGCGCGAGAAGCTCACCAGCGGATCGATCCTCGTCGTGGATCCACGCGACGGGGCGATCCTCGGTCTCGCGTCGTGGCCGACGTTCGATCCCGCACGGGTCGCCGTCGCCGATCCCGAAGCGCTGCGCGATCGTGCCGTGTCCTGGGCCTTCGAGCCCGGCTCGACGATGAAGGCGGTGACGATCGCGGCGGGGATCGACAAGCACGTGGTCACGCCGACGACCACCTACGACGACAAGGGCTGCGCGGTCATCGGAGGACGGCGACTGTGCAACGCGCAGGGCAAGGTCTACGGGACGACGACCGTGACGCAGATCCTCGAGCGCTCAGCGAACGCGGGAGCGGTCTTCGTCGCTTCGAAGCTCGGTCAGGACCCGCTGTACGAATACCTCCGTGCCTTTGGCTTCGGGAGTGCAACGGGCATCGATCTCGCCGCCGAGGCGTCCGGCGCCGTGCGTCCGCTCGCGGAGTGGTATCCGGTCGACGTCGGGACGATCGCCTACGGTCAGGGCATCGCGGTGACGCCGCTGCAGCTCGCGATGGCGTACTGCGCGATCGCGAACGGCGGCACGCTCTATCGGCCCTATGTGGTGGCGGCGACGCGCGATGCGGATGGGGAGCACCGCACCGCGCCCGTCGCCGTGCGCAGTCCGATCACGCCCGACACCGCCGACACGCTGCGCACGATGCTCGTGTCCACGGTCGATCGCGGTATCGCGCACGGCGCGAGCTTGGCTGGCTACAGCGTCGCCGGGAAGACGGGCACGGCGCAGATCCCGAGCGACGACGGTCGCTACGTCGACGATGCGTACATCTCTTCATTCGCGGGATTCGCGCCAGCGAGCGATCCGCGCTTCGTCGTGGTCGTCGTCCTCGAGCGTCCGCAGACGAAGCTGCTGGGAACGGTCACCGCGATGCAGGCGTTCCACGACCTCGCGATCGACGTGCTGCGGAACGCGCGCGTGCAACCGGACCGGCCCTGATCGCTCGCTACCATTCGCTGGTGTTCACGCTCGAACAATTGCTCGCCGCGACGGGTGGGCGCGTGATCCAGGGGACGCCACGCCCGGATGAGCGATTCGTCGGCGGCGCGTTCGATTCGCGGATCGTGCAGGGGGGAGAGGTCTTCTTCGCGCTGCGCGACCAGCGTGACGGACACGCGTTCGTGGCCGACGCGTTCGCGCGCGGCGCACGTGCGGCGGTGGTCGAGCGCGCTGTCCCCGCACCGGACGACGCGCTGCTCGTCGAGGTCTCGCAGCCGCTCCATGCGCTGCGCCGTCTGGCCGAAGCGTTGCGCGACGCGCATCCGATCCCCGCCGTCGGCATCACCGGCAACGTGGGGAAGACGACGACGAAGGAGGCGACCGCAGCCGCGCTCGGCGCGCGCTACCGCGTGCTCCGCACGGCCGCGTCGTTCAACAACGAGATCGGCGTACCGCTCACCTTCCTGCGGCTCGAGCCGACCCACGAGGTCGCGGTGATCGAGCTCGGCTTCTACGTGCCCGGCGAGATCGCGGATCTCTGCCGGCTCGTGCGTCCGCGTGTCGGGATCATCACCGAGATTCCCGCGGTACCCGTCCACTTCGCACGCACCCCGAACATCGATGCGATCGCCGCGGGGAAGGCCGAGCTCATCGAGGCGCTTCCGGACGACGGGATCGCGCTGCTGAACGCCGACAGCCCTCGCGTGCGTCCGCTCGCGTCACGCACGCGGGCGCGCGTGGTCCTCTTCGGTGAGAGCGAAGAGGCCGAGCTTCGCGCGACGGACGTCCACGCCGAAGGCCTGAGCGGTCTGCGTTTCACCGCGCTCTATGAGGGCGAGCGCGCTCCGGTGGCGCTCCCCATCCCGGGCCGGCAGCTCGTGCCCGCGGCGCTGGCGGCGCTCGGGGCCGCTCGTGCGCTCGGCGTGCCGCTCGAGGAGGCCGCTGTCGCGCTGGGGACGCTGGAGCAGCCGGCGCACCGCATGGAGGTCCGCCGCGGCTCCGGCGTGACGGTCATCGACGACAGCTACAACGCAAGTCCCGCGGCGGTCCACGCGGCCCTCGCGGTCCTCCGTGGCGTGAAGGGCCGGCGCATCGCGTTGATCGGAGACATGCTCGAGCTCGGGTCGCTGTCGGCGGACGCGCACGATGCGGTCGGGCGGGACGCCGCGCGCAGCACCGACGCGCTCATCGGCATCGGCGAGCTCGCACGCACGGTCGTCGAAGCCGCCCGCGCCGCGGGTCTGGCGGAGGCGTATTGGGCGAGCGAGCCGGGCGAGGCGCTCGTCGTCCTGCGCCGCATGCAGCAGCCGGGCGACACGATCCTCGTGAAGGGCTCGCACTCCCTCGCGCTCGACCGCCTGGCCGACACGCTCGTACGCGCGGTCGCGGTCTAGTGCCCTAGGTGGAGATCCTCGCGCTCGGTGTACTGCTCTCGGCTTTCCTACTCGGCCTCGTTCTCGGTGCGCCGTACATCCGTGCGCTTCGGCGGTTCCGCATCGGTCAGAACATCCGCCCCGAGGGTCCACAGACCCACTACGTGAAGCAGGGCATCCCAACCATGGGCGGCGCCCTCTTCATCGGCGTGACCTCGGCCCTGTGGCTGTTCGTCCTGCTCCTCCTTCCCGAGACCGAGCGCGACGTGTTCATCCCACAGACCATCGTGCCCGTCGGAGCGCTCATCTTCGTCGGGCTGCTTGGCGCGATGGACGACCTGGTCAACGTGCGCTACGGCTTCGGGATCCGCGGGCGCCATAAGCTCGTGTGGCAGACGATCGTCGGACTCGTGGCCGCGATCTACATTCAGAGCCACTTCGGCGTCACCGGCATCTACGTACCGCTCGTCGGCGAGGTCGAGATCGGCGGTGCGTTGTTCGTGATGCTGGCGCTCTTCACCATCGTCGCGATGTCCAATGGCGTGAACCTCACCGATGGGATGGATGGCCTCGCCGGAGGGACCTGCGTGTTCGCGTTCCTGTCGGTGGCCTTCATCGCTGCCGCGCGTGGATTCCCCTGGCTGGTCGTGTTCTGCGCCGCGATGGTCGGGGCGCTCCTCGCGTTCCTGTGGTTCAACGTGCACCCGGCCGAGGTGATCATGGGCGACACGGGAGCGCTGGCCCTCGGCGCGACGCTCGCCACCATCACCCTGACGACCGGATTCGTTCTTCTCCTGCCGGTGCTCGGCGTGATCTTCGTCGCCGAGACCGTCTCGGTGGTGATCCAGGTCGGCAGCTTCAAGCTGCGCGGCAAGCGCATCTTCCGCATGTCGCCGCTGCACAACCACTTCGAGCTCATCGGCTGGGCCGAGGAGAAGGTCACGATCCGCTTCTGGCTCATCGGTGCGCTCGCGGGGATCGTCGCCGCCATCATCGCGTATGCGACGCCGAAGTGAGCCGGGTGACGGGCGCGCCGAAGAAGGTGTGGCGCGGTACCTGGCTGGAGCGAGACGGCATGCTCTGGTCGCCGCTGCTCGGCGCCATGGGCCTGATCGCGGGTTTCACGACCCGCGCGCAGGGAAGCATGGCGGGGTCGCGCCATCCGCTCGAGGAACAGGCGCGCAATCGCGCCGCGCTGGCGCGGACGCTCGGATTCGCGGGCGTCGCGCGCGCCAAGCAGGTGCACGGGAAGGACGTCGTGCATCTGGACGCGCCGGTAGAACCGTGGCCGACCGCGGACGCGCTGTGGACCGATCGCGCCGGCGTGCTGCTCGCGGTCGCGGCGGCGGACTGCGTGCCCGTCCTGGTCGCCGACCCGCAGGGACCGGTCGGCGTCGCGCACGCCGGCTGGCAGGGGACGACCCTGCGCGTCGCGGAAGCGCTCGTCGAGGCATTGGTCGCAGGGGGCGCGGCGCGCGAGCGGCTCGTCGCGTCGCTCGGCCCGGCGATCGGGCCGTGCTGCTATGTCATCGACATGGAACGTGCGACGATCGTGAATGAGCGGATCGGCGAAAGCTGCCTGCGTAAGGTGAACGATCGGATCGTGATGGATCTCTGGGCGGCGAACACCGCGCAGCTGCGCTCCGTCGGGGTGACGCGCATCGAGATGTCCGCGGTGTGCACGCTCTCAGGCGGCGCGGACCTCTGGTCGTACCGCGGCCGCGACGCGGACGGCATGTACGGCACGCAGCTCGGGTTCATCGGACGACCAGGCGGGGGCTCCGGCCCCGCCGACCCCCGGTCATGAGCCTGATCTTCGACGCGGAGGTCGACCGCGAGGACTTCCGCGACAGGCGGGTCACCATCGTCGGCCTCGGCAGGGGCCGCACCGCGTCGGGGCTCGCGCGCTTCCTCGTGTCGTCGGGCGCACGCGTCACCATCACCGACGCGAAGACGCGCGAGCAGCTCAGCGAGGGCATTGGGCGCATCGGCGATACCCCGGTCGAGCTCGTGCTGGGCCCCTCGAGCGACGACGCCGCCCTCGCCGACGCCGAATACGTCTTCGTGATCAACGGCGTGCGTCCGCGCTCCGCGACGATCCTCCGGGCGCTGCAGCGGCGGATCCCGGTGCTGACAGAGATCAGCCTGTTCTTCCGTCTCTGCCCCGCGACGATCGTCGGAGTCACCGGCACGAAAGGAAAGACGACGACGACGACCTTGATCGGTCGCATCCTGTCGCGCGGTCCGAAGCGCGTGGTCGTTGGCGGAAACATCGGGCGCGCGATCATCCAGGAGCTCGACACGCTGACGCGCGACGACATCGTGGTGCTCGAGCTGTCCTCGTTCCAGCTGGAGACCCTCGGCCGCAGTCCGCATGTGGCCGTCGTCACGAACATCGGCGAGGACCATCTCGACCATCACGGCACACGCGAGAACTACATCGCGGCCAAGCGCAACATCGTCGCCTGGCAGGGTGCCCACGACGTCGCGGTCCTCAACCTCGACGATCCCACGACGATGGCGATCCACACGGGCGCGTCGTCGCTGGTCCGCGGTTTCTCGTTGAGCCTCCAGCCGCGCCATGGCGGCTTCCTCGACCCGGACGGACGCCTGGTCCTGACTGACGGTGACCGCCGCACGCCGGTCATCGCCGCGAGCGAGCTGCGGATCCCCGGCCGTCACAACGTCGCGAACGCGCTCGCCGCGGCGATCGTCGGCGACGTGTTCGACATCCCTCCCGAGGTCATCGGCACGGAGCTGCGGACGTTCGAGGGCGTTGCCCGGCGCCTCGAGACGGTCGCCGAGCACGACGGCGTGCTCTGGGTGAACGATTCCGCGTCGACGACACCCGATGCGACGATCAAAGCGCTCGAGGCGTTCACGCGCCCGGCCGTCGTCATCCTCGGCGGTCTCGCCAAAGGCGCGGACTTCACCGAGCTCGCGCGCGCGCTCGTGAAGCAGGCGCGCGCCGCCGTGCTGATCGGCTCCGCGGCGGACGAGATCGCGGGAGCGCTGGACGCCGCGGGCGCCGCGCGCGCCGGCTTCCCGGTCGAGCCTTCGCGAACCCTCGAAGATGCTGTCGCCGCTGCGCGGAAGCTCGCCCAGCGCGGCGATGTCGTGCTGCTCTCGCCCGCGTGCGCTTCATTCGACATGTTCTCGTCCGCGGACGAGCGCGGCGACCGGTTCACCGCGCTGGTGCGCTCGTTCGCTGAGCCGGTGCGCTCGTGAGGCTCCTGCCACGCGTCCCGCGCACGACCTCGTACGACCTCGTTCTCGTCGTCGTGGTCTTCGCCCTCACGCTGATCGGGATCGCCATGGTCTACAGCGCCAGCGGGATCAAGGCGCTCGATGCGCTCGAGGATCCGCGCTACTTCCTCGGATGGCAGTCGCTGTGGGCCGCGCTCGGACTGGTCGGGATGCTCGCCGCGACCCGCATCGATTACCACCGCTACCGCGTGTTGGCGCTGCCCGTGATGGCGATCGCGATCACCTTGCTCGTCGCCGTACTCATCCCGAGTGTCGGGACGAGCGTGAACGGCGCCGCGCGCTGGCTGCGCGCGGGACCGGTCGGGCTACAGCCCGCCGAATTCGCGAAACTCGCGCTCATCCTGTATCTCGCCTTCTGGCTCGGCGCGCGGCGGGATCGGATCGCGCGCGGTGGCACGACGGTCGGCTTCGTGGTCATCACCGGACTCATCCTCGCGCTCGTGTTCGCCGAGCCGGACCTCGGCACCGCGATCGTGATCGGAGGGGTGGCGCTCGCGATGTATTTCGTCGCCGGTGCGCGCCTCTGGATGTTCGCCGCGCTCGCGATGCTGTCCGGCGTGCTCGCCCTCGCCGGAGCGCTGGCGCACCCGGAGCGCGTCGAGCGCCTCATGACGTTCATCGATCCCTGGAAGGACCCGCGCGACGCGGGCTATCAGGCGATCCAGGCGCTCTACGGCCTGGCGCTTGGCGGGCTGTCGGGCGAGGGACTTGGCGCTGGCCGCGAGAAGTTCGGGTTCCTGCCCTTCCCGTACACGGACTCGATCTTCGCGATCCTCGGCGACGAGCTGGGGATGATCGGCACGCTCGCGGTGATCATGCTGTTCCTCGTTCTGGCGTACCGCGGCGTGCGTATCGCGCTGCGGGCGCCCGATGCGTCCGGGGCGCTCATCGCCACGGGCGTCACGACCTGGCTCGTGTTCCAGGCGTGGGTGAACATGGCCGTCGTCGCGAGCCTGATCCCGATGACGGGCATCACGCTCCCATTCATCTCGTATGGCGGCTCGTCGCTCTGCGTCGGCCTCATCGCGGTCGGTATCCTCCTTAACGTTGGACGACAGGCCGCGCCGGCGCCAGCGACCGTGCCGCGTGCTCCTCGTCGGAGGCGGGACGGGCGGGCACGTCAGTCCCCTGCTCGCGATCGCGGAGGCGCTCCGCGAGATCGATCCAGAGGTGGGATTCCTCTTCCTCGGTGGGCAACGCGGGAAAGAGGCTGAGCTCGTGCCGGCCGCCGGCATTCCGTTCCACGCGACGAGGCTGCCCTCCCTGCGAGACCCCGATTCCCGCGTCGCGTTCCTGCGCACGCTCGGCAGCGCGCCGCTCGCGTTCTTCGACGCGCTCGCCGCGCTCTGGCGCTTCCGGCCCGACGTGTGCTGCACGACAGGCGGCATCGTCGCGATCCCCGTGACGCTTGCCGCACGCCTGTTCCGCGTCCCGGTCTACCTCTGGGACGGCAACGCGCTTCCCGGTCGCTCGACACGTCTGTTGGCGTCGTTCAGCTCTCGTATCGGCGTCAGCCACGAGCAGGCGCGCCGCGCGCTGCCGCGCGGCCGCACGGTCCTCGCCGGAACGCCGATCCGCGCATCGCTCCTCACGTGGACGCGCGAGCGGGGGCGCGAAACGTTCGCGGTCCCGCCGGAGGCAAAGCTCGTCGTGGTGAGCGGAGGCAGCCAGGGGTCGGAGCGCGTGAACGACGCGCTCTGGTCCGCGCTCGGTCGTCTCGTGCGTCATGCCTACGTGCTGCACATCACCGGCGACAAACATGGAGCCCGCGCCGAATCGCGGCGCACGAATCTGCCGCCGGAGCTGCGCGACCACTACATCGTGCGCACGTTCCTTGGCGACGAGATGGGCGGCGCGCTGGCCGCCGCGGACCTCGCGATCGGACGCGCCGGCGCGTCGTCGATCGCCGAGCCGCTGGCGTTCGGCGTGCCCCTGCTGCTCATCCCGTTCGGCGCGGCGATGGAAGGACACCAGGACGCGAACGCGCGCGCCATGGTCGAGACGGGCGCCGCCCTCAGCATGCGCGAGGGCGAGCTCGACGGCGATCGATTCACCGCGCAGGTGAGCGGGCTCCTGGACAATCCCGACCGGCTGCGCCGGATGGCGAACGCCGCGCGCGCCGCGGGCCGACCGAACGCCGCGGCGGAGATCGCACGCGAGCTTCTCGCGCTCGGCGGGTGCGCGTGAGGATCCACATCGTGGGCATCGGCGGCGCAGGGATGTCCGCGGTCGCGAAGCTCCTCCTCGCCGCTGGGCACGAGGTGACCGGCTCGGACAACGGCCGGTGGCCGCTGGCGGAGGCGCTCGCCCGGCAGGGCGTGGCAGTGCACGAACGCTTCGCGGCGGAGCACGTACCGGGCACCGACATCCTGCTGCGTTCGAGCGCCTACCAGGGGGACAACCTCGAGGTCGCCGAGGCGCTGCGTCGCGGTATCCCCGTCTGGAAGCGCGAGGACGCCTGGCGCTTTCTGGCCAGAGGCAAGCGCGTCATCGCGGTCGCCGGCACGCATGGCAAGTCGACGACGACCGCGCTCGTGTGGTCAGCGCTTCGCGCCGGGAAGGTCGACGCCTCGCTCATCTGCGGTGCCGTCCTGCGCGGCCTCGGCTCCAACGCACACGCGGGCAGCAGCGACGTGCTCGTGATCGAGGCCGACGAATACGACAACACCTTCCACGCCCTAGAGCCCGTGATCGCCGTCGTCACGACGGTCGATCACGATCACGTCGACATGTTCCCGACACGTGAGTCGTACCGCGAGGCGTTCCGCGTCTTCGTGCGCGGCATCCAGCCGCGCGGCACGCTCGTGACGTGCATCGACGACGACGGCGCTCGCGATCTCGCGCGATACACGGCGAGACAGCTCGGCCGCGATGTCCTCACCTATGGGTTCGGCGAGCAGGCGAACCTGCCCGTCTCGCGCGATACCGACAAGGTGTACTCGCTCGGCGACACGCACATCAGCCTGCAGATCCCCGGTCAACACAACGCTCTGAACGCGGCCGCGGCGGTCCTCGCCGCACACACGTTCGGTGTAACGAAGAACGACGCCGCGCTCGGCGTGTCGGAGTTCCAGGGAGTCGAACGACGGCTCGAGCCCCTCGGCACGGCCGGTGGCGTCCGTGTCTTCGATGACTACGCGCACCATCCCGCCGAGATTGCGGTCGGGCTCAACGCCTTCGAGAACGCGGTCGTCGTCTTCCAACCCCACACGCCCAGCCGGTTGGCGAAGTTCTTCGACGAGTTCGTCGCGGTGCTTCGTCGCGCGCGCGCGGTCGTGATCGTCGAGACAGTCTCATCCGCCCGGGAGCGACCGGAAGAGAGCTCGCGTGCGATGGCGCTCGCGGAGGCGG
>DASYUC010000042.1:0-11922 GCA_036001645.1 Candidatus Limnocylindria bacterium
CCGACGGGTCCCAATCACCGCACAAAGGCGAAGGGCGAGGGCCGGAACCTAGCGCCAACGGACCCTGCCGGATAGACGAGCTCCGGACTCCCCGCTCAGGTCGCCGTCAGTGTGACGACCTCGCAGGAGCTATATCAGACGTACAATCGGTCCGTCCCATGGATCTTCTCCAGGTCGCCCAGATCGTCATTGCCGTCGCCGTCGGCGCATCGATCCTGCTGCAGGCGCGCGGCACCGGGCTGTCCTCGACCTTCGGCGGTGAGTCGACCGCTTATCGCAGCCGTCGCGGTCTCGAGCGGACGCTGTTCCGGCTGACGATCGTCCTCATCGCTGTCTACGTGGTCATTTCGCTGTTGGGCGCTCGTTCAGCCAGCGTCTAAGTGAGGGCGCGCGACAAATTCATCGTCGTCGCACTGATCGCGCTTCTGGTCGTCGTCAGTGGCGCCGCGGTGGCGATCGACCGTGCCGAGACGAAGACGGTCGTGGCCACGTACGGCGGCACATACGTCGAAGGCGTGACCAGCGCCCCGCAATACCTCAACCCGGTGCTCGCCGCGACCGCCGTCGACGATGACGTCGTTCGGCTGGTCTTCAGCGGGCTGAGCCGTTACCGGAGCGACGGCTCGATCGAGGGCGATCTCGCCCGGTCCTTCTCCACGAGCGATGACGGCCGGGTCTGGACGTTCGAGATCCGCGACGATGCGACGTGGCATGACGGGAAGCCGGTGATCGCTGACGACGTCGTCTATACCGTCGCGCTCCTGCAGGACAAGGCCTACGTCGGGCCATACAGCGATGCGTTCCGCGGCGTGAAGGTCGAGCGCGTCGAGGATCGTGTCGTTCGATTCACCTTGCCCGACGCGTACGGTCCATTTGCGGCGAGCACCACCGTCCCGCTCCTGCCATCGCATCTCCTCGCCAGGGTCGACTACGCGTCGCTGCCGCGCGTCGCGTTCAATCAGCGTCCCGTCGGCACCGGCCCGTTCCGCGTGATCGAGGCGGATGCCCGACAGACCGTCCTCGCGCGCAGCGACTCCTTCTATCGCACGCGGCCGGACCGGACTCGGCCCTACCTCGACCGCCTGGTGCTTCGTTCCTACCCGGACGCTTCGGAGGCGCTCACCGCGCTGGGCCGCGGCGAGATCGACGGCGTGGGCGGCCTGGCGACCGGGGACGCGGAGCGGGCGCGCGGGCTGAAGAACGTGAACCTCTACAGCTTCGGCACGAATGACTTCACCGCGCTGTTCCTGAACGTGCGGCCGGAGAAGGCGATGTTCCGCGACCGGGCAGTTCGACAGGCGATCGCGAAGGCGATCGATCGCGGTCGCGTGCTCCAGGTCGCGGCCGACGGTCGCGGCGCGGTCGCCGATGAGTTCGTCCCGCAGTCGTCGTGGGCGTACATCAAGGACGTCACGCGGTTCACGCGCTCGTACGAAGAGGCGACTGCCTTGCTGGATGAGGCTGACTGGAAAGACCACGACGGCGACGGCGTCCGCGACCGCGGCGGCGTGAAGCTCTCCTTCGCCATCACGACGTCGAGTGAGCAGGCGCGCGTGGCCGCGGCACTGCAGATCGCCGACGACCTCGCCGTGATCGGGATGCGTGTCGAGCTGAAGGCCATGCCGTTTTCCGAGCTCATCGAACGGGCGGTGCGCGACCGAACCTATGACGCCCTTCTCATCGGCATCGGCGTGAGCGGCGATCCCGATCCCTACTCGTTCTTCCACTCCAGTGAGGTCAAGGATCCCGGTCACAACTTCTCGGGGTACTTCACGTTCACGATGGACCGCAGCCTCGAGGCCGCGCGCCGAACGACCGATCAGGCGAAGCGCCGTGAGCTCTACACGTCGGTCTTTCAGTCGCTCGCGACCGAAGTGCCGGTCGTGTTCCTGTATTTCAGCGACTACCTGTACGCGCAGAACCGGCAGGTACAGGGCCTGAGGATCGCGCCGATCAGCGACCCACGAGAGCGATTCTGGAATGCCGAGGATTGGTATGTGAGGACCGCGCGACGCTGATCACATGTGCCGAAGGGGGGACTTGAACCCCCAAGCCCTTGCGGGCGCCAGCCCCTGAAGCTGGTGTGTTTGCCGTTTCACCACTTCGGCGGAGTTCATCTCAAGTGTAGCAATCGGGAGTGTTCGTCGTGAGATCCGCAGGCATCTATCGAACCTCCTACCATCGCCTCGATGCCAAAGCGCGC
Organism: Candidatus Limnocylindria bacterium; assembly: GCA_036001645.1. Lineage (GTDB taxonomy): Bacteria > Chloroflexota > Limnocylindria > P2-11E > P2-11E > CF-39. The sequence continues at coordinate 2,204 of DASYUC010000042.1, forward strand.
CGCCACGAGTGTGTGGATCTCTATCGACATGGAAGGCATCGGTGGCGTCGCAGCGTATTCCCACGTGATGATGCAGGGCATCGAGTACGAACGCGCGCGCCAGTGGATGACCCACGAGGCGAACGCGTGCATCGACGGCGCCTCGAGCGCCGGCGCGCGCCGGATCTGCGTCAACGATTCCCACGGCGCGATGCACAACATCTTCGCCGACGATCTCGACCCGCGCGCCGAGCTCATCGTCGGCACCGCGAAGCCGTGGAGCATGGGGCAGGGAATCGACGGTGGATACGACACCTGCTTCTTCGTCGGCTATCACGGACGCGCGGGCCATCCAAAAGCGGTCCTCGATCACACCTACGCGAGCCGCGCCATCTACGAATGCCGCCTGAACGGCAAGGCGGTCGGTGAGACCACGCTCAACGCGTACCTCGCAGGGCACTTCGGCGCATCGGTCTCGCTCGTGTCCGGTGACGATGCGACGTGCCGCGAAGGACGCGCCCTCGTTCCCGACCTCGTCACCGTGAAGACGAAGGACGCCACGGGCCGCTTCTCGGCGAAGATGCTCCACCCCAGTCGGGTGCAGGAAGCGCTGCGCGAAGGCGCGGCACGGGCCGTCGGGCTCGCGACGACGCTGAAGCCGCTCGTGCCGAAGGGCAGCAATGAGATCGAGCTCGTCTTCCTGACCTCCGCGATGGCCGATATGGCGGAGCTCATTCCGGCGACGCGACGCAGCGGGCCGCGCGCGGTCTCGTATGCGTCGCGCGACTATCTCGAGCTCTACAAGGCGATGCTCGCGATGGTCCGCGTCGCTCCGGCGGCGGTTCCGCCGGAGCAGTCCTAAGGAGGACATCCCGCCCCGGGTGGAGCGCGCTGAGGTCGTCATCGTCGGCGGCGGCGTCGTTGGAGCGTCCATCGCGTACCACCTCGCCGCTCGCGGGGTACGCGACGTGCTCGTGCTCGAGCGCGATCAGCTGGGCAGCGGCTCGACGACGCGAAACGCCGGAGGCGTGCGCTTGCAGTTCTCGACCGAGATCAACGTGCTGTTGTCGCTGCGCTCACTCCCGCGGATCGAGCGCTTTGCCGAGGAGATGGGTGTCGATCCGCACCTGCGCCAGGTCGGCTACCTCTTCCTCATCACCGAGGAGCGCGACGTGGCGCCCTTCGAGGAGTCGCTGGCGATGTGGAAGCGCCTCGAGGTACCGGCGGAGCGCCTCGATGCGGCAGGCGTGCACAGAATTTTCCCCGAGCTGCGCGTCGATGACCTGCGCTTCGCGACGCTGTGCATGCGCGACGGTTACTGCGATCCGACCAGCCTCCTGAACGGCTACGTTGCGCGCGCGCGGGAAAAGGGTGTCCGCTTCCGCGAGCACGAGCCCGCGATCGCCATCACGCGCGAGGGCGGTCGGGTGACCGCGGTCCGCATCGCGAAGGGGGACATCGCGTGCGCGACGGTCGTGAACGCCGCCGGAGCGTGGGCGGCGGAGGTCGGGAGGCTCGCCGGGATCGATCTTCCGATCCGGCCGCTGCGGCGGCAGATCTTCGTCACCGATCCGGTCCCGGGCCTGGACCGCGAGTTCCCGTTGACCGTCGAATTCGCGAGCACGCTCTACTTCCACCGCGAGTCAGGAGGTGTGCTCATGGGCATGGCCGATCCGACCGACGTTCCGGGTTTCGAAAGCAGCGTGAACTGGGACTTCCTGCCGACGCTCGTCGAGCGCGCGCTCTACCGCCTGCCGATCCTCGAGCGTGCGAAGGTGAAGACGGGCTGGGCCGGGTTCTACGAGGACACGCCGGACAAGCATCCGATCATTGGCGCGATCCCTGGCGTGGAAGGCTTCCTGTGCGCCGCCGGATTCTCCGGCCACGGCATCATGCACGCTCCCGCGGCCGGCGAGGCGATCGCCGAGATGATCACCGACGGCCGCACGTCGCTCGACGTCACCCCGCTCGCATACGATCGGTTCCGTCGCGGCGAACTCATCAAGGAGCACAACGTCATCTGAACGCGCTGGGCATCTTCCTCGTGCTCGACCTCGTGCTCGTGGCGGGGGCGGCGGCGCTCTTGCTACTCGTCGTCATCGGTCGCGGGCGGTCCGTGCAGTACCTTGCGCTCGCCGCGCTCCTCATCGCTCTCGCCGTTGGCGTGTGGTACACGACGATACGCAGCCCCGCGGCGCTGCCCTGAATCGTTCTACCTAGACTGACCACGTGTTCACACGCGATGAGGTCCGCCTCACGACGCTCGCGACCTGCGCCGGCTGAGGCGCGAAGCTGGGCCCCGGCCCGCTGGCGCAGGTCCTGCGCCCTCTGCAGCAACAGCCGAGCCCCGCGGAGCTGCTCGTCGGTCTCGCGCCGAGCGACGACGCGGCGGTGTATCTCGTCGCGCCCGACACGGCGATCGTGGAGACGCTCGACTTCTTCCCGCCGATCGTCGACGACGCGTACGCCTCGGGAGCGATCGGAGCGGCGAACGCGATGTCCGATGTCTACGCGATGGGCGGCGAGGTGCTCTTCGCGCTGCAGATCGCCGCGTGGCCCGAGGATCTGTCCGTAGAGCAGCTCGAGACACTGTTCCGCGGCGGTGTCGACAAGGTGCGGGAAGCGGGCGGCATCGTCGCCGGTGGCCATACCGTGATCGACCGCGAGCCGAAGTACGGACTCGCCGTCACCGGCCGCGTTCATCCCGAACGCATCCTGCGCAAGAACGCGCTCCGGATCGGCGATGCAGTCTGGATCACGAAGCCCATCGGCACCGGCGTACTGACAACGGCGCACAAGAAGGGCGCGCTCTCGCCGGAGGACCTCGCGTCGGTCGTCGCCTCGATGGTCATGCTCAACCGTGGCGCCGCGCGCGCGGCGGTCGAGGCCGGACTCCACGCGGCGACGGACGTGACCGGCTTCGCTCTTGCCGGTCACGCGCACGAGATGGCGGAGCAGTCGGGGGTCGGCGTCTGGATCAAGGCCGGGCTCGTGCCGCTGCTACCCGGCGCCCTCGAGCATGCGCGCGGCGCGAGCTTCGGCGGCCTCGAGCGGAACCGGGCCCACTTCCTCGCGGGCGGACGTGTTCGTTTTGACGGCGTCGACGAGGAGCTGCGCACGCTGCTCCTCGATCCGCAGACGTCGGGTGGCCTGCTCATCGGCGTGCCCGCTGCGCACGCCGACGCCTGGGAGCGCGCGCGTTCCGCGCACGGCGTGACCGCGACGCGGATCGGAGAGGTGACCGAAGGCAAGGGCGTGACCGTTACCGCGTGAGCATCCAGCAGGCCGAGGAGATCGAAGGAGAAGAAGCAGCACCGGTCCCAAGCGCGCGAGCTGCGGAGCTCGCACGGCTTTCCCCGGCTCGCGCCGCGCTCGAGCTCGCGTGGCCCGGGATCATCGAACAGTCGGTCAGTGCGCTGGGAACCGCGGTCGTGTTCGCGTTCGTGGGCCACCTCGGAGCGACCGCCACCGCCGGTGTCGGCGCGGCCGGCAACTTCCTGTTCCTCATGTTCCCCGTGTGGCGCTCGCTCGCCATCGGAACGATCGCCGTCGTGAGCCGGCGCATGGGGGAGGGCCGACCGGCCGAAGCGGCTGACGCGACGCGGCAGTCGCTGGTGCTCGGCGCGATCGCCGGCGTGCTGTTCGGCGCGTTCTTCGTGATCTTCGCCGCTCCGCTCCTGCGTTTGCTTGGTGCGAACGACGAGATCGTCGCGATCGGAGCGCCCTTCCTCGCAGTCATCGGCGCTGCGAACGGCGCCGCCACGATCTGGCTCATCGGCACGTCCGCGATGCGCGCCGCGGGAGATACGCGCACGCCGATGTTCCTGTCGATCGCCGGAGTCCTCGTGAGCGTGTGTCTCGCATACCTGTTCATCGACGTCTTGCAGATCGGGCCGATGGGATCGGCGTACGCATCGTCGATCGCATGGGTGCTCGGCATGTGCGCGATGTTCACGCTGCTGTGGCGTGGCGTCGCCGGCCTGAGCGTCGCGGGCGGGCCGTGGCGCCTGAGTCGCGCGACGATCAGGCTGCTGTTCGGCATCAGTCTTCCCTCCGCGGCCGAGAGCGCCACGTTCAGCTTCGGGATCCTTGCGCTGTCGGGCCTCGTATTCCGTCTGAGCACGGAGGATGTCGCCGCCCATCAGATCATCGGCCAGATCGAGACCTTCTCGTTCTTCCCGTGCATTGGCTTCTCGATGGCGGCGAGCGCGCTCGTCGGCCAAGCGCTCGGGATGGGGGATCCGGAGCGCGCGCGCCGCGCCGGCTGGGCCGCGGCCGGCATGGCGCTGGTGTGGGCGACGGCCATGGGACTCGTCTTCGTCCTGCTGCCGAGCGTGCTGCTCGGCCTCTTCACGATCTCCGGCGCCGTCGTCATCGCCGGTATCGGTGCGCTCGCGGTGGTGGGCATCGGTCAGCCGGCGCAGGCCGTGATCTTCGCGCTCGGCGGCGCGCTGCGGGGCGCGGGCGACACGCGCTATCCGCTCATCGTGTCGCTCGTGAACTGGTTCCTCGTCCGGCTGCCGCTCGCGTACGTGTTCGCCTTCGTCTTCGGGCTCGGGCTGACCGGGATCTGGCTCGGCGTGACGGTGGATTACTTCGTGCGTGCGCTGCTGCTGGCGCTGCGTTTCAGGAGCGGGGCGTGGGCGAAGGTGAGAGTGTGATCCGCGCGGCGTCTGTGCCCAGGGCGGGACTTGAACCCGCACGTCCTTTCGGACACGAGCCCCTCGAACTCGCGTGGCTGCCGTTACACCACCTGGGCTAGAGACCTCATTCTACGCGGGCAGCACCGTGCTCGCGACGGTCGTGCGATCCTTCCCGGCCCGCTTCGACTCATAGAGTGCGGCGTCCGCCAAACGGAAGAGTTCGACGCTCGAGCGCGCGTGCTCGGGAACGCCCGACACGCCGATCGAGACGCTGGTCGGCGGTGCTTCGCCGCTGGCAGTCGCGAATGGCCAATCGCGTAACGCGGAGCCGATCCGCTCCGCGGCGACGACTCCGCCCGCCACTTCCGTCTCGGGTTGGATGATCCCGAATTCGTCCCCACCGATGCGCGCGATGACGTCGCTCGTGCGCGCCTGCCGGCGCAGAAGGAGGGCGACGTGTCGTAGCAGCCGGTCGCCCTCGAGGTGCCCGAACCTGTCGTTCACGAGCTTGAGGCCATCCGCGTCCAAGAGAAGCAGGACGAGGCTGCGTTCGTGCCGGAGCGCACGCGAGGTCTCCTCCTCGAGCCTCGCATGGAAATGACGCGCGTTGTACAGACCCGTCAGCTCATCCGTAAGCGCCAGCTTCTCCGCGCGCTCGAACGCGCGCGTTGCCGCGATCGTCATCACCGCCTGGTCGGCGAGCGTCTTCGCGAGCCGGAAGTGATCCGGCGTGTACGTGCCCGCGCCCATCTTGACGGCGCGGATCACGCCGAGCAGGCGGTCGTCCGCGATGAGGGGGATGACGATCGCGGCCTTCGACTCGAGCGAGATGCCCGCCACCATCGTCGGCCGGGGATCCTTCGCGACGTCATCGATGAGGGCAGGTTCGCGATGCAAGGCCGACCATCCCACCATGCCTTCTCCGAGAGCAAGCTCGCGCGCGAAAACGTTCTGCCGGTAGTTCTCGGGATAGAACCGCGGCTCGTAGACCAACGCTGTTGCGCGGAGGCGCTGACGGGCGTCGTCCCAGAGATAGAGCGCCGTGGAGTCGCTCGTCGTGATCCGCTGGAATGCCGTGACGGCGGCGTCGATCGTGGGAGCGAGTCGCATGCTCGTCGCGACGCGAGCGACTTCCGAGATCGCCTGGATCTCGGCGACATAGGCGTTCGTGCGCGCGTCGGCGCGTACCCGCGCGATCGCGAGAGCACAGAGCGTCGCGAAGGCTGACAAGAGGCGCTCGTCGTCGGATGCGAACGCATGCCGCTGCGGACTCTGTATCGAGAGCACACCGATCAGCTCGTCGCCCGAGAGCATCGGAACGCAGATCTCCGACGCGCAGTCGGTCTTCGCGATGAAGCGAGGGTCCGCGCTTACGTCGCCGATGTTCAAGATCTCGCGGGTCGCTGCCGCGATCCCGGTGAGGCCGACGCCAAGCTTTGTCCGGAAGCCGCGCGCCTCTTCGGCCCCCGGTCCCGCGCCGGCGCGGTAATAGAGCTCACCGCTCGTGGCGTCGTGCAGCAGCACGTAGCGCAGCCCGTAGCCGAAGGAATCGGCAAGGACCGCGATCGCCGATTCGATCAGCACGCGCTCGTCCGTGGCCGTGAAGAGGCTTTCGGCCGTGCGGGCCAGCAGGAGCTCTCGTTCGCCGCCCACCAGCCACACTGTAGGGGACCGATGCGCATTTTCCGGTGTCCACGCTGCCGAGCCGAGGACATCAGCGCCGATGCCCACCCGACGCGCGTGCTCGACAACGGTGTCGAGCGTCCGGTCTTCGTCTGCCGCAACTGCTACCGCGCGGCGGAGCTCGAGTTCCGCATCGCCAGCCAGACGGCCGATCTCGGGTACGTTCCGCTCGCGATCCGCGAGGGTCTGCGACAGCTCCGTGACTTCTATCGCGCGCGTCTCGCCGACGACGACGACCCGCGCGTTCGCGTCGCGCTCGATGACGTCGAGCGCCGTCTTGCGATCGATGCGATCTGACGCGCGACCTAGACTCGCGCTATGACGCCGATCCGGCCCGATCTGGCGCTGCTCTGGCCCTCGTTCACCTTCTTCCCGCTCGCGGCGCTCGCCGTTCTCATCTTCGGCGTCGCCGGCGGCGATGCGGTCATGATCGGGATCGGCCTGCTCCTGCTCGCGGTGAATATCGCGATCGTCGTGAACCAGGCGTACTTCACCACGCTCGGCATCGAGGGCGATGCAGTCGTGTTCCGCACGAATTTTGGCCTGCACGAGGAGCGCGTCGCGATCGGCGCGCTTCAGCGGATCGATGCGAAGCGCTACGCGGGAGCGCATTCCGGCGTGTCGGCGCCGTTCTTCGTCGCGCGCGGACGCGACTCGACGGTGAAGGTGAACACGAAGCCGTATCGGCTGCGGGCCTTCGGGCCATTCATCGCGCTGCTGCGCCAGACGAACTCGCATGTCGAGCTCGATCCATTCTGGTCCCGTGTCGCCGCGGGCGAGGACGTGTCGAAGGAGATCAGCCTCACACCGCGCAGCCGCTTTTGAGGCCTTAGCCGGCGCGGAGCCGCCGATGCTCGATGGCTGTGCAGCGGTCCCAGACGACGCTCATTCCGGCCGCTTCGGCGCGCTGCGCCGCCGCGACGTTGCCGAGATCGAGCTGGAACCAGATCGCCGGGATCCGCGCGGTGATCGCGTCGTCGACGACCGCATCGAGGAATTCGCCGCGCCGGAAGATGTCCGCCAGATCGATGTGGGTTCCGGCCGGGATATCCGCGAGGTGGTCGTACGCCTGCTCGCCGTCGATGACGGCACCGCGCAGCCTGGGGTTCACCGGGATGATCCGGAAGCCATGGGCGCGCAGGTAGCGCGATACAGAGTTGCTGGGGCGCGTGGGATCGCTCGAATAGCCGACGACTGCGATGGTGCGCTCGCCCGTGAGGAGGTCCTGGATGAGGGCGGTGTCGTTCATTATCTCACGTAGTCGTCACACGCGGAAGTCTTGAACAGTGCATCGGCGGCAGGATAATCGCGGGCGAGATGCCACCACGCGCACCGGTGATCTGGTCGACGCTGGCGGTCGGCGGCGAGCGCTTCCACAAGCGCCTCGACGAGCGGCACCGCGAGCTGTCGGTGCAAGCGAAGCTGCGCGCGCGCACGTATCGGCGCTCGCGTGCTCTGCCGACCAGCGAGGAGTCCATCCGCCTGCGAGCGGACTTCCTCGCGGCGCTCGGTCGCCTGTCGTCGTTCGAAACGGCGAGCCTTCGCATGTCGCGCTGCCGCTACACGGTGCAGCTCTCCGAGCGAGCGGACGACATCACGCGCGACTACTTCCAGCTCTGGCAGGTGATCGCGCGCCGCGGCGGCGAGGAGTGGCCGCTTGGGGAGCGCGACTCGGAGCGCATGGACTTCTTCGCGACGCAGCTCGGCCGGCTGGAGGGGATCGCCGATGCGCTTGTCCTCGCCGGTCGCAATGTACGGCTCTTCCCGTTGCCGCCGATGCCGTGGCTCGCAGTGGAGCGCACCCCGCCGTCATACTCATGACGGGCGACTAGCTCAGCTGGTTAGAGCGTCTCCTTTACACGGAGAAGGTCCTCGGTTCGATCCCGAGGTCGCCCACCGCCTGCCCTAACGCTCGGCGTGCTCTTCTTCACCGTGCGCCAGATCGAGGCCGTAGCGGGTCGACTCCGGATCGCCTCCGCCGATGCCGGTCAAGCGCTGCATCGCCGCCTCGCGCTCTGTGCGGCGCGCATCCTTCGACCCGCGGGCGCGCCACACGAGATCCGCGACGAGGCTGACGACCGCACGCTGGGCCTTGCGCCAATCGGCTCGTGTCACGCCGGCGTCCCGCCACGGCTTCACGAGGAAGGACCCGGCAGCATCGTTGCCGCGCGTAACGCGACCGACGCTCTATTGACCTAGTCGATACGTCAGGGCACCTTCGGCAGCTGATCCAGTGCATCGCCGAAGTAGCCGTAGGCGATAAAGCCGAGGAAAGCGACACAAACGAGGAAGGCGAAGATCCACAGGAGAAAGGCGACGCGCCGGACGTAGCCGCTGTCTTCGCGAACCTGGCGCACAGCGCGCTAGCCCGTGCGCCTCGCGGTCTTCTTCGCAGAGCTTCTCGTTGCCGCCGCAGTCTTCTTTGCCGCCGCAGTCTTCTTTGCGGTGCTCGTCTTCGTCGAGCCTTTGGCCGGCAGCGTCAGTGCGTAACGATGACCGCGTTCGATCCACGCACCGAGCTCCTTCGGCTTGGCGACGATCCCGGTCGGAACGACGACGTATTCCTTCATCGGGTGCCCCATCGGCTCGAACGGCGCCGCGCCCTTCAGCTTGAGCAGCGCGGAGCGGTCCGCCTCCGCCAGCCGCACGACGATCGTTTCCTGGAACGTGCCGGCGAACATGTTCCCGTTCACGAACGCGCTCGCGTACCCGAACATCGGCCGGCGCGTGACGCTGGGCGATGAGGGCACGGCCTTGTCGAAGGCCGCGACGAGCTCGGGCGACGTCTTCTTCCAGGCTTTCACGATGGCCGGACTCTACCTAAAATGGTCTTTGTCCCGCCGAGGTAGCTCAGTTGGTAGAGCAATGGTCTGAAGAATCGCGCACATGGCGATTCGCGGGAATTGCTCGAAAACTCGCGACTGATAACAACTTTCAGCCTCGAAGAGCGATGGTCTCAGCAGTCAACAGTCTTGGATGAGTGCGGCGGGCAGGTCGCAACCTCAAGCGAACGCTAGGAGGGCTATGGGACAGCAGGCGCAGGCGTCGGCGTGGGCGGCGTGCCACTCATGAGTGAGCTTCTCGGGATCGTGCGGTTCAAGTTTCACGAGGGCACGGTCGCGGAGTTCAAGCGGCTCTCGGCTCGGGCGATGGAGATCGTGCGCGCGCAGGACACCGGCACGCTGCAGTACGACACCTACTTCAACGCTGACGAGTCGGAGGCAATCGTCATCGAGCGGTTCCGGGACTCGCAAGCGTTGATCGAGCACGGGGAGCACGTCGCGGCGCTCATGGAGCCGATCATCGCGACGGCTTCGGTCTCGGGGGAGCTGCTGGGCGAGTTGAGCCCGGAGCTGCGAGCGAAGATGACTGGCGACGTCCCTCAGCTCTTCAGGCTCTACAGGTCGATGTAGG
>DASYUC010000043.1:0-11018 GCA_036001645.1 Candidatus Limnocylindria bacterium
CCGCTACTACCACCCGATCGTCGGATACAACGCGCGGCTCGACGAGATCCAGGCCGCGATCCTGCGCATCAAGCTGCGCCGTCTCGACGAGTGGAACGCGCGCCGCCAGGCGATCGCCGCCCAGTACAACCAGCTCCTCGCGGGTACCGACATCATCACGCCGGAGATCCCGAGCGGCGGCCGCCACGTCTTCTACTGCTACGCGATCCGCGTCACCGGCGGTCGGCGCGACGCGCTGCGCGTGCATCTCGCCGAGCGCGGCATCGGGACGCAGATCCACTACCCGGTGCCGATCCACATGCAGGAGGCCGCGCAGTTCCTCGGGTATCGCAAGGGCGACCTGCCGGTGACCGAGAAGGTCGCGGGTGAGGTGCTGTCCCTTCCGATGTACGCCGAGCTGACGGACGCTCAGATCGACCGCGTGTCCGCAGCCGTCACAGGGTTCATGCGGACGAAGGCTTGACCCGCAGGAACGCCGTGAACCAGCGCGACACCTCACCGGCGGCATCGTTCGCGGCCGCGATCCGTCGTGCGACGTCGTTGATCTTCGCCTCATAGTCGGGCTGCGCGGGCGCGACGAGCAGCGGGTGCACGACCCGCGCGATGAGGTCGTACAGCCCGTATCGACGGATCTCCACGATCTCGAAGTGTCGCTCGACGAACGGCCACAGCCTCATCTCGTCGAGGTCGGAGTTGAACTCGACGTCGGGCATGCGCGGAAGCCCCATCTTCTCGCGTAACCGGTTCAGCCCTTCGCGACCCTGTCGGGTCCCCTCCTGCATGACGAAGTACCCCCCGGGCTTGATCACGCGCGCGATGTGCTCGATCGCCTTCTGCTGGTTCTCCCAGGTCGCGAGGTTGATGAGACAGCGCTGCGCGACGGCGACATCGAAGGTCTTCTCAACGTACGGGAGCGGCGAGAGGATGTCCTGGACCTCGAAGGTGATGTTCGGAATGAGGCCGTACTCACGCTTCGCCCGCGCGATCATCGCCTCGGAGTAGTCGATCGCGAGGATGCGCTCGGCCTGCGCGGCGAAGATGGCCGTCGAGTAGCCGTTGCCGCAGCCGACATCGAGGATGACCTGTCCAGGTGGGATGTAGCGGAGCGCCTCCTCGATCTCGAGCAGCCGCTGGTTGCGGTCGGCCATCGTCACGTAGGGGCCCTCGAGCTCGGTGCTCGTCGCGCGGCCGTCCCACGTCTCTTTGATTCGGTCGACGGATGACATGGCGGTACGACGATACCGGCCGCGACGGACGCCCCTACGGGCGTCCGCCGCGGCGGTCGACTACGTGAGGTTGTTGCCGATGTTGCTGAAGATGTTCTCGATCTGCCCGCGGAGGAAGACCATCGCCAAGATGACCGCGATCGCGATGACCGCGATGATGAGTGCATATTCGACGAGGCCCTGGCCTTCCTCTTCACGCCTGAACCGCTGGATCATTTCTGCTCCTTCCTTCGAGTTCTTGGATCGCATCATTTGCGGTGACAGAATTCTGCCCGACCGCGCCGCCGTCAACGCCTAGCCACTTGTCACCCCGGGTGGGGGGAGATTGGTCCGGGGTCGACTTCACCCCGGCGGGGGAGCATGCCCGTCGAGACCGCCGCCCGCGTAGGCTGTGGCGCGCATGGGTCTGCTCTCGGGCGCACGGGTCGTCGTCACCGGCGGCGCGGGGAACGTCGGTTCGCACCTCGTCGACGCGGCGCTCGCCTCGGGAGCGCGTGAGGTCGTCGCGCTCGATGCCCTGGTCCGCGGCGTTCCTGAGAACCTCTCGCGTGCGCTCGGAACTGGTCGCGCACGCCTGGTCGAGCTCGACATTCGCGACCGCGAGGCGGTACAGGCGAACGTCGCCGGCGCCGACGTCGTGTTCCATCAGGCCGCGCTCCGCTGGACGCGCTGCCAGGAGCATCCGCGCGAGTGCCAGGAGGTCATGGTCGACGGGACGTTCAACGTCCTCGAGGCGGCAGCGGATGCGAAGGTGTCGCGCGTCGTCCTCGCCTCGAGCGCGGTCGTGTACGGCCAGCCGATCCGGTTGCCGATCGATGAGGATCACCCGCTGAACGGGCGCACGGTGTACGGCGCGGCGAAAGCCGCGAACGAGCAGCTCGCGCGTGCGTTCGCGCACCTGCGCGATCTGCCCACGACGGCGCTGCGGTATTTCAACGTGTACGGACCACGCATGGACATCCGCTCGAAGTACGTCGAGGTGATGATCCGCTGGCTCGAACTGATCGATCAGGGAAAGCCGATCACCCTGTTCGGCGACGGCTCGGCGTCCGCGGACTTCGTGTACATCGGCGACGTCGTGCGCGCGAACATGCTCGCCTGCGAGACCAGACGTACCGACGCTATCGTCAACGTCTGCAGCGGCGTCGAGACGCGCCTGCGTGACCTGGCGGAGCTGCTGCTCGAGCTCACCGGCAGCACCGCGGGCATCGAGTTCAAGCCGCAGCCCGCCGGCGGCCTGCCGGAGCGCCGGTACGGCGACGGGAGGCGGGCCGAGGAATTGCTCGGCTTCCGCGCGACGACGTCGCTGGCCGACGGGCTCAGGCAGCTCATCGCCTGGCGGCGCGGCGCGCTCGCCGGCCCGCGCGTCTAGTAGGAGGGCAGCGTGGCGACCGAGACCCACCGGAAGATGAACATCCCGATCACCAAGCCCGCGCTCGGCGAGGAAGAGGCCCGCGCGCCCTACGAGTCGATCAAGAGCGGCTGGGTGACGCAGGGACCGAAGGTCGCCGAATTCGAAAAGGCGGTCGCGTCGTACGTCGGTGCGAAGCACGGCATCGCGACGACGTCGTGCACGACCGGGCTGCATCTCGCGCTCGCGAGCATCGGTGTCGGCCGCGGAGATGAGGTCATCGTGCCGTCGTTCACGTTCATCGCGTCGGCCAACGCGGTGCTGTACACGGGGGCGGATGTCGTCTTCTGCGAGATCGACGCCCGCACGTTCAACGTCGACCCGAACGACATCGAGAAGCGGATAACCAGGCGGACCAGGGCGATCATGCCGATCGACCAGATCGGACTCGCCTGCGACATCGGGGCGGTCAACGACATCGCGAAGCGTCACGGCATCGATGTCGTCGAGGACGCGGCGCCGGCGATCGGAGAGTCATACCGGGGGCGCAGGGTGGGATCGAACGCGCATCAGACCGTGTTCTCCTTCCATCCGCGGAAGGTCATCACGACCGGCGAGGGCGGCATGATCACGACCGACGACGACGCGCTCGCCGATCGCGCGCGCAAGCTGCGCGCGCACGCCATGAGCGTGTCCGACCTCGAACGCCATCGTTCGGACCGCGTGATCATCGAGGAGTACAACGATCTCGGGTTCAACTACCGCATGACCGACATCCAGGCCTCGATCGGTCTCGTGCAGCTGCGCCGGCTCGACGAGCTGCTTACGGTCCGCCGCGCGAAGGCGAAGCGCTACAACGAGGAGCTTTCCGAGATCCGAGGCATCGAGGTGCCCTTCGTGCCGCCCTACGCCCAGCACACCTACCAGTCGTACTGCCTGCGTCTCACCAAGGAGTGCCGCCTCGACCGCGAGGAGCTCATGACGCATCTGCTGCGCCGCGGGATCGCGACGCGCCGCGGCGTGATGGCGTCGCACCAGGAGAAGACGTATACGTCGCGCTACGGCAACCTCAGGCTGCCCGTCACGGAAGAGGCCACGCGAACGACGATGCTCATCCCGCTCTATGCCTCGATGACCGACGAGGAGCAGACCTACGTGATCGACGCGCTGCGCGAGGAGCTCGGCCCCCGCTAAGTCAGCGGGATCTCCACTGCTTCAATGCCGAGACGATAGTTTTCCCCGACCAATGTCCTCGGAGTAGTGGAGGTACGTCTCGATCGACGCGACGACCACGTTCATCTCGACGCCAAAGAGCTCAATGCCCACGACCGACATCCGCCACCAGCCGTCGATGACAATGCCCTTGTCCAGGACACGGTCCAGCACGTCGATGAGGGTGGCGTCGTCTCCGGGCGCACGGAGACGAACGTCCCTTTCCTCCATGTTTAGCGGGCGCGCAAGTTATCTGCCGCGTTTGGCGCCGTTACCGGATCGGGCGGTTCGTTACCGACGCGATGGATTCGGCCGGAGGACCCGATCACGCGCGACCTGGCCAAGCTGCACCATGTACTGCAGGATCTCGCGGCGGCCGAACTTCGATTTGCCGAGCTCGCGGTCGCGGAAGACATACGGGATCTCGACCGCTTTCTTGTATCTCCCTCGTGCCATCACCTCGAAACCGATCTTGAATCCGATCGGATTCAGCTTGATGCCGTCGAGCGCCGACTTGCGGATCGCGAAGAAGCCGGACGTGCAGTCGCGGATCGGCACGAGGACGTTCCCGAGCAGGCACGCGACGCGCGAAACGACGCGCCGTTTCAGCGGCCAGTCCTCCGTCCCGCCGCCCTTCACGTAGCGGCTTCCCACCGCGAGGTCCGCGCCATCCTCGATCGCTGCCAGGAGTCGTGGCACGGCCTCGGGCGGATGCGAGAGGTCCGCGTCCATCACGAGCAGGACGTCGCCGCGCGCCTGAGCGAAACCGGCGAGGACGGCGGAGGCGAGTCCGGCCTTCCCGGGACGCCGGACGACGCGGACCGGATGAACGTTGGCGTACGACTCGGCGAGATCCGCCGTGCCATCGGGTGAGCCGTCGTCGACGATGATCAGCTCCCACTTCTTCGACGCGAGCGCCGCGGCGAGTCGTGGCACGAGGAGGCGGAGCGAGGCGACCTCGTTGTACGTGGGAACGACGACGGAGATGAACGTGCGGCTAGTCTAGGTCCGTGCGCGTCACCTTCGATGCGCGCCATCTGCAAACGGTGGCCCGTGTTCGCGGTATCGGTCGCTACACCCGCAATCTGCTCGCTGCGTTCGCGCGGCTCGCGCCGGACGACATCGAGTGGACGCTCCTGCGCCTTCGCAATTTCCCGCCGGCCGATCCCTCGCTGTTGCCGCCGCATCGTGATCTTCAGACTTTGCGTCTCCGCCGGCCGGAGCTCTCGATGCTCGCGGTCGATCCGATCCTGCTCTCGGCAGAGCTCGCCGTTGCGCGCCCGCGCGTCTACCACTCGACGCAGCTCGGACTCCCGGCCCTGCGCGCGTGCCGCGCGGTGATCACGATCCACGACCTCGCGCCGCTGCGCTGGCCCGAGCACTACCTGCGTCTGCCGCACGCGCGCGTCGGCCACGCCTGGGCGTACGCGCTCGCGCGACGGGCCGACGCGATCATCGCGGTCTCGGAGGCAACGCGGCGCGACGTCATCGATCGGCTGCGCGTCCCGCCCGAGCGCGTGACCGTGATCCCGGAGGCGGTCGACACGGAGTTCGCTCCACCGCCCGCCGACGAAGGTCGACGTGTCGCGGCAACTTTTGGCGTGCCCGGCCGGTACGTTCTGTATGTCGGTCAGTTCGACCCCCGCAAGAACATGGACGGACTCCTCACGGCGTTCGCGCGCGGTGCCGAGATCGACAGTGAGCTGCGCCTGGTCATCGCCGGCGACCTCGGCAAGCTGGCGTCCTTCCTTACACACGCGCTCGAGCGGACGCGCGCGCCGCGCGATCGGATCGTGCTGACCGGCCGGGTGGATGACCCGACGCTGGCGGCTTTGTACGCGGGAGCCGAGTGCCTCCTGCATGCCGCGCTGCTCGAGGGCTTCGGCCTGACGCCCCTCGAATCGCTCGCCGCCGGGACGCCGGTGGTCGGCTACCGCGCCGGCGCGGTCGAGGAGGTCGTCGGCGACGCCGGCCTGCTGGTCGACCCGAGCGATCCCGATGCGCTCGGCGATGCGCTCGTCGAATGTCTCAGGGACTCCGCCAAGCAGCGCGACCTGAGAGCGCGAGCGCGGCCGCGCGCCGCCAGTTTCTCGTGGGACCGGGCCGGCGCCGACACGCTCGCGGTCTACCGGCGCCTCGCCTAGCCCGGTACAATTCCCTTCCCCGTGGCACGTCGTATCCCTCTTCCACGTCTCACGCAGCGTCAGCGCATGGCGCGGTGGCAGCGCGAGCGTCGCCAGCAGACGATCATCGTGACGATCTTCTCGGCGATCCTCTTCTTCGTGCTGGGCCTCGTGGCCTGGGCCGCATCGACCCGCTACTACGACGCCAACCTCAAGCCCGCGATCATGTTCGACGGCTACGCCGTCTCGCTCCGCGAGTACCGCCGCGAGCTCGCGTACCAGAACGTGCGCTTCTACGTCGACTTCGGTGTTCCGCCCGGCTACGAGAACGACCCGCAGGTCCTGCAGCAGAAGTCCGAATACGAAGGCGTCGCGCTCGACGCGATGATCGAGGAAGCGATCCTCGACTCCGCCGCGCGCGCGGACGGCATCACCTACGACCAGGCGGCCATCGACGCGAAGTACAACGAGGACTTCGGCGAGTACCACCCGCGCCACATCCTCATCACGCCCAAGGGCGATGACAAAGAGCTCGGCGACCAGCTCGCGCTCGCGAAGGCACGAGCGATCGCGGATCAGCTGAAGCAGTCGCCGAACGACCAGACCCTCTGGAACCAGCTCGCGGCCGGCAACTCCGATGACTCGAGCAACGCGCAATCCGGCGGCGATCTCGGGTGGGTGAGCAAGGGTCAGTTCGTGAAGGAGTTCGAGGACGCCGCGAAGTCGCTGCCGGTCGGTCAGGTGTCGGATCCCGTGAAGAGCCAGTTCGGCTACCACATCCTCCAGGTGTTGGAGACGCGCGGGCCGGAAGAGAACGAGTTCATCAAACGCGCTCTCACGTACGGCATTTCCGCCGCCGACATCAAGGCCCGTGCCCGTTACGAGCTGCTGCGCGTGGAATACACGAAGCGAGCTCAGGAGCGCAACACGCAGTCACCGACCGAGCAGGTGCATGTCGCGTGGATCCAGGTCGCGTCGCCGTTCCCCTCCCCGGGCGCCGACTTCCAGACGTACGCCGATCAGCTGAAGAAGGTGGCGGACATCCAGAAGGAGTTCGACAAGGGAACGGACTTCGCCGAGATCGCGAAGCAATTCTCCGAGGACAGCGCGACAAAGGAGAAGGGCGGCGAGCTGGGCTGGTACGCGCGCGGCATGTTGACACAGATCGATGTCGAGAACGAGATCTTCGTGCTTGACGTCGGCCTGCGTACGGTCCAGCACAGCGACCGGAGCAACACGGTCTGGTACAAGATCCTCGAGAAGGATGCCGCGCGCGCGCTCGACGACGACCAGAAGAAGAAGATCACGGACAACGCGTACACGTACTGGCTCAACCAGCAGAAGAAGGCGCACGGCGTCCAGAAGCTGGTGCCCGGACACGAGCTCGACGGCTGATCTTCCCGGCGCTCTCGGGCAGCTCCTCGCGCGTTTTCCCGGTGGCGTCGACGTCATTCCCGCAAGCGCGCTCGACCGGCACTCGTTCTCGACGCTCCGCGCGGTCGTCCTCGTGCTCGATGCCATGCCAGATACGGCGCTGCTCCGCAAGCATTACCCGCCGCGCCATCCGCTCGTAGCGGTCTCCGACTCGGGCGAACGCCCGCTGACGCTCGAGTCGTTCACCACGGACGACGCGCGCTTCGTGATCTTTCCGCCGGTGGACCCGTACGTCGATCTCGCCTCCGTCGCCGCGATCAGCCGCATCGCCGACCGCCTTCGCGCGCCCGATGGCTGCCCGTGGGACCGCGAGCAGACGCACGCGTCGCTGCGCCCGCATCTGCTCGAAGAGGCGTACGAGGCCCTCGAGGCCCTCGACTCGGGTGATCTCGACCGGCTGCGCGACGAGCTCGGCGATCTGCTGTTCCAGGTCGCGATCCACGCCCAGCTCGCTCACGAGGAGGGCGCCTTCGACATCGCGGACGTCGCGCGACGGCTCGGCGAGAAGCTCGTGCGCCGCCACCCGCACGTCTTCACGGGCGTCGCGATCGAGGGCGGCGACCTGCTCGCGCAGTGGGAGCGCATCAAGCGCGAGGAGCGCGAGGGCGCTCCGGAGAGCGCGACCGAGAGCGGCAAGGACGGTAAGAGCGTCCTCGGCGGCGTGCCGAAGGACCTCCCAGCGCTGTTCGCGGCGGAGCGGCTGCAGGAGCGCGCGGCGCGCGTCCGAATGGTCCCGCCGCGCATCGAGCTGCCGGTCGACGTCGACGATCCCGAATTCCTCGGCGAGCTGCTGTTCGACCTTGTCGGTGCGGCGCGCGAGCAGGGTTTCGATGCCGAGAGCGCGCTGCGCGAGGCGAACGAACGCTTCATGCGCCACGTCGCACGCGTCGAAGCGCGCGCGCGCGCCGACGGTCGCGCGCTGGAGTCGTACTCTGCCGACGACATGCGCAGGCTCTGGGACGAATCGACCGAGTGAGCCATTTCAAGCGGCCCGACGGTCGCGCGAACGACGCGCTGCGCCCGATCAAGATCGAGGTCGGCGTGTCGAAGTTCGCCGAGGGCTCGGCGCGCATCTCCTTCGGCGACACGCAGGTTCTCTGCCTCGCGACGCTGCAGGACAGCGTGCCACGGCATCTCGAGGGCAAGGACCAGGGCTGGGTGACGGCGGAATACGCGATGCTGCCGCGCTCGACGCCCGAGCGCAGCCAGCGCGAGAGCATCGCCGGACGGCCCGGCGGGCGCACCTTCGAGATCCAGCGACTCGTGGGCCGGGCGCTGCGAAGCGCGGTCGACCTCAAGGCGCTCGGCTCGCGCAGCGTCATCGTCGACTGCGAGGTTATCCAGGCCGACGGCGGCACGCGGACGGCCGCGATCACCGGCGGCTACGTCGCGCTGGCGCACGCGGTGCGCAAGCTCACGCCCTCGCCGATGCGGAAGAACGTCGCGGCCGTCTCCGCGGGATTCGTGCGTGGCGAGCTGATGCTCGATCTCGCGTACGCCGAGGACTCGATCGCCGACGCCGACGTGAACGTGGTCGCGAACTCGGACGGCCAGCTCATCGAGGTGCAGGGGACCGCGGAGGGCCGGCCGTTCTCAAAGGCCGATTTCGATCAGGTCCTCGACCTCGCGCTCCGCGGCATCAGCCAGCTGATGGAAGCGCAGCGCGCCGCGCTGCGGTGACCGAGCGCCTGCTCATCGGGAGCGGGAATCCTGGAAAGCAGCGCGAGTACCGGGAGCTTCTTGCAGGACTCGATCTCGACCTCGTTACTCCTGATGACCTCGATCCCGTTCCGCCCGAGCCGGATGAAAAGGGCGCGTCGTTCGCGGAGAACGCATCACACAAGGCGCGCGGATACGCCGCCGCGAGCAGGCTGCGCACCGTCGCGGACGACTCGGGCCTCGAGGTCGACGCGCTCCGCGGCGCGCCCGGTCTGCGGAGTCGACGCTTCTTCGGCGAGGATGCGAGCGCGGCCGAGCGCAACGAGAAGCTCCTCGCCTTGCTCGATGGCGTGAAGCAGCGTGGCGCGCGCTTCGTGTGCGTGACGGCGCTCGCGTGGCCAGACGGCCGCGCCGAGCTCTTTGATGGCGAAGTGCGTGGTGAGATCGCGCTCGCTCCGCGCGGCGATCAGGGCTTCGGCTACGACCCGCTGTTCGTGATCGCCGGCGACGGCCGCACGATGGCTGAGCTGCCCGCACACGAGAAGCATCGGATCTCTCACCGCGGTCTCGCCGTCGCGAAGCTGCGCGCGTATCTCGCGGGCGAGCCGCGATGACCGGCGCGTGCGGGAGCACGGCAGCAGTGCCTCACTTGCTTTTTCACCGTGCGATGGTGAATAATTCACCATGCAATGGTGAATCCTACGAAGCTGGTTCCTCGCCTAATGGCGCCCGTCGTCGCGCGCGCGATCGTGGACACGCGAGTCGTCCTGATCGTCGGACCGCGGCAGAGTGGAAAGAGCACGCTCGTGAGCAGCCTTCTGCAAACTGGGGCCTATCGGTCACTTGATGACGCCGCGACGCTAAGTGCGGCGATCGCAGACCCTCAGGACTTCCTCGCCCGACTCCCGTCTCCCGCGGTGATCGATGAGATCCAACGCGTTCCGAAGCTGCTGCCCGTTATCAAGATGGCGGTGGATCGCGACCCGCGTCGTCGCGTAGTTCTCACAGGCTCGGCCAATGTGTTCGTCGCGCCCGGTGTGACCGAATCTCTCGCGGGGCGCATCGAGATCGACACGCTATGGCCGTTTGCGCAATGTGAGCTTGAGCGAAGGCCTGGACGGTTCATCGACGAGGCCTTCGCGAATGAGTTTGCCGACGTTCACATGACGGAGTCGCGATCTGATGTGATCGGACGGATAGTTCGAGGAGGCTATCCAGAAGCAGTTGGTCGCGCGAGCGACCGCCGCGCTGCGTGGTACGACTCTTACGTGACATCCGTCGTGCTTCGCGAAGTCCGGGATATCTCGAACATACCGGATGCGACGGATCTGCCTCGGGTGTTGCGGCTACTCGCGGCTCGCGCGTCGTCGATCCTCAATATCTCAGAAGTCTCTCGATCTTCTGGTATCGCGTACACGACTTTGACGCGCTACCTTTCGCTCCTAGAGGCGACGTATTTGTTTTGGCGGTTACCGGCGTGGTCGGGGAATCTGGGTAAGCGATTGCTGCGGCACCCCAAGATCGTTCTAGCGGACTCGGGCGTGGCGGCAGCGCTGCAGGGGATCGACGCGTCGCGCCTAGCCGCGGACGAACAACTCGCAGGGCCGTTGTTCGAGAACTTCGTCATCACGGAAGTCCTGAAGTTGCGCGGCTGGAGCGATGCGCGGCCGTCGCTATTCCATTTCCGCTCCGTTTCCGGTGACGAGGTCGATCTGGTCCTGGAGCGCCGTGACGGGAGCGTCGTTGGTATCGAGGTGAAGGCCGGGGGACGTGTCGACGCGCGTGACTTCCGGGGCCTGCGTGCCCTTGCCGCTGCGCTCGGTCGCAAGTTCCGTCGAGGAATCGTCTTTTACACAGGGTCCAACACCGTCGGATTCGGTCCCGAGCTCTTAGCGGTGCCGATCGCGGCGCTTTGGCAGCAGTAGCGCCTGCGGAGCAGGAGATGATGCGCGCTCGCGTCGTGCACCACAGCGAGTACCTCGCGCTGTCGCTGCTGCTCATCGGCGCGGCGAT
>DASYUC010000044.1:0-28768 GCA_036001645.1 Candidatus Limnocylindria bacterium
ACCGCCGGCGAGATACGCGACGTAGAGGACGATCTGGCCGAGCCACTCGCCGACGCTGTACGGCTGGCCGTTCACCGTGCTCGAGAAGACGTCGGCGCGCAGGAGCGTGCCGTGATCGACCATCCACTTGCCCGAGGCGAGGTGCCAGTACGTGTCGGGATCGCCCGGCGGTGTCGCGAGCGCGAGCGCGAACGCCGCGAGCGCGACGAAGAGCGGTGCGAGGCTCCGGCCGTCGAGTCGGAAGTTCTTCATCGTTTGATCGAGCAACCGAAGTCACCCACGAAGGGGAAGATCTTGATGGTGTCGCGCACCACCGGTGGCCCGAGCCACGCGGGACGCTCCGCTCCGGTGTAGAGCGCGTCCCACGCACGGAAGTGCGCGGACTCGAGCACGACCGATCGCGCGCCGTACACCATCCCGGCGCAGAGTCCGAGGTCGAGCTCGGCCGGCGTGACGATCACCGATCGTCCGCTGAGGGAGCGCCAGGCCGCGGCGTCGATCGCCATGAATGGACCGGGCGGGATCGCGTCGAGCGCCGCGGCGCGGGTGCGCGCGATGCCGTTGAACGTCGCGTCCCATTGGACGACGGCACCGGCGGAGAGCGTGACCGCGAGCGCGAGCGCGCCGATGAGCCAGATCCGACCGATGGTCACATCGCGACCGGCGAGCGCGCGCTCCGCCCCCACGGCGGCCAGCGCCATGCCGAACGGGAAGAACGCGGCGAGCGAATGGAAGTAGGAGCCTCGCGTCGAATGCAGCGTCCACAGCAGCGACTGCGCGAGGAAGACGACGATGACCAGCGAGGACCACGCGCGGACTTCGGGGCGCGCGCGGAGGCGCCACGCGCCGACGGCCGCGACCGGACCGAGCAGCACGAGGAAGGCGAAGAGCGCCGTGACCGCGTTCGTCACGACGGCGCTCGCCTTCGCGCCGAGGACGTCCGGCAGCGCGCCGGTGAACTCCGCGGCCGTCGGCGGCGCGATGCGGAAGAAGTCCTCGTAACGGACCAGGAGCATCGAGCGCGCGAGGAGGTCGCCCGCGCCGAGGCTGACGTCGCGCGCGAACCACATGCCGCCGATCGCGAGCGCCACCGCGCTCCCGATCGCACCCGCGCGACGCGAGGCCGGCCGGATGGCGAGCGCGAGCAGCGCAAGACCGAACAGCGCGCCTTCCGCACGCGCGAGATACAGGAGTCCGACGAGCGATCCCGAGAGCGCGCCGGCGGTCGCCGAGCCGCGCGCGGCGTGCGCGAACGCGAGGAAGAAGAGCGTCCCGATGAGCGCCGCCGGCGCGAACGAATCGGCGGCCACCCAGCCGGGCGCGAAGACGCCGCCGAGCCCGACGACGGCCGCCGCAGCGAGCGCGTACGAGCTTGACCCGCCGAGCGAACGTGCCGCGGCGTAGGTCGCGGCCGGCAGGAACGCGGCGACCGCGATCACCGCCGCCTGTGCTGCGCGGAATTCACCCACGAGGCCACCCAGGAGCGCGATGCCGCCGGCCTGAAGCGTCGTCGCAAGCGGCACCCAGAAGCGATGACTCGCCACGGGGAGCGCCGCGAAGTCGGGAGCCTCGAGGAAGTTCCAGATGAAGTCCGCGGTCAGGCCCTCGCCATGCGCAAGGCGACTCGCGACGACCGAGTAGTAGTAGGCGTCGGTGTAGCCGGGCTGCGCGACGATGATCGCGCTCGCGACGCGTGCGACGAGTGCCGCGACCGACACGAGGAGAAGGGGTCGGATGGCCGCGGCATCCGGCACCGCGCGAGTCTAGACAGATTCCGCTCAGAATGACCGCGATGAGGCGAGCCGACATCGCGTTCGGTCTCGGTCTCGCCATGGGGCTGCTCGCGCTCTTCGCGTTCGGCATCGTCGACCACCGCGAACGCATCCTCGCGAGGAGCGACTTTTCCGCCTTTTGGGCGGGACCCCGTGCGATGGTCATCGGTATCGACCCGTACGACCCCGCCACGTGGACCCGCACGGCAGCCGAGCTGGGAACGATGACCATCCCCACCGACGTCTACCCCTATCCACCATGGGTCGCGTTCGCCCTGCTTCCCCTTGGGCTCCTGCCTCTCTCCACCGCGTCCGTCCTTTGGACGGGCATCGGGCTCATCACCGCAGCCATCGCGCTGCGAGCGCTGCTTCGCGCGACGGTCGGGGAGCTTCCGCTGGTGCATTGGCTCGCCGGCGTCTCCCTGTTCCTGTCCCAGCCGGGCATCGCCACGTTCTACCTCGGCCAATGGACCTACCTGCTCCTGGCCGCGTCGACGGGCGTCTTCCTCCTCCACGCCACGCATCCGCGCCTTGCGGGTGTCCTGGCGCTGAGCGCGCTCGCGAAGCCTCAGCTCTTCGTATTCGCGCTCTGGTCGTGGCTGCGGGCGGCGTCCGCGCGGCGGCGTCTGCTCCCTTTCGCGCTGAGTGCGATCGGAGGGATGACAGCGATCGTCGCAGGCACCGCCATCCTGGTGCCGCAGTGGCTCGAGACATGGTTCTCGAGGGCACTGTCCGTCAGGGTCACAGATCCGACCACGACGACGCTCGTCGCGGCGTTCGCCGACATCCTCGGCGACCCTGGGCCGCTCGCGGCGGCGCTGACCCTGCTTGTCGCTGTCGCGGTCGCCCTGCGCTTCGATCCATCGGATCAGGCGTGGTGGTCGGTGTGGCCGGTGCTGTCGCTCCTCGGTGCGTTCTACACGCGCTCCTATGACCAGCTGCTGCTTCTGCCACCGCTGATCGTGAGCACGGGGATCGTCGCCGGACGATCACGCGCGCGCGCCGTCAGATACGCCGCGCTCTGGGGCACGATGCTGCTTCCCGGTTCGCTATTGCTCCAAGGCCTTGCGGCGTACCGAGATCGCGAGAACTTCACGATCGCTCTGACGGCCGCGGTCTTCATCATGATCGTGCTCATTCATCGCGCCCCGACCCGGTCCCCTCTGTCCGACCGCACGTAGACGATCGCGCCGACGACGATGACGGAGAAGACGCTCACGGCGCGATCGAGCACCGCGACAGCGACCGCGTTCGACTGCGACAGACCGAACCCCTCGGTGAGCACGTAGACCATCGCGATCTCGACGAAGCCGAAGCCGGCGGGCGTGAGCGGAACCGTGGTGAGCAGGGAGGTCGCGACCGCGACGAACACGATGCCGGACGCCGGTAGCTCGAGTCCCAGAGCCCAGAGCACGAACATGAGACGCATCGCTTCGGCGCCCCAGATGATGAGCGTGAGCGGGCCGGCGAACGGCAGCGCGCGGAAGCTGTGCAGCACGCCTTCGCGGAACAGGCGCCCGATGCGCCGCACCTCGCCGGGGAAGAAGCGGGCGATCTTGGGTCCGAGGGCGTAGATCGCGACGAGGCCGACGGCGATGAGGAGGCTGAGCACCGCGCCGGTGACATACACGATCCAGAGATCGGCGAGGACGGTGCGACCGAATGCGACGTATCCGCCCACCACGAGAAGGCCGAAGACGACGATGAGATCGAGCAGCCGCTCCGCGACCACGACACCGACGGTGCGCGACAGCGAGATCCCGAACCGTCGCTTCACCAGGTAGGAGCGGTACAGGTCGCCCAGCTTGGCCGGAACGAGGCTGTTGACGAACCAGCCGAGGAGCAGGATCTGCACGAGATCGCGCCACGCGAGGTCCGCGCCGCCCTCGCGCAGCAGCCGCGCCCAGCGGGCGGCGCGCAGCGGGAACGTCGCGTAGTAGATGCCGAGAGCGCAGCCGACGAGGAGGACGTTGGATCGCGCGATCGTGGCGCCCGCCTCGGACCAGTCGACGTTGCGGGCGAAGAGCGCGATGAGGACGAGCGGGATGACCGTCGAAACGAGCTCGCGCATCCCGAAGAGCTGCCGCCGTACGGCGAGGTCGTCGGTGTGGCCCGCGACCTCGGCGAGCTGCTCGATGGTCGGGTCTTCGACGTGCGCCGTCTCTTCGATCTTCGCTCTCGGCGCGCGCCTCACGTGCGGCTCTTCGTGCGCCGCCGGACCCACCACTTGCGAAATACATCGAGACGCGTCATGACGTGGATGTAGTTGCCGGTCAGCTTGCCGATCACGCTGCCCTCGCGGAGCGCGGCGATGAAGTCCTCGCGACCCGCGAACTCCTCGACCTCGACCCAGGCGCGCCCGATCTCCGACGCCCGATGCGCGTCGCTGCCGACGGCGCCGGGGATCCCCTTCTCGGTCGCGAACGCCGCCGCCCGGACGTTGTCCTGCGTGAACGCCTCGCGGGCGTTGAAGACCTCGATGCAGTCGATCTCCTTCCACACGCGCTCGAGCACGGAGCGCCGCAGATGGAACCTGCGGTTGCGGCTGAACGGGTGTGGCACCGAGACGAGGCCACCCTGATCGTGGATGCGCGCGATCGTCTCGTCCGCGGTCAGATCGCGCGGGATCGCCTTCTCCAGGAACAGGCCGATGATCTCGCCGTCGCGGCTGCTGACCTCCTCGCCAACGATGACGCGGAATCCGTCGGCGAGCTCGCGCAACCGCAGCGCGCCCTCGATGGTGTTGTGATCGGTCGCGCACACGACGTTCAGCCCAGCCGCCTTGATCGCCGCCGCTTGCACCGCGATCGGCGTGCGGCTGTCCGGCGAGTACTCGCTGTGCGTATGCATGTCGACTTTGAGCTTGCTCATGCGATCCCCCGCGTCGTTCGTCCGCGCGCATGCGCGTCTTCGACGATCGCGCGGATGCGGTCCCGGAATCGTGACACATCGAAACGTCGTGCGGAGCGTCGCAGCTCCTCCACGTCCCAGGTCCGCTGCTCCACACGCAGCACGGCCTCCGCGAACGCGTCGGGCTCCGGCGTCGTGACCAGCGCGCCATCGATGCCATCGCGCACGATCTCCGACGCGCCGCCGGCCGCCAGCGCGACGACCGGCGCACCGGAGGCGAGGGCCTCGACGCACACGATCCCAAAATCGTCTTCCGCTGGGAAGATGAGGCCACGTGCCGCGCCCAGCAGCTGGCGCAGCGTCGCATCGTCGAGATGGCCTGCGAACGCGATGTTGTCGCGTGCGATCGACTCGAGCTCCGAACGCTCGCGTCCCTCGCCCACGACGACGAGGCGCATCCCAAGGCTCTTGAACGCACGCACGGCGACGTCGGCGCGTTTGTATGCGGAGAGCCGGCCGACGTACACCCAGTAGTCACCGCGCTCGCGCTGCGGCGCGAAAGCGTCCACATCGACGGGCGGATGCACGACCTCGCTCTCGCGTTCGTAGTAGCGGCGGATGCGGTCCTTCACGACCGTGGAGTTCGCGATCCAACGATCGACGCGCGACGCGAATGCGCGATCCGTCTCGCGAAGACGAGCCAGCAGCTCTCCGACCGCGCCGCGCAGCGGCGCCGGGACTTCTTCGCGCAGGTACTCCTCGCGCCAGTCCCAGAGATATCGCGTCGGCGAGTGGCAGTAGGCCACCAGGGCGGTGCGCTCCGCGACCCGGAGTCCTTTGATGAACGCGCTGGTGGACACGAGCGCGAGGTCCGTGTCGTCGGCGACGCTCAGCCGTCGCGCGGCGCCGGGAAAGAGCGGGAGCATGACGCGGTGCAGGCCTCCGCCGATCGGGAGCCGCTGCAGGTAGCTCGTGCGGAGGTCCCAGCCCGCGAGATCGCCGTACCGGCGCCGGTCGTGGAAGAACGTGTACACCGGCGCCTCGGGCCACATCGCGTGCAGCACGTCCACGACACGCTCGGCGCCTCCGCGCGCGGCGAAGTACTCGTGCGCGAGTGCGAGCTTCATCGGCCGAAGAGACGCTTGCGCAACACCAGCAGCGCGAACAGTGGCAGAACGCGCTGGCGTCGCCAGCGCCGGGGCTCGCGCGCGAGACGCCACAGCCACTCGAGGCCGATCGCGTGCAGCGCGGCCGGGGGCACCTTCTGGACCCCAGCGAGCTGATCGAACACGCCGCCGACGCCGATCGCGAGGCGCACCGCGGGCAGCTCGGGGAGATTGCGCGCGATCCATCGCTCCTGCTTCGGCATGCCGTACGCGACGAGCAGCACCCGCGCGCCGCTGTCGCGAATGCGCTCCACCGATACCGCATCGTCCTCCGGCTCCGCGGATCCCGCGTGGGCGCCGGCGACGGTGAGGCCGCGCGCGCGGCGACGCAGCTCGGCCGCGGCGCGCTCGGCAACACCCGGCGCGGCGCCGAGAAAGAAGATGCGCGAGCGACGCTGCGCGAGGTGCGGCACGAGCGCGTCGACGAGCAGGCGCCCCGGTACGCGCGGCAGCGGGTCGCCGAGGATGCGCGACGCGGCGACAACGCCGCTCCCATCGGGGACGACCAGGTGCGCGTCCGCGGCGATCCGCGCGACCGCCCCGTCGCTGCGCGCGAGCATCACGAATTCGGGGTTCGCGGTGATGACGAAGGTCCGGTCGCCCGCATCGAGGCGGCGCAGGATGCTCTCCGTCGCCGCGGCGAGGTCGACGCGGTCGAAGCCCACGCCGAGCACGTTGACCCGCGCGGCCACGACCTCCTGCTTAATGGACGGCGACGAGGCTTCTGCGGAAGAAGTCGATGTGCTCGAGTGCGAGACCCGTGCCCTTCGCGACGCAATAGAGCGGGTTCTCGGCGACGTAGCACGGCACGCCCGTGACCTGCGTCAGGAGCTTGTCCATGTTCCGTAGAAGCGCTCCGCCACCCGAGAGGACCATGCCTTTGTCGATGACGTCCGAGGCCAGCTCCGGCGGCGTCTCCTCGAGGACGCCCTTCACGGCGGTGATGATCTGCTGGAGCACGGGGTCCATCGCCTCGGTGATCTCGTTGCTCCCGATGGTGATCGTCCGAGGGAGGCCGGCGATGAGGTCGCGTCCCCGGACCTCCATCGTGAGCTCTTGGTCCATCGCCATCGCGGAACCGATCTGGATCTTCACGTCCTCGGCGGTCCGCTCTCCGATCATGAGGTTGTATCGCTTGCGCACGAAGCTGGCGATCGCCTCATCGAGCTTGTTGCCCGCCGCGCGAACGCTGCGCGACACGACGATGCCACCAAGCGAGATCACCGCGATCTCCGCGGTGCCGCCACCGATGTCGATGATGAGGTTCCCGCTCGGTCCCGAGATCGGGATGTTCGCGCCGATCGCGGCGGCGAGCGGCTCCTCGATCAGGTGCGCGACGCGCGCACCGGCGCGGACGGCAGCGTCCTTCACCGCTCGACGTTCGACACTCGTGACACCTGACGGCACGCAGATCATCAGCTCGGGATGGAAGATGCGGATGCGGCCGCAGACCTTGTCGATGAAGTGCTTGAGCATGTGCTCGGTGATGACGTAGTCGGCGATGACACCGTCGCGCATGGGCTTCAGCGCGGTGATGTTGCCCGGCGTTCGGCCGAGCATGAGGCGCGCCTCCTCTCCGACCGCGACGATGCGCGGTCGAGGCGACCCGTCGTCGTGCGCGAGCGCGACGACAGAGGGTTCGGTGAGGACGATCCCCTTGCCGCGCACGTACACGATGATGTTGGCCGTGCCGAGGTCGATGCCGATCTGTTTCGTGAACATCTGGGCTAAATCTAGAACGTCGCTTCGGTGCGCGTGTTGTGGTCGTGCCGCGTGATCAGGCGGTGCGCGTGACCTCGGACGCGGTGTGGACGGCAGGGCGCACGATGTTCGTCTTCGAGAGCAGCCATACGATCACGAAGTACCCGGCATACGCCACGACCTCGATGACCGTTGGCTCGTCCTGGTAACCCAGAAGCGCTCGCAGGATCGAGCCAAGTCCGGCGTCGTCGGGCAGAGCGTCCTTGGTGCTCCATAGCTTCGGTCCCTCGACCGCGGCGAGCGGTCCTGCCTCCGCGAACTCGTGCGCGGCATGCGCCACCAGGCCAGCGGCGAAGAGCAGGAGGATCACCGTCGTGACGCGGAAGAACGTCCGCAGGTCGACGCGACGGCCGAACGCGTAGATGAGGACTCCGATCCCCGCGGCCAGGGCTAGGCCGGTGAGCGAACCGAGCAATTTGCCCTCACCAGGCGCGGCGAAGAGAAGCAGTGCGAGCTCCACCCCCTCACGGACGACCGCGAAGAAGACCAGCAGGAACAGACCCCATGCGGCGCCGCCCCGCTCCAGCACCGACTGCACGCCACGCTGCAGCTCCGTCTTGAGAAAGCGCGCGTTGCGCAGCATCCAGAAGATCATCCAGGTCAGGAATGCGACGGCGAGAAGCATCGTCGTGCCCTCGAAGACCTGCTCGGTCGCGCCCTCGAACTCCGCGTCGAGCGCGTTCAAGACCCAAAGGAAGAGCAGGCTCACCGCCGTCGCTGCGCCAACGCCGGACCAGACCCAGCGTCGCGCGCCGCGCGCGCCGGCCTGACCCAGATAGGCCAGAACGATCCCGACGACGAGGGCCATCTCGACGCCCTCGCGAAGACTGATCAGCAGCGCAGCGAGGTCACCGGAGCTCACCTGTATGTCCCCCTTCGCTTGGTGCGATACTCGCCTTGTCCGCTGCGGATATTAGGCACGCCTAACAAGGCTGAGGCGAGCCTAACAAATTCCGACCTGGAAGGTCAAGAATGACGACGCAGGCTTCCCCGGCGACCGAGGAGTACCTCCAGGCCGTCTACACCCTCGCCGACGACGGCGGCCAGGTCATCGGTGCACGCCTCGCGGAGTTCCTTCGGATATCGCCGGCAGCGGTGTCGGAGATGGTGCATCGCATGGAGCGCGACGGGCTGCTGCAGCTCGACGAGCGCAAGGAGGTCCGCCTCACCGAGCGCGGGCTGACCGCGGCGAGCTCGATCATCCGGCGTCACCGGCTGGCGGAACGCATGCTCGTCGACCTCCTCGGCTACGAGTGGTGGAAGACGCACGAAGAGGCTGAGCGCATCGAGCACGCCATGTCGCCGGAGATGGAGGAGCGCCTCGTGCGCGTCCTGGGCGATCCACAGACATGTCCGCACGGCAACCCGATGCCCGGAACGACGGCGCGCCCGACGCGGCCGCTCGAGCGCCTCGCGACCGGCGAGCGTGCCACCGTCGAGCGGATCCCGGACCAGTTCGAGCACGAGCCGGGATTCCTCGAGTACCTGGACACACAGGGCGTGCGCCCGGGAGTGATGCTCGAGATGATCGAGCAGCGCCCGGGATTGCTGAGGGTCGACGTGGACGGCAACGAGCGTTCGCTGCGCCCGGACTGCGGGCTGAAGGTCTGGGTCGCGGCATGACCGAGGCGAAGATCTACGCCGCCGAGGCGCAGCCCGGCTACTTCCTCGCCATCATCCCGATCCTTCCCGGTTGCGTCGCGTCGGGGAAGACGCGCGACGAAGCGATCGCGAAAGCACGGCGTGTCTTTCGCGAGTACCGCGCGCTGCTCGAGGCACACGGCGTCGCGATCGACCACTGGAAGGACATCGATGCCGAAGCGCTTCCCGTTGGGGAGCTGGCGACGCCGCCGCTGGTGCCGGGCGAGGACCAACCACCAGAGGAGCACGAGTATCGCGACTTCATCCATCAGTACGAGGCGTCGCGCGCGGCGGTGCTCGCGCTGGTGACGAAGCTCTCGCCGGAGCGGCTCGAGAAGAAACCGGATGACGACACGTGGAGCGTCCGACAAGCTCTGGAGCACATGATGACGACGGACATCGCCCTGCTGTCGCGCATCGAGAAGTGGCCCGCCGATCCACTCAGCTCGTACCAGGCCGTGCATCGCATCATCGTCCAGCGGTTCAGCGTGATGGAGCCCGAGGACTGGCGCGACCACACGATCATGGGACGGCGCTGGACGACGAAACGTGTGATGCGTCGCCTGCTCGAGCACGAGTTCGAGCACTACCAGCACATCAAAGAGATCCTCACCGCCCTCGGCGAGGCGCCGGACTGAGCTAGGCGCCGACCTCGTTCGACACTTCGATGAGGTTCCCGTCGGGATCGCGGAAATACAGGGAGCGCAGCGCTCGGCGGGCGCCGATCTTGTCGACGGGACCGAGCTCGATCGCGACGGACTGCGAGCGCAGGTGCGCGGCCACATCGTTCAGCGGCATATCGGTCGTGAAACATAGATCGACCGCTCCGGGTGTGGGCTGTCGAGCCTTGGGCTCGAACTCGCGGCCCGCTTGATGGAGGTTCAGCTTCTGGTCTCCGAACGCGAGCGCACGCCGACCCTCACCGAACGAGACCGACTTCATACCGAGCACGCGCTCATAGAAGTCGATGGTCCGACCGAGATCCGCGACGGTGAGGACGACGTGGTCGATCCGCAGCACTCTCAAGCGTGCTCCATGCGGGCCGGAGACAGCGGGCGCATCGCGAACGCGTGAACAGGAGGCAGCCGGCGCGTCGCGAACGAGAGTCGAGACCGCGGTATCACGGCTACGGAGCAGAGAGTGAGCGGAGCGGGCCCGTTTCGAGAGAGCGACGCGCCCTCTGCCGCGAACGTGCCCGTTTCGAGAGAGCGATGCGTCCGCTGTCTCATTGACTGGCCCAGCGGATGGCGGCCGCCGCGTGGCGCTCGATGAGCCCGCGCTGGTCGGCGCGCACCTCGGGGAGCTCGTCGGGCGGGAAGCTGCGCAGCTCGAGGATCTCGCTGGTCAGGGCCGCCGTGCCGCCGGTGACGCGGTAGGCGAACACGATCTCGACGCGTTCCCAGCGGTAGCCGGTCACGACCTCGAGGATCGGCCCGATCTCCACGACGAGGCCGGTCTCCTCGTGGATCTCGCGCGCGAGGGCGTCCTCGACCCGCTCGCGCGGATGGAGGAAGCCGCCGAGGAAACGCCACTGTGGCGCGCCGAAACGGTGGCGCGCGAGGAGCACCTGACCCTTCTCGTCGATCCCAAGGCCGGTGACGCCGACGAGGAAGCGGTCGTGCGCCGCGGTCATGAAGCGCCGCTGCCAGCGCACGGGGAACGCGTTGAACAGCACGGCGAGGAGTCGCATGAGCATCGCGAAGGCAAGACTAGTGGTCGTTACGGAGCGGCGATCCCCACCGACGCGATGCCGTGCGCTCTGGTCACGGGGAGCTTCTGCACGACCTGCCGCGTCCTCATGTCGATGACATTCACCATGCCGTCGACGCTCGTCGTGACGAGCAACCGATCGCCCTCGGGGTCGTACGTCGAATGGAACGGCTGCTGACCGAGCTTGGTCTCGCCGAGGATGCTCCGCTCACGCCAATCGACCCAGAGCAGCGACGGTCCCAGGTGATCGGAGAGGATCATCACGCTCGGGTTGATCGGGTAGTACACCCCGTCTTGGAAGAGCTTGAGGGTGTGGAACGGATAGCGCCCCTTCAGGTGGATCTCCTGCTTGATCGTCCTGGCGATGGGGTCGTAGATCACCATTCGGTCGGATGGCTTGTCGAGGAAGCCGGACGAGCTCGACCACATCTCGCTGCCATCGGGCGTGAAGTACGCGTCGTGGACGTCGTTCACCTTCACGCGCGTGATCTGCCGGGTGTTGAGGTCGTAGACACGCAGGTGGTCGTTCTCGTTCGAGTTCGTCACCGTGAACCAGAGTTCGTTCGGTCGCGCCGCGCTCATCGCAAGGACGTGCTGCGGCACGCCGACCATCAGCGGGGGTAGTGGCTTCCAGGTGCCGGCTTCGAACCGCGCGATGTAGCTGTCCTTCTCATGCGCGACGAACAGCGTCTTCGCGTCCGGCGACCAGATGATGCCGTGTGGCTGCCTGCCCACGGGAAGGCGCACGACCTCTTTCATCGCAATGGGATCGATCACGGAGGTCGTGTTGGCCATCCGGTTGTTCACCGCGACGAACTTGCCGTCGGGTGAGACCGACAGCTGATGCGGCATGCGTCCCACGGGGATCTTGCCCACGAGCGCGTACGGGGCGTCGGGGGCGCCATCGAGGACCCAGACCCGATCGGTGTTCTCCGAGGCGACGAACACGCGAAGCTTCGCGTACAGGCGCGGATCGACCGTGTGCTGTGGCGTCGCCTGCGGTGTTGGCGCCGGCGCCACGGTGGGTGCCGTATTCGGGGCGGTCGTCTCGCTCTCTGTCTGCGACGTCGTGGGCGCCACGGATGCGCCAACGCACGAGGCAAGCAGCACGAAGCTGATCGCCAGAAGAGCCAGACCCCTCACTCACCCACTCCCGCAGCCGCGGTCCCAGACCGAGCCGCCGTCAGCCTATCCGCACCGGAAACCGAACGCTACAGGTGTGGTTCGTACGGGCGCCGTTCAGTCCTGCTGTGCGCTAGAGCCGGCGGCGCCTCCGCTCGCTGACCCGAATGCGGACGAGTGCGCGCTGCAAGCTCGCCCGCGCGCGTGCCTCTTCCGCGGCCGACATCGGCCCGGCCTGCAGTGCCTGCTGCGCTCGGTCCCGCGCCTCTTGCGCCTGCTGCGCATCGATGTCCTCCGCGTGCTCGGCGTCCTCGGTCAGGACCACGACGCGGTCGCCCCGGACGTCCATGAAGCCGCCGAAGACGGCCAGGACCTGCTCGACACCGCCCTTCTTCACGCGGAACTCTCCGGGTCCGAGGGTCGTGAGCAGCGGGGCGTGGTGCGGGAGGATCCCGACATATCCCTCGCTCGCGGGCGCGATGACCATGTCCACGTCGTCCTCGTAGACGGCACCTTCCGGCGTGACGATCTCGAGTCGGATGGGCACGGTTATGCGCTTTCCTTCGCGAGCCGCTCGCCCTTCTCGCGTGCCTGCTCGATCGTGCCGACGTTGAAGAACGCCTGCTCGGGCAGGTCGTCGTGCTTCCCCTCGAGGACCTCTTTGAAGCTGCGGACCGTATCGGGCACCTTCACGTATACGCCTTCGAGGCCGTGGAACTGCTTTGCCACGAACAGAGGTTGGCCCAGGAACCGTTGGATCTTCCGGGCGCGCGCGACGAGAAGCTTGTCGTCGTCGGATAGCTCGTCGACCCCGAGGATCGCGATGATGTCCTGCAGGTCTTTGTACCGCTGCAATACGCGCTGCACCTCACGAGCGACGTCGTAATGCTCCTGCCCGACGACGAGCGGATCGAGCGCGCGGCTCGTCGACGAAAGCGGATCGACGGCCGGATACAAGGCGAGCTCGGTGAGGTAGCGCTCGAGGCGGATGGAGGCATCGAGGTGTGCGAACGTCGTCGCTGGCGCCGGGTCGGTGTAGTCGTCGGCCGGCACGAAAACCGCCTGCAACGACGTGATGGACCCCTTCTTCGTCGAGGTGATCCGCTCCTGTAGCTCGCCCATCTCGGTCGCGAGCGTCGGCTGGTAGCCGACCGCGCTCGGCATGCGCCCGAGGAGCGCCGAGACCTCCGAGCCCGCCTGCGTGAAGCGGAAGATGTTGTCGATGAAGATGAGGAGATCGCGCCCTTCCTCGTCGCGGAAGTATTCGGCGATGGTGAGGCCGGTGAGCCCGACGCGGAGTCGCGCGCCTGGCGGCTCGTTCATCTGTCCGAACACCATCGACATCTTGTCGATGACGCCGGATTCGCGCATCTCGCCGAGGAGCTGCGTGCCCTCGCGCGAGCGCTCGCCGACGCCGCAGAAGACAGAGTAGCCACCGTGCTCGGCGGCGACGTTGCGGATCAGTTCCTGGATGATGACGGTCTTCCCGGTGCCGGCGCCGCCGAACACCGCGGATTTGCCACCCTTGAAGAACGGGCAGATGAGGTCGATGACCTTCATTCCCGTTTCGAAGATCTCAGCGGTCGTCGCCTGGTCCGCGAACGACGGCGGCTGCCGGTGGATCGGGTCGCGACGCACGCCCTTCACCGCGCCCTTGCCGTCGATCGGCTCGCCGACGACGTTGAAGAGGCGACCGAGCGTGTCCTTTCCGACGGGCACGGTGATCGGGCCGCCGGTGTTCGTGACCTTCATCCCACGGCGCAGTCCGTCGGTGCTCTGCATGGCGACGGCGCGCACCCAGTTGTTCCCCAGGTGCTGCTGGACCTCGGCGGTGACGATCTCGTCGCTCTTGTCGCGCTTTACGGTGAGCGCGTGATAGATCTCAGGGAGCTCTCCCTCCTCGAAGTGAACGTCGAGCACCGGCCCGATGATCTGGACGATCTCGCCCGCGCCCGTGGCTCCCTTTGTCTTCACTGCCATCTCGCTATCCCTTCAGCGCTTCGGCACCCGAAGCGATCTCCAGCATTTCCTTGGTGACCCGGGTCTGACGCGCCTTGTTCGCCGCGAGCGTGAGGTCGCCGATGATGTCGTCGGCCGCATCGGTCGCGTTGCGCATGGCGACCATCTGCGCGGAGAACTGCGAGGCCTTCGATTCGAGGATCGCCTGGTAGACGGTCATCTCGATGAACCGCGGCAGGATGGCATCCATCACGGCCTGAGGATCAGGCTCGAAGAGGTACTGGATCGGCGGCAGATCGTCGATGTCCTCTTCCTCGGGCACGAGCGGAAGGATCCGCCGGATCGTCGGCTCCTGACGGAGCGTGTTGATGAAGCGCGTGAACGCGAGATGCACTTCGTCGACGTTTCCGCGGGTGAACTCGTCGACGGCGACGCGCGCGATCACGTTGGTGTCGGCCGTCGTCGGTCGGTCCGGGATACCCGGGAACTCGGCGATCACGGAGGCACGGAGGCGGCGGAGCGAGCCGATGCCCTTGCGCCCGACCGCGAGGTAGCCGGCCTCCGGTTGTTCCTGAGCAAAACGGACCGCCGTACGAAGCAGGTTGACGTTCATCGGACCCACGAGCCCGCGATCGGTGGTGATGAGAACGACGGCGACCTTGCGGACCGGCGTCCGACGATGGAGCAGCGGGCTTACCTCCGGATCGGCGTAGGGCGCGAGCTCGTTCAGCACCGAACGCAGCTTCTGCTCGAACGGACGTGACGCGAGCACAGCCTCCTGCGCTCGCCGCATCTTCGACGCAGCGACGAGCTGCATCGCGCGCGTCAGCTGCTGGATGTTCTTGACCGAGCGGACGCGCCGCCGCAGGTCTCGTTCGCTCGGCATCTAGGCCTTCGCCGCCACGGGCTTCGCTTCAGGCGTCTTGGCCTCGGGCTTCTTGGCGTCGGGCTTCGGCTCGACCGCGGCCTTCGCCTCGTCGTACGAGACGGTCTTCCTGAATTCTTCGATCATCGCGCGTGTCTGCTTCTCGATCTCCGCATCGAACTTCTTCTCTTTCGCGATCTTGTCGGCCAGCGGCTTGTACTGCGTCTCCATGAAGCGGTAGAGGTCACGTTCGAAGTCCTTCACGCGCGCGACCGGTACATCGTCGACGTAGCCGTTCGACGCCGCGAAGATGATCACGACCTCCTGAACGAGCGAGAGTGGCCGGTATTGGGGCTGTTTCATGATCTCGGTGATCCGCTCGCCCCGGCGAAGCTGCTGCTGCGTCGCCTTGTCGAGATCCGCGCCGAACTGCGCGAAGGCCGCGAGCTCCCGAAACTGCGCGAGGTCGGCCTTGAGACCTTTCACGACGGACTTCATCGCCTTCGTCTGCGCGTCACCGCCCACACGGGACACCGACAGGCCGCTGTTCATCGCGGGGCGGATGCCCTGGTTGAAGAGGTCGGTCTCGAGATAGATCTGGCCGTCGGTGATAGAGATGACGTTCGTCGGGATGTAGGCGGAGATGTCGTTCGCCTGTGTCTCGATGAGCGGCAGCGCGGTGAGCGAACCGCCGCCATTCTCCTTGTTGAGGCGGGCGGCGCGCTCGAGCAGGCGTGAGTGCAGGTAGAAGACGTCGCCGGGGTACGCCTCGCGACCGGGCGGGCGCCGAGTGAGCAACGAAACCTGCCGGTAGGCCTGGGCGTGCTTGGACAGGTCGTCGTAGACGACGAGCGCGTCCTGGCCCTTGTCTCGGAAGTACTCGCCCATGGCACATCCGGCGAATGGCGCGAGGTACTGGAGCGTGGCCGGGTCGGACGCTCCGGCAATGACGACGATCGTGTGGTCCATCGCGCCGTGCTCCTCGAGGGTGGCCACGATCTTCGCGACCGAGGAGTCCTTCTGCCCGACCGCGACGTAGATGCAGATGAGGTCCTGACCCTTCTGGTTGATGATCGTGTCGATCGCGACCGCGGTCTTGCCGGTCTGGCGGTCGCCGATGATCAGCTCGCGCTGGCCACGGCCGATCGGCGTGATGGCATCGATGACCTTGACCCCGGTCTGCACCGGTGTGTCGACGTTCTGCCGCATCATCACGCCCGGCGCGACGACGTCGACGGGACGGAACTCCTTCGTGTCGATCGGACCCTTCCCGTCGAGCGGACGCGCGAGTGGGTCCACGACGCGGCCGACCAGCTGCGGGCCGACCGCGGTCTCGACGATGCGACCAGTTGTCCGGACCTCACCGCCCTCCTCGATCCCGGTGTAATCGCCAAGGATGATCGCGCTCACGGTGTCCTCTTCCAGGTTGAACGCGAGCCCGAAGACGTCCTTGCCGAAGTCGAGCAGCTCCGACGCCATGCACGCCGCGAGCCCGTGGATGCGAGCGATGCCGTCGCCGATCTCCACCACGGTGCCGACGTCGACGGCCTCGGACCGGCCCTCGAACTTCTGGATCTGCGCCTTGATGATGTCGGTGATCTCTGACGTCGTCGCCACGGTGTTCTCCCTTAGCTCGCGAGCTCGCGCTGGAGCTCGTCCAACTGTGCTTTGAGCGATGAGTCGATGAGCCGGTCGCCGACCTGCACCTTCGCTCCGCCGATGAGCGACGCGTCGACGCCGAACGTCGCGCGGATCTTCTTCCCGCTGGAGCGCTCGAGCCGGCGCACGAGCTCTTCTCGCTCGCCGGCCGTGAGCTCCGTCGCCGTCGTGATCCTTCCCTTGACGATGCCGGCGCGGCGCTCGACGAGCTCTGTGTACGCCTCCGCGATCCGTGGGAACAGCGCGATGCGCTCGCGCTCGAGCAGCAGATCGAGGAACGAGCGGACCGCCTTCGGCTCCCCGGCCGTCGCGGCGTCGAGCGCGGCGCGCCGCGCGCGCAGCGGGATGCCGGGATTGCGGAGCGACCGCAGCACCTCTGGCGTGAACGCGCGCCGCAGGCCGTCGAGCGAAGCGCCGAAGGCGGGCACCGCGTTCTCGCTCACGGCGATCTGGTAGAGCGCCTCCGCGTAGCGCCTGGCGGACGAACCGGAAATTGCCATCAGATCCGCTTCAGCTCCGCGCCTGCCTCGTCGAGCGAACGCTCGATGAGCGCACGGTGCTGGTCGGCATTGATCTCGCGACCGAGGATGCGGCTCGCGGCGAGCACCACCATCGATGCGACCTCGCTGCGCAGCTGCGCGAGCACCTGATCGTGGAGGTGTTGCGCATCGATCCGGCCCTTCTCGCGGATGCGGTCGGCCTCCGCCTTCGCTTCGGCGCGGATGTCCACGGCGGCGGTCTCGGCCGCCTTTGTCATCCGCTCGGCGATCTCGGCGGCCTCGCGGCGCGCCTGCGCCAGGATCCTCTCGACCTCCTGTTTCAGCTGCTCGCGCTCGCGTCGCGCGGCCTCGGTGAGGTCGAGCCCCTCGCGGATCTTCGCCGCGCGCCGGTCGAGCGTTGCCGTGATCGGGCCCCACATGAAGCGGCGGAGCAGATACAGGAGCACGAGGAAGTTGACGATCGAAACGAGCACCCAGAACGGATGCACGACGAGCGCGGTCGGTGACTCCTCCGCGAGCAGTGGAGCGAAGAGCATCGCTAGAGCGCCTTGCCCTGCAGCAGGAATGCGATGACGAACGAGAAGATGCCGAGCGATTCAGCGAAGACCACGATGATGATCCCGTTCGTGCGGATCGCGTTCGCGGCGTCGGGGTTGCGCCCCGTCGCCTCCGCGACCTTGGATCCCGCGATGCCGATACCGAGTCCCGCCCCCAGGGCACCGAATCCGATCGCGATGCCAGCGCCAAGCCAAGCCAAGCTCATGGGTTTTCCTCCTCGCGAATTAGACCGCGTGTGCCGCTTCGAGACGGGCCGCGTGTGACGCTTCGGGAAGAGCCTCGTGCTCT
This sequence comes from Candidatus Limnocylindria bacterium, assembly GCA_036001645.1. GTDB lineage: Bacteria > Chloroflexota > Limnocylindria > P2-11E > P2-11E > CF-39. Next base: position 17,852 of record DASYUC010000044.1, read on the forward strand.
TCGCCGCCGTGCGACTCGAGCGCAAGGATGATGTAAAGGAGAACGAGGAACGCGAACACGAACGCCTGGATGAAGCCGATGAAGAGCTCGAGGAAGAGGAACGGGAGCACGAAGCTCGGGACGAACAGGAGCGCGGACAGCACCGCGAGCACGATCTCGCCGCCCCAGATGTTGCCCCAGAGACGGAGGGTGAGCGTGAGGATGCGGAAGAGCTCGCTGAAGAACTCGATCGGGCCGACGAAGATGAGCATCACCGCGCCGACCAGTGGTCCCTCCTTGAACGCCGGGAAATTGACCCAGCGGGTGAAGTAGCCAAGGCCGTTCTGCCGGATGCCGGCGGCCTGGTACCAGACGAAACCGGTGAGCGCGAGACCGAGGTTCGTGTGGTAGTCGGCCGTCGGCGTGTGCAGCAGCTCGATCTGACCGACGAGCGGGGTTATCCCGAGCCAGTTCGATGCGAGCGCGAACAGGAAGAGCGTCCCGAAGAGCGGCAGGTACCGCACGACCTGTGGACCGCCCGCGTCCTTCATGAAATCCACCAGCCCTTGCACGATGACCTCGATGAACCCCTGGAGCCGACCGGGCACCTCGCTCACCGCGCGGCCCGCGAGGAAGCCGAGGACCGTGAGAGCGGCCATCACCAGCCAGGCGGTGAAGATCGAGTTGGAGATCGAGATGTCATTCCAGATCGAGATCACGCCACCCTCGGACGGATGTTCGTCGCCACCCAGGTGGATGAGCGGCGTCCCCGCCTGCTCGGCCACGTGGATGTCGGCCTGGGTCGGCGGCCAGTTGGGAAGGTTGCCCGTCAGCGCCGCGCCGATGACGGCGACGGCGTTCAGGAGCAGCACGATGCCAATGACCTGCCTCACTCGCTCTCCTCGTCCGACTCTTTCTTCTGCTCTCGCTCTTGGATCTCGCGCTCCCAGCGCCTGCCCGCTTCGCGCGCCGCGTCGCTGGTCGGCGGCGTCGGATTCCGCGCGATATACCGCTTGATGATCAGGAACATCCCAAGGCCCGCGACCGCCAGACCCACCAGGATCGCCACGAGCGAGAGATTCGGGGCGGTCCCGAATTGCTCGTCGAGCCTTTGTCCCACATACGCGGCTATGAGCAGCGGCCCTCCCACGACTACCGCTACCTGAAAGCCCATGGAGAGAAGGTCGCCGCCGTAGCTGCCGGAGTCCCGCTGGGGCAATGCAGAAGACAGGTTAGCGGCTAGAGCCACCCTTTGCGTTTGAAGTACAGGGCGGTCCCGGCGGCCACGATCACCATGAAGATCAGCGAGGCGATGAACAGCGGCTCGCTGTCGTACGGGATGAATTTCCAGTTTTGGCCGAAGAAACCGGTGACGACAGTGAGCACGAGCAGGACCGTCGCCATGCTCGTGAGCACCTTCACGACCTCGTTCAGCCGGTTGGAGACGGACGCCAGGTGCGCGTCGATCACGTTCGAGGTGAGCTCGCGGAAGGTGTCGATCTCGTCGGTCACGCGCGATAGGTGGTCATAAACGTCCTGGAAATACGCCCGTCGGCCCGTCTCGCGTAGCTCGCGGATGTCGCCGCGGACGAGGACCGTCACGACGTCGCGCTCCGGCGCGATGAGGTGGCGGATCCGCACCAGGTCCCGCTTCAGCACGAACAGCTCGCGGATGGACGTGTCGTAGTCGGGCGCCTCGCCGCCGACGACCATCGACTCGAGGAGCTCGACGCGGTCGCCGAGCGTATCGACGATGGCGAAGTACTGATCGACCATCGTGTCGAGAAGCGCGTGAAGGAGCAGACCGGTCGTCGGCAGCTTTCCCTCGCGGAAGCGCTTCTCGACGACGGCGCGAGCGCTGAAGTCGCCCTCGTGCACCGTGACGATCGCGTTCTGCTTCATGAAGATCGAGATCTCGATCTCGCGCACCACGCCCGGCGAGGGCTCCTCGAGCGCGTAGAAGACGATGAAGTAGTGATCGTCGTACTGGTCGATCTTTGGGCGCTCGTGCCGTTGCTGCGCGTCCTCGACCGCGAGCGGGTGCAGCTCGAGCTCTTTGGCCGCGAGCTCGAAGTCCTTGCTCTGCGGATCGCTGATGTCGAGCCAGCACGGGCGGTCGCGAAGCTCGGAGAGCTCCTCCGGCGGACGCTCGTTGGTCTCGGTGGGTTCTTTGACGAGCAGTCGCGCAGGCATGAGCGGAGGCTAACCGACGTTGCTAGACAGCGAAGCGCCGGACCACCTTCAGGAGCTCGGGCGCGTCGAACGGCTTGCGCAGGTACGCCTCGGCGTTGCAGCGGTCAGCCTCGTGTTTGGGATCGTCCGCGCCGGTAAGGATCACGAGTGGCACGTGGCGCAGCGCCGTCCGCAGCTGGCGCGCGAACGACGGCCCATCCACCCCCGGCATCTGGATGTCGAGGACGATCATCGCGGGTGGATCGGTGCGGATGAGCCGCATCGCTTCCTCGCCGTCGCGCGCTTCGATCACGCGGAACCCGTCCTCGGAAAGCACGGCCCGCTCAGCCGAGCGCGTCGCGTCATCGTCGTCGACGACGAGCACCGGGCGCGCGAAACGCTGACCGAACATGACCAGTTCTCTAGCAGGACGCGTACCGCCCAATTCAGTCCTTTTTAGACTCGCTACGTGGTCGATCCCCGCGGGCTGCGTGCGATCGAGGAGGTCGTGCCAAAGCTCGGCGCGAAGGCTGGGTTCCCCGCTTTGCGGATCGGAGAGGTCACGAAGTACGACCGCCCCATCGAGCATCTGTGCGGACAGCTTGACGTCGCGCCCCTCAGGCTCCCGCTTCGCGCGCGCGACGGGCGCTACGGCCTGGTGCTCTGCTTCTCGCTCGCTGATGTCGATCCGCCGAAGCTGGCGCGCGAGCTCGTCCGCGTCGCGCATCCCGACGGTTCGATCTGGATCGTGGTGTGGAAGAAGGATCACCTCCCACCCGGCGCGCTCTCCTGGGACGAGGCGCAGCGCGTGATGCTCACGACGCCGTGGGTCGACAACAAGGTCCTGTCGCTGGGCGAGCAGGTGTACGCGACGCGTTACGTCCGTCGGCGCCGGCCGGCAAAGTCTTGAGCTGGGAACCGTCATCGCGCCGGGGTAGTAGGGCTGTTTGGATATGGGTCAACGACATGCGCTCGCGCTGGCCGTCACATTCGGTCTGCTCGCTTGCTCGGGGCCGCCGCCTGGACCTCCGCCTGGGCCGGATGCGGTCATCCACGACGAGCCACCGCTCAACCTCGGCTTCTCCCGTCCGATACCGGCAGACTGGACGCTCATCACGATCCAGGAGCTGCTCCTGGCGGTGCCCGCACAATGGAGCGAAGGAGACGGCACGCCAGGAGTGTTCCTTCTCCGTAGCGCCAGCCGCGATGCGAGCATGCGCATCGATGTCTACGGCAACGACACGATCGACCACGTCGTAGACAGGCACTACGTACAGCTGAACTCGCTGAAGCCGGAGCTGAAGAAGCTCGTCCTGCTCAACACTCGGCCTGCGGCGGAGATGCGCTACTCGCCTCTCACCTGGAACTCGCCCACGAGCAGCGGGACGTACGAAGGTCGCGTCATCGTGACCCAGCTGAGCGACCGGCGGGTCGTCGTGTTCTCGATCACGTCAGATCAGCGGCCGAGAGAAGCGACCGTCGTGAGCGCCGAAGCCGCGGACCAGCAGGAGATGATCGCGGCCTACGCGATGCCGCTGCGCGACGCGGATCGGACGTTCACGCGAGCGCAGATCGAACACGCCCTCGGACGCGCCGGCACCCTGATGGATCCACGCGCGGCCGCCGCCGGCGTCGACGCCGTCACGTACCGAGTCGCCGAGGAGCCAGGCGCGTTCGTTGTCGTTTCGCTCTATCCCGACCGCGCCGCGCGAACGAACGGAGATCCCGGCGCGAACGGTCAAGGCGCGGACGTTCCCAGGGGGACGGTGCCGATCGCTGCGCGCGCGGTCGGCAACGCCGTCGTTCTTGTCGGCGCGCGAGATGTGACGCTTCGTTACAGGGTGCTCGTTGCACTCGATGACCTCCTCTCGCTACCTCACTGATCCGACCATGACTTCGCCGGTCGGGAACAGGGTCGGCAAACTAGCGTCGTAAGCGCATGAGGCTGATCCTCGCTGCGGCCTTCCTCGTCGCCGCGTGCGGCGGGAGCCCCCTCGCGTCCCCGACGCCGCCGCCCCAGCCGCTGACTCAGCCACAGCTCAAGTACCGCGTGATGGACGAGCTCGGCCGCCCGTGGTTCTGCGACCCCGATTTCTTCCCCGTCGGGCGCGGCGACGAGGGCGAGCGCGCTCGGGAGAAGCTGCCGGAGATCCAGAAGGACGCCGACACGTTCGCCGCGATCGTCGCGCACCTGAAGCTGCCGCCCGCGCCGCCGTACACGGCCGACCAGGTGCTCGCGATCTACCGCGAGTGGAAGACGCTGAACGTCCTGCAGCTGCAGCCGACTACGACCAACGTCTGGGGCTTCACGTATCTGGCGATGAAGAATGTCGGAGGCGGCGAGCGCGTCGAGGGCCGCGTGCTTGCGGACGGAAGCGTCAGCGTCCTCACCCGCCAGCAAGCAGGGCCACCGCAGTGTCCGATCTGTCTCGCGCTCGGGACCCGCATCGGGACGCCCGGCGGGGAGCGCGCCGTGCAGGGCCTGCGCGTCGGCGACGTCGTGTGGACGCTCGACGCGGCGGGTGACCGCCTCGCCGTGCCACTCGTCGCGACCGGCAAGACGCCCGTCCCGTCAGACCACCAGGTCGTGAGTCTGGCGCTCGACGATGGACGTCTGGTGCTGGTGTCGCCTGGCCACCCGACGAGCGACGGACGCCGTGTCGGCGACCTCTCCGTCGGTGACAAGCTCGATGGCGCGCGCATCGCGAGCGTCGCCCGCGTCACGTACGCAGGCGGCGCGACGTACGACGTGCTGCCCGCCGGCGCAACGGGTGCCTATTGGGCGAACGGCGTCTTACTCAGGAGCACGCTCCGCGCTCAGTAGCGCACCGCCACACCGCCGGCGATCACCTTGTGCGGCTCGGCGTACACGACCCCGGAGCGGACGTGAAGCACGAGCTCGTCGAGGAACCAGATTCCGGGACCGCTCGTCGGTCGCCCGCTGAGGTCGTACGTCGTCCCGTGACAGGAGTCCATGAACGCGGAGGCCTCGACCAGACCGCTGCCAAAGGTCTTGTCCACCAGCTCACATCCGGTCCGCGGGTCGACGCCCAGGAAGGCGTGGACGCCGTCGTCTTTTTCGCGCACGAGAAAGATCGGCATACCGGCCGGGCGCGACCGTGGACCCCAGAGCGTCATGTGCCCGCGCTCGCGCTCCGCATTCGCCAGACGATCGAGGCCCACGAGCTCCTTCACCGTGATGCGCACCACTTCGTTCGGGCGAAGCCCCTCGAGACGGACGAGACCGATCTCGTCCGCGGACTCCCCGGGCGGTCTCGTGGGGCCGAGCGCGAATGCCGCCGCGACGGCGATGACGGCGGCGGCCGCCGCCGCGGAGAGGAAGAAGAAGATGCGCGCCAGCCGGCTGTTCAGCCGACGAGCTCCCTCGTGAGGAAGTCCACGATCCGCCCGTAGGCATCCTCGGCGTTCGCACGCTTCGTGAAGCCATGACCCTCGCCGGGATAGACGACGTACTCGACACGACGGCCCAGCGCGCGCAGTCGTTCGACGACCTGGTCCGATTCCTCCTTCGGGACGCGCGGATCGTTCTCGCCCTGGAGGATGAGCATCGGGCACCGCACGTTCTCGATGTGCGTGATCGGCGAGCGCTCGACCAGCGTTTCGCGATCGCGCTCGACGTCGCCGATCCAGCGCGCGAGAAAGCGGCGCCAGTTCGGCTGCGCGTTCTCGATCATGGTGATGAGATTCGCGACCCCGAACACGTCGACCGCGCAGCGCCAGAGCTCGGGGATGCGCGTGACGCAGGTGAGCGTCGCAAATCCGCCGTACGAGCCTCCGTAGACGGCGAGCCGCTTCCGGTCGAAGTCCGGCTGCTTCGTCATCCAGTCCGAGACCGCGCGAAGATCGCGCAGATCGATCCCGCCCCAGTCCTTATGGATCGCGATCTGCCACGCGCGGCCGTAGCCCGTCGAGCCGTGGATGTTGGGCACGACGAGCGCCATGCCGCGATGCACGATCGAAGCGAGATGCGTGAGGTGTGCGGCGAACGCGGGCCGCGACTGACCCTCGGGACCGCCGTGCGGATACAACACCGCCGGCACGGGCCCGCGCGCGCCACGCGGCCGGTAGACGAAGCACGGGATAGCGCCGTCGGCCGCCGGGATCCGGAGGAGCTCGGGCTCGACGAGCTCGGCGCCCGGCACCGCGAACGTCGACGTGATGGCGACGCGCGCCTCGCCGGTCGCGATGTCGAGCGTCCACACCTGCCAGGGCTCGGTGGCCGAGATCCGCGCGAACGCGGCGCGCGTTCCGTCCGCGCTCAGGACGAGGTCCTCACACACGCCGCGCAGGTCGCGTTCGCGGACGGGACCGCCATCCTGCCGCCAGCGCAGGCGTGAGTATCCGTCCTCATTCACCGACCAGATCTGCACGCGTCCGGCGGCGGACGACGCGGCGAGCTCCACGTCCCACTTCGGATGGTCGACCGCCTCCCGCAGTCCGCTCGCGGGATCGAGCGCCGCGAGCCAGAGATGCTCGCTGCCCTGGTCGGTGATCTCGAGGACACGACCGTCGCCAAGCCAACCCGCCGGGATGTGCTGGACGTTCTCCTCCTGCGGCGTGATCTCACGCGCCTCGCCGGTGCGCGGATCGACGCTCAGCAGCTCCTGCGTCGTGTTGTCGAGCACGCGCATCACGAGAAGGCGAGCGCCGTCGGGTGACCAGCCACCGGCGACGTGCCACGCCGCGCCGGTGATGAGCTGCCGTTCGGCGCCGGTGTCGAGATCCGCGATGACGATGTCCATGTCGGTCGCCGCGCGCGCGTTGCTCGAGAACGCGACGCGCCGTCCGTCAGGCGAGGCCGCGTTCCACGAGAGCAGCCGCTGCACCTTTCCCGCGGGATCGACGGACACCGGCGCGACCGGGCCATCGGGATGACGGACGTAGAGCTGGTGGAGCTCGGTGCCCCCGCGATCGGCGGCGGCGAGCAGCTCGCCGCTCGCGCTCCAGCACAGGCTGCGCACCGCATGCTCGGGGACCGTCACCGCCCGCTGCGCCTTGCCACCGGTCGCCCCGACCGTCCAGGCCTCGTAGGTGCCAGCGCCCTGGTCCGACACGACCGCCAGCGTCCCCCCGTCCGGCGCGAGCGCCAGCGCGGAGCGGCAGGCGAAGCGGCGTGTCGTGTGGGGCACACTCGCGAGTCGTTCGCGCGGGTGGAAGTCCGCCAGCGGCCGGTTCGGCACCGCGGGCTACGGTACCGCTGTCATCCGCTTGGCGCTCCGCGCACTCGGGAGAGCGGCCGAGCGTCCCCCGACCGAGCGCTCGCCGCACTGCGCTCCGGCGCCCGCTCGGTCCGTGCCGAGCCGCGCGAGCCCATCCGGGCGTACGCGTTCAAGGACGACCCGAACTTCTGGCTTCGATCCTTCTAGCGGCGGGCGAGCAGCTCCGAGAGATCGCGCGCGTTGTTCACGGCCTTGTCGCCGTAGCAGTTGTTCATGAGCAGATGGATCTCCTCGGACGCCTCCTCCATCCGCTTGATCTTCGGTAGCCACTCCTCGAGCTCGCTCTTCTTGTACGAGTAATCGAAGCGCTCCGCGGCCGTTAGGCCGGGCTTCTTCCAGTTCTCGGCGTTGCGGCCGTGGAAGCGCACGACGGCGAGCGGCGCGGTCACGGCGTCGACCGGTGGGATGCTCGACGGAAAGCCCTGCGGCTCGTCGACCGCGACGTAGCTGAGCCCGTTGTCGCGCAGGAAGGCGAGCGTCTCGTCGCGGTTGCGCTCCTCCATCCAGAGACGGTTGCGGAACTCGACCGCCAGCCTGTCGTCGGGCAGCAGCTCGCGCGCGTGGAGGATCTCGTTCTTGTTCTTTCCGCTGATCGTGAACCAGTCGGGGTACTGCAGCAGGATCGCACCGAGCGTCCCCGCCTTGCGCAGCGGCTCGAGCGCGACCCAGAAGCGCGCATGGATCTCGTCGAGCATCTCCTTCGGTAGATCCTTCGGATAGACGCGCCGTTTCTCGCGTATCTCCTCCGGCAGGGTCTCGCGCAGCTCCTTCGGCAGGCGCTTCGGATCCGTCGGATGCGTCGTGATCGTCGCGAAGGCCTTGAAGTTCATCGTGAAGTCTTTCGGCGTGCGCTCCACCCACAGTGTCGCCTGCTTCTGGTCGGGCAGCGCGTAATACGACGCGTCGTTCTCGACCAATGGGAACCGTTCGGCGTAAAAACGGAGTCGCTCGTCGGCCTTCTTCGCGACGTTGTCGGGATACCACCCGGATTCCAGAAGCGTTGGATCCGTCCATGAACACGTGCCGATCAGAATCTTCTTCACCATTGGCGAAATAGTGCGCGCTTGGCGCGGGCGCGACGACGGCGGCGGGAGGCGGCACTCCTCGAGCGAGCATCTGCGCCCAGCCGGCCCGTACACAACGCGCTTCGTGATAGCGGGCCGGCGTTGCCAGCAGCGAGCGAGAGGAGTGCCGCCCCCGCCCTAGTGGGTCGCCCGCGGGCAATGCGAGCGGCCTAGAAGCGGTCGGCCTCCTCGGCATAGAGTCCCGGATCCAACTCTTTCGCTTTCGGCGCTCGCTGCGCCAGCGCGACGACGGTGACGCCGAAGAGGACCACGAGACCGAGGAACGAGATCACTTGCGTACGTCCACTTGTGACGAACGCCAGAACGCCGAGGACGATCGTGACTCCGTAGATGAGCAGCACCGCCTGCGCGTGCGAGAGGCCGACGTCGAGCAGGCGGTGGTGGAAGTGCCCGCGATCCGGCGCGAACGGCGGCTGGCCCTGCGCCATCCGGCGCACGATCACATAGAAGGTGTCGATGATCGGGACGCCGAGGACGAGCAGCGCCGCCGCGACCTTCGCCGTGCCGAAGATCGAGAGCACCGCGAGCATCGTCCCGACGAACGTCACGCCGGTCGTGCCGAGGAAGAGACGCGCCGGATGGAAGTTGAACAGCAGGAAGCCACCGGTCGCGCCCGCCAGCGCGAATGCCATCCACGCCACGAACGGCTCATTCACCTGCGGTAGGAGCGCCAGCGCGCCGAGCGTCAGCGCGGCGATCGCGGCGACGCCGGCCGCGAGCCCATCCAACCCGTCGATGAAGTTGAGCGCGACGTTCATACCGACGATCCAGAAGACCGTGAACGCGATCGCGACGACGCCGGCGATCTCGATGAGCCCATCGCCGAACGGATCGTTCAGGAAGTCGATGCGCAGGCCGGCCGCGACGATGACCGCCGCGACGACGAGGAGGCCGAGGAACTGCCACCGCGCCCGCAGCTCGAACACGTCGTCGATGATCCCCAGCGTCATTCCGAGGAGCGCTGCGAAGGCGGTGAGCGTGAAGCGCGACGAGCGGACCTCCTCGGGGATGAGGAACGGATGGCCGGCGACGCGGTCGATGACCCAGAAGGCGAGGATCGTGAGGCCGAACGCCACCGCGATCGCGAGGCCCCCCGGTCGCGGGATCGGCCGCACGTGCAAGCGACGGCCACCCGGCACGTCGAGCATCCCGAATCGCTCCGCGAGCCGGCCGATAAGTGGCGTGATCGCGGCGGAAAGAAGGAATGCGACAAGAGCGGAGCTGACGAGGAGAAGGCCGGTCACAGCGCCGAACGATAGCCGGAGACGGCGTACCAAGCAGAATGACGGCAGAGGCATGTGGAATTGATGCGACTGGACGGCCGGGTGGCCGTGATCACCGGCGGGGCACGCGGCATCGGCGCGGAGACGGCGCGCCTGTTCCGCGAGACGGGTGCGGTCGTCGAGACCTGGGACGTCAGCGACGGCGCCGACAGGCGCGTCGACGTCACCGACTCCGCGGAGGTCGACGCAGCCGTAGCCGCGACGGTGGCGAAGCACGGCGGCATCGACATCCTGGTGAACAACGCCGGGATCCTGCGCGACGCGCAGCTCGTGAAGGTCAAAGACGGCGAGGTCGTCGGACGAATGGAGGAAGCGCAGTTCGACGCGGTGATCTCGGTGAATCTGAAGGGCGTGTTCCTCTGCGGCCAAGCGGTCGCGCCGGTGATGATCAAGAAGGGCTGGGGCCGGATCCTCAACGCGTCGTCGGTCGTCGGTCTGTATGGCAACTTCGGCCAGTCGAACTACGTGGCGACGAAGGCCGGCGTCATCGGACTCACGAAAGTATGGGCGCGGGAGCTCGGGCCGAAGGGCATCACCGTCAACGCGGTCGCGCCCGGCTTCATCGCGACCGAGATGGTCAAGCAGATGCCCGAGCAGATCCTGAAGGTCATGGTCGAGCGAACACCGATGCGGCGCATGGGCGAGCCGCGCGACGTCGCGAACGCATATCTCTTCCTCGCCTCGGAGGAAGCGAGCTTCATCAACGGCGTCGTGCTCAGCGTCGACGGCGGCGTCGTCGTCGGGACCTGAAACATCGGGGTGTTGCTCTCTGTACGATTCGCGACGGACGACCGACCAAGTCGAAAGGGGAGCGAACGATGCCGCTGTTCATGGATATACACGAGAGCCTTCCCGCGGGCACGAAAGTGAAAGACGTCGCCGGAGCGCACGCGGCCGATCTCAAGACCCAGGACAAGTACGGCGTGAAGTACCTGCGCTACTGGGTCGATGAAAAGGCCGGCAAGGTGTTCTGCCTCGTGGAGGCGCCCTCACCCGAGGCCGCGGCCAAGGTGCACAAGGAAGCGCACGGTCTCGTCGCGGACGAGATCTACCCGGTGAGCGAGGGCAGCTAGCTCAGCGCGTCCCGAACTGGCGATCACCCGCGTCGCCGAGCCCAGGAACGATGTAGCCCTTCTCGTTGAGGCGCTCGTCGAGCGC
>DASYUC010000045.1:0-64233 GCA_036001645.1 Candidatus Limnocylindria bacterium
GATCCGGAGCGCGTTCCGCTCTCCGTAGCGACGTGAGGCCGCGACGAGGTTCTCGGCGACGCCGGCGAGCAGGAAACCCGCGTTGCGGCCGCTCGCCGCCTCGGCCACGCCGCGTGCCTCGAGCACGACGACCTTCGCGCCCGCGGACGCGAGGAAATACGCGGTCGCAACACCGGCGATGCCGCCGCCCACGACGGCGACGTCTGCCGTTACATCGCGATCCAGTGGTGGATAGGAGCGCGAAACTCCGTCGAGCCACAGGCTCATCGTTTTGGAGTGTTCCATGTCTGCGTTAGGCTGACGTTCGCTTCCGTTGGGGTAGTCCGGCTGGTGTGAGCTACTGCGTGTTTGAGGTGGGGTATGGGTCGCCGTTGGTCGTCCGCGGTCCTGGCGTTCTCAGTTGCCGTCGTGGGGCTTCCGTTCGCCGCGACTCCGAGCCTGGGATCCACGAACGGCGTTGTGATCTCGGAGTTCCGTTTTCGCGGTCCCGCGGGCGGCAACGACGAGTTCGTCGAGCTTCTCAACACCTCGGCCGTAGCGGTGGATGTCTCGGGGTGGAAGCTGCAAGGCTGCGCCTCCACGACCGGGCTGGCCTCGGACCGTGTGGCGGTGCCGAGCGGCACCTCGCTCGCCTCTGGCCAGCACTACCTCTTCGTGAACAACAACGCGTCCGGCGGCTACTCCGGCGCCGTCCCGGGCGATCGAACGTATGGCACGGGCTTCACGGACGGTGCCGGGGCGCGCATCGTCGATACGATCGGTGCCGTCGTCGATGGCGTTGGCGGTACCGGTATCGGTGGCACGCAATGCCGTGAGGGGACCGGCATCAGCGGCATGCCCACCGCGAACGGCGACAACTCATACGAGCGCCTCGGCGGAGGATCGCTCGACACTGACAACAACGCGACCGACTTCGCGGGCCCAAAGCCCGGGAATCCGGAGAACCGCTCCAGCACCGGCGACGCCGCACCCGCCGTCTCAGGAACGTCACCCGCAGGCGGGGCAAGCTCCGTCGCGTTCGACGCGAACGTCGCGATCACGTTCTCGGAGCCGGTCTCGGTGGGTCCGTCGTGGTACGCGATCAGCTGCGGCACCTCTGGGTCGCACGCGGCAACGGCGTCGGGCGGGCCGACCGCGTTCACGCTCGATCCGACGACGGACTTCGTAGGCAGCGAGACGTGCACGGTGACCGTGTTCGCCGCGCAGGTCACTGATCAGGACGCGAACGACCCGCCGGACAACATGGCGACGGACTTCGTCCTCAGCTTCAGCACGATCGCGCCCGCGACGCGGATCCACACGATCCAAGGCGCGAGCCATCGCTCGCCACTTGTGGGCACCCTCGTGCTCAACGTACCCGGCATCGTGACGGCGAAGGCCTCAAACGGCTTCTACATCCAGGACCCGACGGCCGATGCGGACCCGGCGACGTCTGAGGCGCTCTTTGTCTTCACCAGCTCGGCGCCCCTCGTGACCGTGGGTGACGCAGTGAGCGCCAAAGGCACGGTGCAGGAGTTCCGACCGGGCGGTGCGGCAACGACGAACCTGACAACGACCGAGCTGGGGAACCCCGGCGTCGGGGTCACGGTCCTCTCGAGCGGCAATCCGCTGCCGCCAACGATCGTCATCGGCGTGGACCGGATCCCGCCGACCGAGGTCATCGAGGATGACGCGACCGGCAGCGTCGAAACGAGCGGCGTCTTCGACCCCTCCACCGACGGCATCGACTTCTGGGAGAGCCTCGAAGCGATGCGCCTGCAGCTCAATGACGCCGAGGCCGTCGGCCCGCGCAATAACTTCGGCGAGATCGCGCTCGTTGCGGCTGGCGCGGGCATCCGCACTACACGCGGCGGCATCGTGATCCGCGCGAACGACTACAACCCCGAGCGCGTGATCATCGACGACGTGCTCATGGCAACGCCGTCCGCGAACACCGGAGACAAGTTCGCGGGCGCGACCATCGGCGTCCTCGATTACAGCTTCGGCAACTTCAAGCTGCTCGTGACGTCGCTTGGCACGCTCACCTCGGGTGGCATCGCTCGCGAAGTGACCACCGCGCCAAGTCCGGGTCAGCTCGCGGTCGCGACATTCAACGTCGAGAACCTCGACCCGAGCGACGGGACTGCTCAATTCGCGGCGCTCGCTGCCCTCATCGTCAACAACCTGCGATCACCAGACCTCATCGCGCTCGAAGAGATCCAGGACAACAACGGCGCCGTCAACGACAGTGTCGTCGACGCCTCGGTGACGCTCGCGATGCTTCGCGATGCGGTGGTCGCCGCGGGGGGACCCGCATATGCATGGCGACTCATCGATCCGGTCGACGACCAGGACGGCGGCGAGCCGGGCGGCAACATCCGCCAGGGGTTCTTCTTCCGCACCGATCGCGGCCTGTCATTCGTTGACCGGCCCGGTGGCACCTCGACGAGCAGCACCGGCGTCGTCGCGGGACCCGGCGGACCCCAGCTCACGGCGAGCCCGGGCCGCATCGACCCGACGAACCCGGCGTTCACCACGAGCCGCAAGCCGCTCGCCGGCGAGTTCCTCTACAACTCACGACGACTCTTCGTGGTCGCGAATCACTTCAACTCGAAGGGTGGCGATCAGCCGCTGTTCGGCCACCCGCAGCCGCCCGTCCGTAGCAGCGAGGTCCAGCGCGTCCATCAGGCCGAGGTCGTCGCGGACTTTGTTTCACAGATCCTCGCGCTTGACGACGATGCGCTCGTCGCGGTGATCGGCGATCTCAATGACTTCGAGTTCTCGCCCGCTCTCAGCACGCTCGAAGCGGCCGGCCTTACGACGCTGATCGAGACACTTCCACAGAGCGAGCGGTACAGCTACGTCTTCGACGGGAACTCGCAGACGCTCGACCACATGCAGGTGAGCGCCGGCCTGCTATCGGCTCTGGTCCAGTTCGATTCCGTGCACGTCAACGCCGAGTTCGCCGACCAGATCAGTGACCATGATCCCCAGGCTGCGCGCTTCGGTCTCGCGGTCACTACGGGCGCGCTCTGCGCATTGGTCCGTTTGATGGTGGAAAAGGAGGGCATCGCGAGCGCCCTCTGCGCCAAGCTGGAGGCGGCCGCGGCATCGGAAGCCCGCGACGACGCCCATGCCAAGGCGGGCCAGATCGGTGCCTTCATCAACCAGGTGAACGCGCAACGCGGGAAATCGGTCAGCGATGCCGACGCGACGCGGCTCATCGAGCTTGCCGAGATGCTCTAGCCCGACGAGACTTTCGACTGGCAATACGCGTACAGGGCGTCGAGGATCGGCCTCGACGCCCTTCGCTGTTCCTGGTCGTTCGGGTGATGCATCGCGCGGACGCCGTCGAGCAGCGCTTCGACGCCGCGTGACTCCGGCGTCAGATCCTTGTCGTCCGTGTCGGCGCCGCGGATGACCTTCGCCATGTAGGTCATCGCCGGATCCCGGTCGAGTCCGTAGCGATGCACGAACGCGTCGAAGCTGCACTCGGCGCCGTGATGGCCGAGTTCGGCCTCCTTGATGTCGTATGGCGTTGCGCCAACGCGCTTGGCCTCGGCCGCGACCGCGTCGCTCGCGACGTACAGGAACTCCGCGTCCTTGTCGACGAAGCGCTCGATCAGCCAGGGACATGCGACACGGTCGACACGCGGATGCTCGCGCGTGATCCAGCGGGCCATCGCTCAGATGCTAAGCGCGTCGCTGGATGCATCCGCCGCGCCCCGACGAACGTAGGATGATGGTGACCCCGCGCTGGACCTTCCGCGCCGCCGCGTGCCTGATCCTGCTCGCCGTCGCCGCCTGCGGCAGCGCGACGGCGGCACCGACCCTTCGGCCGAACGAAGTCCAGGTCATCGAGCCGGTGGGCAAGGAAGCGGATTGGACATATGCGCCGAAGGAGCTGCGCGTGGCCGCGGGGACCACGGTCACCTTCGTGAACCGGGGCAAGGAGTTCCACACCGTGACCTCGAGTGACGAGGGTCGGCCGTTCGATGTCGGACTCGATAGCGGCAAGAGCGCGACCCTGAGATTCGATAAGGTGGGCGTGTTCGCGTATCACTGCGGCGTCCATCCGCAGATGACGGGAGTCGTGCGTGTTTGTGACGGTGCCTGCACCTAGCCGCGTCGCCGCCCTCGCGATCATTCTTCTGACAGCGTGCAGCGGGGCCGCGGCGCCGGCGACGGTACAAAACAACGTGCCGACGGCAACACCGACCGCGACAGCGGTGGTGACGACCGCACCGCAGGCGAACGCGATCACGTGGACGGTCGACGGCACCTCGAAGGCGACGATCCGTGTCCGCGAGCAGCTCGCGCGCCTGCCCGCGCCGAATGACGCGATCATCACCATCACCGGGGCGGAGGGCGGCTTCACGCTCAATCCCGACGGGACGTTCGCATCTGGCTCGAAGATCAGCCTCGACATGACGACGGTCACGACCGATGACCGTCAGCGCACCGATTCGATCAAGCGCGACCCGCTCGAGATCACGCGGTTCCGCACGTCGGAGCTCGCGCCGACAAAGGCCACCGGTCTGACGCTGCCACTCGCGCGGTCCGGCGACTTCACCTTCCAGCTGACCGGTGACCTCACGCTGCACGGCGTGACGAAGTCGGTGACCTTCGACGTGAAGGCGACCCGCGCCAATGGACGGCTCACGGCCACCGCGACCGCCAATCCCAGCTGGAAGTTCGGCGACTTCGGGATGGAACCGCCCAGCTCGTTCTCCGTCCTCTCGATCGTCGACGAGATCCGGATGGAGTTCGCGCTGGTCGCGAACGAGGCTAGGGCCTAGCGGGCGTCGCGACCTCCGGCGAAGCGAAGAGATAGCGGAGCGAGACGCCCCCGATCGCGGCGCCGAGGAGCGGGCCGACCCAGTAGACGTACCAGTTGTCGAAGAACACCGCTGGGATCGCGGTGGCGACGTGGCGCGCGGGATTCATCGCCGCCCCCGTGAGCGGCCCGCCCATCAGGATGTCGGTCGCGACGGTGAGGCCGATACCAAAGCCGGCGATCCGCGGCGCGAGCGGCGAGACCGCGGTGCCGTAGACCGCCCACACCAGGAAGATCGTGAGGACCGCCTCGACACCGATGCCGACCGGGACGCTCACGCCGTTCGCGAGCGCCGGCGTCCCGAGGTGCGTCTTGTCGATCGCGACGAGCGCGAAGTCGAACACACCGCGCAGCGCGAAGCCGGCGAGCAGACCACCAGCGAGCTGCGCGATCCAATACGTGGGCACGCGAGACCACGGATGCCGGCCTGCGATCGCGAGGGCGAACGTTACCGCGGGATTGAAGTGACCGCCGGACAGTGATCCGAACGCCGACACCGCCACGGCGAGCGTGATGCCATGCGCGAGCGCGATCGCTCCGAGTCCGCCGCCGCTGCCGTTGGCGTCGGCGATGATGGCTCCGGCTCCGATGAAGAAGAACCAGAACGTGCCCGCGGCTTCCGCCAGCAGGGCGCGGGTGTGCTGACTCATCATGCGTCCCTCCGCCAACTCAGTCCGGTATTGTCCACGCGTGGCCGATTTCCGTCCCGTCGAGGCAGCGAAGGCGCGCATCCTGAGCATCCGGCCCGCGCCCGCGGACACGCCGATCGAGGACGCGAACGCGGAGTGGATCGAGGTCCAGACCACGCTCGATAGCGACCTCGCGAACTGGCGCCTCCAGCACCTGCGGGCGCTCTGGCGCGAGGAGGTATCGAAGCCTGTGGAGTGGGATTGGGTGTACACGTGGGGCTCGCCGGCATTCGTGCGCGAAGGGGAGATCTACCGGATCCACTCGGGCTCGCGTGTGCGCGCCGCGACGCACCCGCTCGCCGACGATCTCGTGCCCGGTCGAAAGCACGTGTACGTCGCCGGCCCTATCGCCGCCGCGCGTCTGCAGTGGCGGCGCGGCGACTACGCGCGCCTGGTCGACGCGTTCGGGACCGTCATCGACGAGATCGTGGTGTGGCCGGCCGAGGCCGCGCCTTCGCCCTCGCCTTCACCCCGCTAGCCCGCGGTTTCGCTTTCGCCCGTGCCCTCCGTGCCGGGCGGTATTGCTTCGTCTGCACGGCGATCTTGCGGATGAGCTTCTCGAGCACCGTGACGCCGATGCCCGGGCCGGTCGGCACGAGCATGGTGCCGTCCTGCCGGACGGTGAAGGGCTCGCCGATGATCTCCGTCGCGAAATAGCGTTCCGACGCCGACACGTCGCCGGGCAGGCTGAAATTCGGCAGCGATGCGAGATGCACGTTGTGCGCGCGGCCGATACCCATCTCGAGCATGCCGCCGCACCACACCGGAACGCGGCCCTCGCGGCAGACGTCGTGGATGCGCCGCGCCGACGTCAGACCGCCGACACGGCCGGCCTTGATGTTCACGATCTTCGTCGCGCCGAGCTCGATCGCCTTGCGCGCGTCGTCGCCGGTGTGTATCGACTCGTCCAGACAGATGGGCGTTTTGATCTCTCGCTGCAGCGTGGCGTGGTCGACGATGTCGTCGTGCGCGAGTGGCTGCTCGATCATCGTCGGCGTGTACGCGTCGATGCGCTTGAAGAGCGGCGCGTCCGCGAGGGTGTACGCCGAGTTCGCATCGAGCATGAACGGCAGGTCGGCAAACTCGCTGCGGATCGCCTCCGCGACGGAGCCGTCCCAGCCGGGCTTGATCTTGACCTTCACGCGCTGGTAGCCCGCTGCGAGCTCGCGCTTGATCGTCTCGAGCAGGTCGTCGATCGACGGCTGGATGCCGATCGCGACGCCGCAGAGGATTCGGTCGCGCGTGCCTCCGAGCAGCTTTGACAGCGACCGGCCGTCGCGCTTGGCGAAGAGATCCCAGATCGCCATCTCGAGCGTCGCCTTCGCCATGCGGTGCTCGCGGATCCAGGAAAGGATGCGTTCGGTGTCCTCGGGCTGGTGAAGGTCGGCCGCGAGCAGCGCGGGGATCATGATCTCGTCGAGGGCGTACCAGACGGTCTTCGGGGTCTCACCCGAGTACCACGGCAGCTCCGGCGCGACGCTCTCACCCCAACCGACGGTGCCTTCCGATTCCACGCGCGCGATGACGCGCGTCTGGTGCGTCTCGCGCGAGCCGCTCGTCTCGTACGCGCGCTTCAGCGGAAGGCGCAGCACGAAGAGCTCGACGCGCTCAATCTTCATCGGTGTCGACCACTCCTTCGCGCCGCGGCTGCGGGACAAGAAGGTACGCGCCGCGACCGTTCGCCGCGCGCAGGAACTCGACCGCCGCATAGCCGCGTGCGAATGCGGCCTCGATCGCCTCGCGTACCGCGAGGCGCCACGCGAGCGCGGTGTTCCCGTCGCGCGCCTTCAGGTCCTGGAAGTTGGCGGGTATCTCCAACAGGAGATGCGTCTGGGCTCCCGCGGGCGTGACCTTTCCCGGCCGCTCGCCGTCGGCACGCAGCGTGTACGCGATGCCCTCGCGCTCGGCATCCTCGAGCGGCGGTGGCTTGTCGTCGCCCCGGAGGCGTTTGTACGTCCGGTCGTGGCCGATCGGCCATTCGACGTAGATGCGGTCGGATGGCAGGCCGGCGTTCAGCTTGTCGGGCATCGGACCGTAGAAGTCGCGGTGGTACTCGCGCGTGAACGCGCCGAGCTTGGCGAAGTTGAAAGTCGCATTGCGCGCCTCGAGCGGATCCATCGTCCAGCCGATGACCTCGATGCCCTGGTCGAGGCAGTGATCGCGCTGGGCTTCCTTGAGCGCCTTCGCCAGGCCGCTGCCGCGGTACCGCTCGCGCACGGCGAGCATGTGGGAGTGATGACGGAAGTGATAGTCGTAGATGCCGACGAACCCGAAGACGAAGCCGGCGGGACGCTCATCGCCGTCGGCGTAGCCGAGAGCGACGAAGCCACCGTTATGCGTGACCGCCAGGAGCAGCTGTGGCGGGACGACCACGTCGCCGCTCCACACTTCCTCCTGGATCGGCACCGTTGCCGTGCAGGCGCCGATATCGCGCGCGGTCTCGATCCGGAACGACACAGGTGCGAAGTATCTCGCGGACCATTACCATCCCGCCGTCATGCCGGTCAGCACCGAATTCCTCAAGAAAGTCTCCTGGTTCGAGGACCTTGACCAGAAGTCGCTCGATGCCATCGCGAACGCGGCCGTCGAGCAGCGCTACCAGCCGGGGCAGGAGATCGTGCGCCAGGGCGACACCGGTGTCGGCGCATTCATCATCCGTTCCGGCAAGGTGGACATCGTCCAGGAGAAGGACGGCAAAGAGGTCAAGCTGGCGACGCTCGGCCCCGGCGACGTCTTCGGGGAGATGGCGCTCCTCGACGAGTTCCCCCGTTCGGCGAGCGCGCGCGCTGTCGAGCCGACCACCGCGCTCGGCATCCAGCGCTGGCACTTCCGCGGCATCCTCGAGAGCCATCCGCAGATCGCCCTGGCCCTTCTGCCCATCCTGACTCGGCGCATCCGGAACGCGGAGAGCCAGCACCCGGTGGTCGCGCGGCACTAGACCCCGCGAGATCTCAGCGCGACGCGGTGTAGCTCAACGTGTAGGTGCCCGTCGCATCCCTTGCGCCCGCTGCGCGCACCCGGATGAAGTACGCGCCTGGATCGCGGACGACGTAGTCCACTCGCGCGACGTGGTCGGCGCCGGTATTGACCTCGGGCGCGACCTCGGCCCCCGTCGCGTTGAGGATCGTGACCGTGCCGCCGGGCAGCGTGTCGACGCGGAGCGTGAACGCGATGGTCGTGTTGTCAGGCGCCATCACGCGGAAGAAGTCCACGTCGCCTGCGGGCGCGATCGTTCCGTTGTGCGTGCCGGGGGCGATCACCGCCGCGGCCGGCGGCGTGTTCGCGTAGTCGTCCGCGATGGTCCCCGGCGCGGACGCCGTGATGGTGGGTCGCACAGTCGGGGCGACCGTCGGCGCGGTCGTCGGCGCAGTGGTGGGGGCGACCGTCGGCGCGACCGTGGGCGCGGCGGTCTGCTGCGCGGTGAGCTGTGGTGGGTTGGTGCGACCGATGTTCGCGGCGCGTTCGATGCCACCCTGCAGCGCGAGGACCGCGAGGACGAGCACCAACGTCGCCGGCAGGAGCGCGCGGCGCCACGGGAACCCCCGGCGTTTGCGCGGCGCGGCGATCACGGCCGTGGCCGCGCCACCTGCGAGGACCGGCGCGACAAGGGTCGGCTCGACCGGCGGCGGCTCGACGCGCGCCACACCGCTCACGAGGTCCGATACCGAGAGCAGCGGCGAAGGCGCCCCGTCCACGGGTATCGCTACGACGACGATCGGTGGCTGCGACGGACTGGTCGGCGCGGGGAACGTCGTCGGCGCCGGCGCCGGTACCGTGAACTGCGACCCGGCGAGCGCGCGGACGAAGTCGCCTGACCGCGCGAAGCGGTCCTCGGGCTTCTTTGCGAGCGCGCGGAGGAGCGCGGCCTCGACACCCGGCGGCAGCACGACGCCGAGCTGGCTTGGGATCGGCACCGGCTTGTTCACGTGCGCCATGAGCGCGGAGAGCGGGTTGTCGGAGGGGAACGGGTGGCGGCCGACGAGCATCTGGTACGCGATGATCCCGAGCGCGTACTGGTCCGCCGCGGGTCCCGCGCTCTCGGCTCCGCCCGCGAGCTCCGGCGCCATGTAGTCCGCGGTCCCCATGAGCGATCCGGCCTGCGTCATCCCCGAGCCGGGTCCGACGATCTTCGCGAGCCCGAAGTCCGTGAGCACCGGGGTCCCCTCGTGGGTGAGCAAGACGTTCTGCGGCTTGATGTCGCGGTGCACGATCCCACGCGCGTGCGCGTAGTCGAGGGCGGCGGCGATCGGTCCGAGGATGCCCATCGCGTAGTCGAGCGGCAGCGGCGTGCCGAGCTGCTCGGCGAGCGTCCCGCCATCGATGTAGTCAGAGACGAGGTACGCGATGTCGCCTTGCTGCGTGAAGTCGAAGGCCGTGACGATGTTCGGGTGGCGGAGCTTCCCGACGGCGCGGGCTTCCTGCGCGAAGCGCTCCGCGAACGCGGGGTCGCCGGCGGTCTGCGGCGGCAGGACCTTGATCGCCACGTAACGGCCGAGTCCCGGCTGATACGCCTTGTACACGGCACCCATGCCGCCCGCGCCGATCTTCTCGACGATCTCGTAGTTCCCGAGCGTGTTCCCGGGCTGCAAGGTCACTGGTCGATCCCCTCCACGCGGTAGGCGTCCACCGGTGTCCGCCGTCCCTTCAACTCCAACGCGCCAAGGGGTGTCGTCCGTACGCCCTCGCCCGCGGCCTGGAGCGCGGCCGCCGAGCAGACCACCTCGCCGGCCTTGGCCTGGCCCTGGAGCCGCGCGGCGACGTTGACCGTGTCGCCGATCGCGGTGAAGTTCTGGTACTGCTCGCTGCCGAGGTTCCCCACCATCGCCTCGCCGGTGTGAACGCCGATGCCGTAGCCGAGCTCGGTGCCCACCTCGCGCGCGGCGTCGCGCATCGCGAGCGCTCCGCGGAGTGCGCGGCGGACGTGATCCTCCTGCGGCACCGGCGCGTTCCACAGCGCGAGGATCGCGTCGCCCGCGAAACGATCGATCGTTCCGCCGGT
The DNA here is from genome assembly GCA_036001645.1 of Candidatus Limnocylindria bacterium. Taxonomy (GTDB): domain Bacteria; phylum Chloroflexota; class Limnocylindria; order P2-11E; family P2-11E; genus CF-39. The sequence continues at coordinate 10,505 of DASYUC010000045.1, forward strand.
CCCGCGGATCGCCTTCGCCGCGGCTCCGTGATAACGCATGAGCAGCGACACGACGCGGTCGGGCGGGAGCTGCTCGGCGATCGCCGTATACCCGCGCACGTCCGCGTGGAGCACGCTCACGGTCTGCGTCTGGCCTCCGACGTCGACGAACGACGGCCGCGCGTCGACCATGTCCGCGACGTTGTCGCCGAGGTAGCGGCGCAGCGCATCGCGTAGCCGCACGTGCTGATCGGCGAGCGCGTCGAGCTTGGGCGACGACGTGTCCTCGTCCGCGACGAACACGATCCCACTGACGTTGCCGCGCGCGTCCTTCAGTGGCCCGGCTGTCGCGCGCAGCTTCGCGCGGCGGCCGCCCGGGAGCGTCGCCTCGATCGCGCGCGCCTCGCCCTCGGCGCCGCCCTTCAGCATGAGCTTGAAGACCCGCTGCGAGAGCGACTCGCCGAACACGACGGTGTAGCTCTTGCCGATCGCGTCGGCCTCGGTCGTCGAGAGGAGGCGCTCGGCGTTCCGGTTGAGCGAGCGGATGCGCCCTTCGGTGTCGAGCAACACGACCGATGAGGGGTTGAACTGGAGCAGCGCGAGGCTCAGTCCAAGCTCGTTCCGGTCTGCCGCCACGGCGGTCAGTCTCAGCATCCGTCGGCAGTCCCACAAGTCCCACGGAAGGGGGAGGACGTACGCTTCCGCCGTGCCGCGGCTGGTGGAGTGTGTGCCGAACGTCAGCGAGGGACGGCGCCGCGACGTGATCGACCGACTGGCGCAGGCCATCCGCGATGTCGGGGGCGTCCGACTCCTCGATCAGACGAGCGACGCCGACCACAACCGTTCGGTCTTCACGTTCGCCGGCGACGCCGACGCGGTCACGGCTGCCGCTCACGCGCTCATCACCGCCGCGTTCCTCGAGATCGACATGCGCGCGCACAAGGGCGAGCACCCGCGCCTTGGCGCTGTCGACGTCGTGCCGTTCGTGCCGCTCGCGGGCGTGACGATGGACGAGTGCGTCGCGATCGCGCACCAGTTCGGCCATGAGGTCGCCGAGCGTCACCAGATCCCGGTCTACTTCTACGCGCGCGCGGCGACGCGGCCGGAGCGCATCCGTCTGCCCGATATCCGCAAGCCGCAGTACGAAGGGCTGGCCGACCTGCTCGCGACCACGCACGTCCCCGATGCCGGGCCGGCCGTCCTGCATGCGAAGGCCGGCGCGATCGTCGTCGGCGCACGTCCACCGCTCATCGCGTTCAACATCGAGCTCGACACCGCCGACGTGAAGATCGCGAAGCGGATCGCGAAGGACATCCGCGAATCGTCGGGCGGCCTGCCCGCGGTCCAGGCGCTCGGATTCGAGCTCACCGATCCCCCGCGCGCGCAAGTGTCGATGAACCTGCTGGACACGACCCAGACCTCGCTCGCGACCGTGTGGCGCGAGGTCGAGCGCCGCGCCAATGACGCGGGCGTCGAAGTCCTGCGCGGTGAGCTGATCGGACTGCTGCCTCTCGATGCCGCGCTCCAAGTGACCGCGAGCGCGTTGAAGCTCGAGAACTTCGAGCGCAGCCGTGTGATCGAATCGCATTTCCTGGAATGACGTGAGTCGAGAGCCGCGGGGCGTGCCGCGAACGAGCACCGAGACCGCGGCATTAGTCCGACCGTGCGCGAGACGCATGGGAGCGGGCCCGTTCTGCGAGAGAGCGGCACTCGCCGCGGCGATCTGACTCATGGCCGAAGCCGATCTCGTTATCCGACGCGCCCGACTTCTCACCGTCGCGCCCCTCCGTGAAGAACGGCCTCGAATCGGACCGTCCGCGGGTGATGTTGGCGCCATCGATGGCGGCTGGCTCGCGTCGCGCGATGGCGTCATCGTCGCCACCGGTCGAGGAGATTCGTGGCAGGACCTCGATCGAACTCCCGATGCGATCGAGGTCGACGCCGAGGGGCGCGTCGTCATGCCCGGCTTCGTCGACGCGCATACGCATCTCTGCTACGCGGGCCAGCGCTGGGACGAGTTCGTGACGCGGAGGAGCGGTGCCGACTACCTCGCGGTCCTGGGTCGCGGCGGCGGCATCCACGCGACGGTGCGCGCGACACGGGACGCGAGTGACGACGAGCTGCTGTCTCTTCTCCGAAGACGGCTGGCGCGCGCGCTCGCGCTCGGAACGACGACGATCGAAGTGAAGAGCGGCTACGGTCTCGAGCCGGCCGAGGAGGTGCGTCAGCTGCGCGTGATCGCGGCCGCGGCGAAAGCATCGCGCATCGACGTCGCGGTCACCTACCTCGCGCTTCACGCTCTGCCCACCGCTCGGGCTGACGATCGCCGCGGCTTCGTGCGCGATGCCGCGCTTGCGGTTCGCACCGTCGCCGACGAGGGCCTCGCCGAAGCGGTCGACGCGTTCGTCGAGAACGGCGTGTTCGACATCGACGAGGTGCGGCCGCTCGCGAAGGCGGCGAGTGACGCGGGGCTCGCCCTCACGCTGCACGCCGATCAGCTCAACGACGTCGGCGCGACCGCGTTCGCGGCGCGCGCGCACGCGCGCTCCGCCGATCATGTCGCGAACGCTTCGACCGACGGGTTGCGGGCGCTCGCGCGTGCGGCGATCCCCGCCGTCCTGCTCCCGGGCAGCGCGTTCTTCGTCGGCTACGCGCCGCCCGACGCCCGGCGGTTCCTCGCGGCCGAGGTGCCGATCGCGATCGCGACCGACCACAATCCCGGCACCTCACCGCTCGAGGGGATGCCGACCGCGATCGCGCTCGGTGTCGTGCTGTGCGGCCTCACGCCGCACGAGGCGATCGTGGCGGCGACGATCAACGGCGCGCACGCGCTCGGCCGCGGCGGTCGCACCGGAGCGCTGGTCAAAGGACGCCGCGCCGATCTCGTCGTTCTCGATACCGACGACGAGCGCGAGCTCGCGTACCGCCTCGGCGGGCCGATCGTGCGCGAGGTCTACGCCGCCGGCACGCGGCGAGCCTAACGAGCGATCGGCGTGTCGACCATAAGTAGCTCGCTCGTCTCGGTGGCGGCCAGCCGCAGGGCGCCGTCGCCGACGATGTACGCCGCGTCGCCTGTGGTCATGGTCTCGTCGTTCGCGCGCACGGCTCCGGTGACGAGGTAGAGATAACCACCACGGTGAGCGCCGAAGACGTGCTCGACCGTCTGCGAGGCAGAGAGTGTCGTGACGTACATGCTGACGTCCTGCGCGACGGTGATCCCCTCGCCGTCGCTGCCCTCGGGCCTGAGGAAGCGCAGCAGTCGGTCCGTCCGGTCCGCGACCGTGTATTGGCGCTGCTCGATCGACGGTGCGAGGCCGCGCTTCGAGGGAAGGATCCACATCTGGATGAACTCCATCGGCTTCGTCTTCGAGTGGTTCCGCTCGGAATGCTCCGCGCCTGAGCCCAGTCGCATCCGCTGCACGCCGCCAGGCTGCAGGACGCCGTCGTTGCCGAGGCTGTCGGCGTGCTCGAACTCGCCGGACACGACATAGGTGATCCCCTCGATGTCGCGGTGCGGATGCATCGGCCACGCCGCGCCCGGCACGAGCGTGTCGTGGTTGAACACGCGGAGCGTGCCGATCCCCATGTTGTTCGGATCGTTGTACCGGTCGAACGAGAAGTGCCAGCGCGCTTTGAACCAGCCACCGTCGATCCGGTAGATGGAGCGCTCGGGGCGCAGGGCGATCTTCACTCGCGTTCGAGTCTGGCACGTTCCGATCCGCTGCTAGGATTCGCGCTGGCGTGCACTACCGCTTACAGGAGGCGCGACCGACGTGAGCGATCGAGTTGGCATCTATCCCGGCTCGTTCGACCCGCCCACCAACGGGCACATCGACATCGTCGAACGGTCGGCGCGCCTGTTCGACCGTGTCGTCATCGGCGTCGGCCGCAATCTCTCGAAGAAGACGCTGTTCGATGCCGATGAGCGTGTCGCACTCATGCGCGAAGCGTGCAAGGGATGCCGCAACGTCGAGGTCCGCACGTTCGACAGCCTGCAGGTGACGTTCGCGAAGGAGGTCGGTGCGAGCTTCATCATCCGCGGGATCCGCGCGCTCTCGGACTTCGAGTTCGAGTTCGAGATGGGGAACATGAATCGCAAGCTCGCGCCCGGGATCGAGATGGTCTATCTCATGACCGCACCGGAGTATCTGTTCCTGTCCGCGTCGCGCGTGAAGGAGCTCGTCGCGTTCGGCGCCTCGGTCGAGGGCCTCGTTCCGCCGAACGTCGCCAAGGCCCTCCAGGCGCACATGGGGCAGGGAGGCCTGCGCACGGGAGCTACCGAATCAAACGATTAGGTGGCAGACGTATCCGGGGCGGAAGGGGCGGAGCCCCTGCGAAGAGCAGTCTTATGCGAATCGGCGCGAAGCGACGATGAGCGCCGTTCTCGCGGTCGACGTTGGCAACACGAACATCGTCGTCGGCGCGTACGACAAGGACCGGCTCATCCGCACCTGGCGTCTCGTCACGGTGCACGACCGTACCGAGGATGAGCTTGCCGTGATGCTCGACGGTCTGCTCGCGCAGGAGGATCTCGCGCTCGACGAGATCGACGCGTTCGTGCTCGGCAGCGTCGTGCCACCGCTCACGCAGTCGTTCACGCGCCTCGCGGAGCGCTATCTCGACCGCGCGGCGTTCATCGTGGGACCGGGTATCAAGACCGGCGTCCGCCTTCGGGTCGATAACCCATCGGAGGTCGGCGCCGATCGGATCGCGAACACGCTCGCCGCGCACCGGCGGTACGGCGGGCCCGCGGTCGTGGTGGACTTCGGCACGACGACGAACTTCGACGTCGTGAGCGCGGAGGGTGATTTCCTCGGTGGCTCGTTCGCTCCGGGACTCGAGGTCTCCGCGGAGTCGCTCTTCGGCCGCGCGTCGCGCCTCTTCCGCGTTCCGCTGACCCCGCCGGCGACCGCGATCGGGAAGAACACCACGGACTGCCTACGCTCGGGACTGGTATTCGGATACGTCGGCCTCGTCGAGGGCCTCCTCGCACGGATCGTGGCGGAGCTCCCCGCGAAGCCGACGGTGATCGCGACCGGCGGGCTCGCGGCGACGATCGCGCCGCTCGCGAAGGGCATCGAGAAGGTCGACGAGGACCTCACGCTCGAAGGGCTCCGTCTCCTCTACGAGCTGAATCTCTGATGGAAGCGCTGCGCGGTCGTTTCATCGTTCTCGGCGTCACCGGTTCGATCGCTGCGTACAAATCGGTCGAGCTCGCCCGCCGTCTGACGCAGGCGGGCGCCACGGTCCAGGTCGTCATGTCGCGGTCGGCCGCGGAGTTCGTGCGGCCGCTCACCTTCCAGGCGCTCACGTATCGGCCGGTGGAGCTGGAGATGTTCCAGATCCAGGACGAGCGCGCCGCGGGACACATCGCGATGGGCCGGCAGGCCGAGGTGGTCGTGATCGCGCCGGCGACCGCTCACGTCATCGCGCGTCTGGCCAACGGATTCTCGGACGACCTCATCGCGACGACCGTACTCGCGACCGACGCACCGATCGTCCTCGCGCCCGCGATGGAGACGCACATGTGGCAGAACGCGGCGACGCGAGCCAACATCGCGACGCTCCGTGCGCGTGGTGCGCGCATCGTGGAGCCTGAGTCTGGGCCGCTCGCGTCCGGCGACGTCGGTCCGGGCCGGCTCGCGTCGCTCGAACGCATCGAGGCCGCCATCGCGGAAGCGCTGAGCGTCTCGCGCGGGCTCGCCGGCCGCCGCGTCATCGTGACCGCCGGCCCGACCGTGGAGCCGATCGATCCGGTGCGCTTCGTCTCGAATCGCTCGAGCGGCAAGATGGGCTATGCGATCGCCGCGGCCGCGGCCGACGCCGGTGCTGAGGTCTTCCTCGTCTCGGGTCCGACGGCGCTGCGCCCTCCGGCGGGGACGCAGCTCGTACCGATCGAGACCGCCGAGCAGCTGCGCGATGCGGTGCTCGGCCTGCTCCCGAGCGCGGACGCCGTGGTCATGGCCGCCGCGGTCGCCGACTATCGCCCGATCGAGACGAAGGAGCGCAAGATCAAGAAACGCGACGCCGGCAGGGAGCTGAACCTGCGGCTCACCGAGAACCCCGACATTCTGAAGGCGATCGTCGCAGCGCGACGCTCGGGCGCGATCGTCGTCGGCTTCAAGGCCGAGACCGGTGACGCGACCGCCGAGGCGGGGCGCATGCTGCGCGAGAAGAAGCTCGACCTCGTCGTCGCGAACGACGTGAGCGATCCGGGATCGGCCTTCGGCTCCGACACCGACCGCGTCACGTTCGTGAGCGCGGACGGAGTCGAGGCGCTGCCGCTCCTCGCGAAGACCGAGGTCGCGCGCCGTCTCGTGGCGAAGCTCGCGGAGCGTCTCGCGCGTTAGGCCCGCACGGCCTGCGGGAAATCGAAAAGACGATCGGGGTCGTACCGCGCCTTGATCTGACGAAGCCGCGCGTAGTTGGCGCCGTAGTACGCGTCTTCCCAGTCGGATAGCTCGGCGTCGGCGTAGTTCACGTACGCGCCGCGACCGATGAGCGGGCGTGCCGTCGCATAGAGCTGCCGCAGCCAGGTCGCGGTCGCGTCCGCCGCCGCCGCCGGCGCTGCGGCATCCCAGCTTCCGATGAATTGGGCCACCGCGAAGGCATCGCGGTGCGGGAACGCCGTCGCCGAGGGCGCGATGCGGGCGACCGCGCCACCGAGCGAATCGAGCAGCACAGCGCCACCGCCGACGCCCGAGCGTCCGACCATCGAGCCGACGCCGTCGACGAGCGCGCGGATCGCGTCGGGCGTCAGCGGGCGCGTCGCGACCGCGGACTTCGCGAGATAGGTCTCGCGGCCGAGCTGCCCTTCCCCGTTCGTGCCCTGCAGGTGGCACTGCGCGACCGAGCGTCCGAGACAGCCCGCCTCGAGAAGCATCACATCCCGATACGTCCGCGTGCCGGATTCGCGGTAGCTCGGTGCGCCCGCGGCGGCGACAAGGCCATCGAGCAGCGTGCTGATCTCACGCGCGGTGCCGGCGTGCACGCCGTGGATCGAGACCGCGGCGCCCTCGCTCCCCGCCTCGAGATGCAGCGTCGACCACAGCGCGTCCGGTGCGCGCGACATCCAGTCCTGCCAACTCGCCACGACCGCGGCCGCTCGCGCCCACGGCCACGTGAGGAAGCCCAGCGCGAGGTCGCCGACCGGGTGCGTCCGGAGCGTGAGCGAGGTCACGACGCCGAAGTTCCCTCCGCCACCGCCGCGCAGAGCCCAGAAGAGGTCGGCGTCGCGGTTCTCATCGCACTCGTGCACCTGCGCGTCCGCGGTCACGACCTGTGCGGCGACGAGGTCGTCGCACGTCAGACCCCACGCTCGCGTCAACACGCCGATCCCCCCACCGAGCGTGAGCCCGGTGATCCCCACCGTCGGGCAGCTGCCCGCCGCGATGCCGACGCCGCGAGCGGCGACCGCGGCGTACACATCGATGAGCCGCGCGCCGGCGCCGGCCGTGACCCGGCCATCGCCGACGGCGATCGTGTCCAGGGGCGACACGTCGAGGACGAGCCCGGTGCCGGTGGACCACCCGCCGTAGCTGTGACCGCCGCTTCGTAGCGATAGCGGGACGCCGAACGTGCGCGCGAACCGCACGCATTCGCTCACATCCTCCACGCTCGCGCAGCGTGCGATCGCCTGCGGCCGGACGGCATCGAACCGCGTGTTGTAGAGCACGCGGGCGCCGTCGTAGGTCGCGTCCGCGGGACGGATGAGCGGGCCGCGGAGCTTCGCCGCGAGCGCGTCCCACGTTGGCGACGGTCGCGGCGTGGGGGTCGGCGCTGGCGTGGCGGGCAGTGTCGCCGACGGCGTGGCGACCGGGGTCGGTGATGGCTGCGCCGTCGTGGCGCACCCCAGGGTCGCACTGACGGCGCCGATCGCGGCGGCGCGGAGGAACGCGCGACGGCTGATGGCGTTCATGGGGCGAGCATCGCGCAAACGGTGGCGCGGCGAGTCAGCGTTGCGCGCACTAACTCGTACGGACCCAGTCCACCTCGGTATAGAGGAGCCGCCACCGCAGGCCGCGCTTCCACCCGGCGCGCATCCGGTGGCTGACGCGGACCCCACGTTGCTTGGACATGCGCGGATCCGCGAGGAGATAGCTGGTGATCTCGGCACCTTCGGTCCGCTGCATGAGCGCCGCGAGCTCGCGCAGTCGCATCGGCGCGGACTCTGGCGTGCGCGATGCGCAACGCTCGGCGTGTGTCCCATGTGGCGGTCGCAGCGTGTGTGCGAGGACGGTACGCCGGGCGGCGGACGACGAGTCTTGCGTGGATGCTTGAGAGAGGAGGCACTGAGATGAACGCCGATCGCAAGATGCGCGCGAGCGACGATGAGGCCCGCGCGCGCCGTTCCCGCCGGATCCATGCATTCCTTGGCGGTTGGGCGCAACGCCACTGGCCCGACCGCGTGACCCACTTCGGGAGGCGCTAGCCTCCGCCCGTACCGATCCGCTGGGTCACCTTCGACTGCTACGGCACGCTCATCGACTGGGAGCGGGGGATCGCCGATGCGCTCCTGCCGCTCCTCCCCGAACGCACCGACCGCGGCGAGCTCGCGCGCCGCTACATCCGCGTGGAAGCGCAGGTCGAAGCCGAGGCCTACCGTCCGTATCGCGACGTGCTGGACGTGGCGGGTGTGCGGGTGCTCGCGTCACTCGGCATCGATGCGCCGTCGCCGCTGCCCGCGTCGCTCCCGAGCTGGCGGCCGTTCGCCGAGGTGCCCGCCGCGCTCGGGGAGCTGCGGCGGCGCGGCCGGAAGATCGCGATCCTGTCGAACGTCGACCGGGATCTCATCGCCTCCTCGATACCGCAGCTCGGGCTCGCGCCCGATCTCGTCGTGACGGCGCAGGACTGCGGCAGCTACAAGCCCGCGTCCCGCCACTGGCGGATGTTCAGCGAGCGAAGCGCCGCCGGCCCCGACGACACCATTCACGTCGGCGCGAGCCAGTACCACGACATGCGGCCCGCGGCGTCGCTCGGCTACCGGACGGTCTTCATCGACCGGCACAGCGAAGCGCTCGAGACGTCGCCAACGCGTGTCCTCTCCGATCTCTCGACGCTGCCTGATGTGATCGAGGAGCTCGCGCGCGCGTGAAGGCACCGCGCATCTTCCTGCCGCTCCGGCATCGCGACTTCCGGCTCCTGTGGTCCGGTCAGACGCTCACGCTCCTTGGCTCATTCGTCTCGCAGGTCGCGTATCCGTTCCAGATCCTTCAGCTCGGTGGATCGGCCATCGAGCTCGGAGCGCTCGCCTCCATCTTCACCGCGGCGAGCCTCGTCTTCCTGCTGCTGGGCGGTGCCATCGCCGATCGGGTCCCGCGGCGGACGCTCATCATCGTCACCGAGCTCGGCAGCGGTGTGATCACCGCGGTCGTTTCACTGCTCGGCTATTCCGGCACGCTCCAGATCTGGCATCTCTATGTGGCCGTCGCGCTCTTTGGCGCGGCGGTCTCGTTCAGCGCCCCGGCGATCGGCGCGATGATCCCCGAGCTCGTGCCGGAGGAGATCCTGGTCCCGGGGAATGCGGTCCGCGGGCTGTCGCGCCAGGCGTCGCGGACCGGCGGTCCGGTCATCGGGGGACTACTCGTCGCGACGGCGGGACCACCGGCTGCCTTTGCCTTTGATGCCCTGACGTTCTTCGTGTCGGCGGTGGCCGTCTGGCTCATCCGTGCGCGGCCGATCGTCGCGCCGAAGGCCGCGACGTCGATCCTCGCTGAGATCCGCGAGGGGCTCGCCTTCGTCTTCGCGACGCAGTGGCTGTGGGTCACGATCTTCGGCTGGTCGCTCATCAACGCCGGTTTCATCGGCGCGTTCGTCGTCGGCCTGCCGCTCCTCGTCACCGACGTCCTCCGTGCCGGCGCGGTCACCTTCGGTTTCATCACCGCCGCGATGGGAGCGGGTGAGGCGCTCGGCGCGGCGATCATCGGTCAGCTGCGTATTCGCCGCGCGGGTGTCGCGATATATCTCTTCGGCGCCGGGGGCGGCGCGGGCCTTCTCATCTTTGGCCTCGTGCCGACGTTGCCCGGTGCTCTGGTCGCCGGCCTGCTGATCGGATTCAGCTTCGTGTGCCTCGGGGTCCTCTGGGAGAGCGCCCTGCAGCGTCACGTGCCTCGTCAGATGCTCGGCCGCGTCACGAGCGTGGACTGGTTCGGCGGCACGCTCCTCGGACCGATCGCCCCGATCGCCGCGGCGCTCATCACCGACGCCTATGGACCGCCCACCCTGTTCATCGTCGCCGGCTGCATCGCGACCGCTCTCAGTCTCCTCGGGCTGGTGCTGCCATCGATCCGGCGGCTGGAATGAAACCTGCGAGGTAGTCGTCGCGCGCTACGATTGCGCTGACGCCGGGACCGGCTTAGCCGGCCTGGACGGAGGTTCAAATGGAAACGCAACATCCGACTGCCGGTTCCTCGTACGGCGGCGCGCCCGCCATCGCGAAGAAGGTCACCGTTCCCGATGTCGTCGCGATGAAGCGCGACGGCAAACGCATCACGATGATGACCGCCTACGACGCCGCGTTCGCGCGACTCGTCGAGCAGGCGGGCATCGACATCATCCTCGTCGGCGATTCGCTCGGCATGGTCGTGCTCGGCTATCCGAACACCGTGCCGGTCACGATGGACGACATGGTCCGGCACGCCGCCGCCGTCTCGCGCGGCGCCTCACGCCCGCTGCTCGTCGGTGACATGCCGTTCGGCTCGTACCAGACGGGGCCGACCGACGCGCTCCGGAACGCCGCGCGCTTCCTGAAGGAGTCGGGCATGGACGCGGTGAAGCTCGAGGGCGGACACGAGACCGTGCCACTCGTGAAGGCGCTCGTCGACAACGGTATCGCGGTCATGGCGCACGTCGGTCTCACGCCCCAGCGCGTCGCGCAGTTCGGCGGCTTCAAGACGCAGGCGAAGAGCGCGCGTGCCGCGCGCCGGCTCATCGACGACGCGGTCGCGCTCGAGGACGCGGGCGCCTTCTCCATCGTGCTCGAGTCCATCCCGGCGCCGGTCGCCGCGATGGTGACCGAGCGGCTTTCGATCCCGACCATCGGTATCGGCGCGGGTGTCGATTGCGATGGCCAGGTACTCGTGCTGCACGATGTGCTCGGGCTCTACGGCGACTTCAAGCCGAAGTTCGCCAAGCGCTACGGCGAGATCGGCACGGCTGTGGTCGACGCACTGCGCGCGTTCGACACCGACGTGCGAGAGGGGCGCTTCCCCGATGCGGAGCACAGCTTCACCATGAAGGAGAGCGAGCTCACCGCCCTGCGGCAGAACGTCACGCGCCCGAAGGCGGTCTGATCCATCGGCGATCCCGACCGGCTGCGCGTCGCGATCATCGGGATGGGCGCGATCGGCCACGTCGTCGAGAAGGCGCTCGCGGGCCGCGCTGACATCGTTCCCGTCGATCGCACCAGCGCGCCGCTGCGCGCGGATGAGGAAGTGGTCGACGCCGCTGTCGTCTGCGTGAAGACGCATGGCACCGCGTGGGCGGTGGACGTCGCACGACGGATCCTCGCTCCGCGGGGCGTGGCGATCACGATCCAGAACGGTCTCGGCAACTACGAGGCCCTCGCGGCGGCCGTGGGCGAGGAACGCGCCGCGGTCGGCGTGATCTACGTCGGTGCGCGGCTCGACGAGCGGGGCGAGCTGCACGCGACGGGGCCCGGACGCGTCGAGCTGGGGCGACCGCGCGGCAGCGCGCCGCGCCGCGCCTTCGACGCGCTCGTGACTGCTCTCAGCCGTGGCGGCATGACGGTCAGCGCGAAGGACGACGCGTGGCCCTCGGTCTGGCGGAAGATCGCCACGAACGCGGCCGTGAATCCGACGACCGCGCTTCTCGGCTACACGAACGCCGAGCTTCTCGCCGACATCGCCGGTTCGCGCGTCGCCGACGGCCTCGCGGCGGAGGTCGCACGCGTCGCGACCGCCGCGGGTGTCGCGATGGGCGAGGACGAGGCGCGGCGCTGGTGGCGCGAGATGGCGCAGCTCACCGGCGCCAATCGCTCCTCGATGCTGCAGGACGTGCTGGCGGGACGACCCACGGAGGTGGACGCGATCTGCGGCGCGGTCCATCGCGAAGGCGAGCGTCGCGGCATCGGCGCGCCGCTCAATCAGGCGATGACGGTCCTCGTGTCTGCGCTCACCAGGGAACGCGCCTAGGACCGGTCTCTTGCCTCTCCAAACGCGCCGGACGCGTTGACCGTTAGCGAATCGAAGCCATTCGCGACGGAGGTATGACCATGCGCATCTTTACCGTGATCGCGGCCGCAGCCGGGCTGGTGCTGAGCGTCGCGGTCGCCTACGCGCACGAGCCCCCGGAGTGGACGTCGGACCTGAAGGACGGCGGCGGCCCGCCGGCCTGGGTCGAGGACGTCAAGACTGACGGCGGTCCGCCCGCCTTCGTAGAGACCAGCGGCGGCGCAGCGGACGAGGACGCCGCGATCGACGAGGAGGCGACGACGGATGAGGAGGCGACCGAGGGCGCGGCGGGCGAGAACAGTGCCAACGTTCCCGAGTGGGTCGCCGATGTGAAGGCAGATGGCGGCCCACCCGCGTGGGTGGAGGATGTGAAGGCCGACGGTGGCCCGCCGGCGTGGGTCGAGGACGTCAGGACCACTCCAGCGGCCGCGACGGCGTCGCAGAAGAGGGCCGTCCCCTAGCCGTCCGTCGCGACGAGGTCGATCTCGAGTCTCACGTCGTCGACGACCGACAAGATGAGGCGGTTGGCGGGCACGGCCATGCCGTAGTCGCCGAACGTGAACGCGGTCGCGCCACGGACGCGGATCTCGCCCGCTGACCGCGTCACGTGTACCGGCCACGTGAGCGGGCGTTCGACTCCGTGGATCTTCATCGTGCCCTCGAGCGTGGCGGTCCACTCGCCCTGCGGCGCGAGCGGCATCGGTATGCCGTTCACGCGCGCGAGCGTGAATTCCGCGCGCGGGTAGACGCGAGTGTTGAGCGTGTTGAACTTGATCCACTCGTCACGCAGTGACTCGTCGCTCTTGAGCGTGTCGAGGTCGGCCGCGAGAGCGGACCCGCCCGCGAAAGCGCCGTCGGGCAGGAGAACGATCGTGCCGCTGAACGCGCGCGTCGTCAGGATCGCGTCACCGGGCGCCGGTATCGCCGCGACCTGCTCGCGCACGCGCACGGTCGCGAGGGACCGGTCGGCGACGATCGTGAAGCGGCGCGCACCAGCCGGGACCGCCGGCGCGCTCGCCGTCGGCGTCGCGAGCGGTGAGGGTGTCGGTGTCAACGCTGGCGCCGATGCCTGCGGCGTGGAGCATGAGATGAGGCCTCCGATCGCCACGACAGCGAGCGCGATACGGGAAGGCATGCGGACCTCCGGCCGACCGAAGATGCGCACGCCGCCGCGGCGGACGGTCTTTCCGCCGGGCCGGAGACCGGAGCGAGCTCCCTCTCCATGCAACCTACGCTGGCGACAGGTACCGCGTGCCGGCGTCTTTGGTTCGGGCCGCGGCGATCAGCGCGATCCCTGACAGCACGAGGAAGACGGCGGCCAGCCAGCCGTACGCCGCGCCGATGCCGATCGCGCCTGCGATGCCCCCGAAGATCGGCGCGGCAACGCCGCCGACGGGCTGATTGACGAGGTAGTACGTGCCGAGGACCGTCGACCGCCGCTCGGGCGGTGTGTTGTCGACGATGAGCACCTCGGTCGTCGTGGCGCGGATCGAGAACGAGATGCCGATCAGGAGGAGCGGCAGGAACACCAGCTCGCTTGGGACGACGGTGAGCGCCCACGCCGCCGGTCCCATGAGCGCGAGGCCCAGTAGCAGGACGATGCGCCGGCCGAAGCGGTCGGAGAGGGTCCCCGCCATCGGAGCGCCGACGAGCCCGGCGAGCTGCGGGACGCCGAACAGCGCCGCGGCCACGCCGGGCGAGATCCCGCGCGCGTCGACGAGATACGTGCTGAGAAATGCCAGCGCCGCCGAGAGCACGACCTGGAACACGATCGACAGCGAGACGAGCGCGCCGACGCGCCGCGCGACGGCGGCGATGTCGCTGCCCGTCGCGAGCCAGCTGTGGCGGCCGGTCGACCTGATGCCCATCGGCGCGACGCGCCAGATGAGGACCGCGCACAGGATGGGGGCGAGCGCGAATGCGAGGTAAGGCGTCCGCCATGTGCCGGCGGTCGCGAGGATGCCGGCGAGGAGCGGCGCCGCGAAGAACGACAGGTGCCCCGCCGTCGTGTGCGTGCCCATCGCCATGCCGCGGCGCGAGGAGAACAGCTCCGCGATGAGGGCGGACGCCGGCGCGTGATAGGTGCCGCTCGCGATCCCCATGACCGCGAGGAAGGCGAGCAGCTGCCAGTACTCGGTCGACAGTCCGATCGCGACGCTTGAGAGTCCGATGAGGACGAGACCCCACACGATGACGCGCCGCGCGCCGATGCGGTCCGCGAGCACGCCGAGCGGCGCGTTGGTCACACCGGATGCGATCGAGTAGGCGCTGACGAGGAATCCGGCGCCCGTGTACGACAGCCCGAAGGCGCTCTGGATGAACGGCAGTAGCGCGCTGAGCAGGCTGTTCGTGACGTGATGTGCGAAGTGGGCGACGCTGAAGGAGACGAGGAGCGCACGCCGCGTCAACGCAGGTCCGCCACGTCCATGCCGAGGAGCACATTGTCGATGAGCCGCGCCCGGCCCACCCGCGCCGCGAGGGAGATGACCGCCGTGTCGGCGGGCGCGTCGAGCGCGTCGAGCTCGGCGAGCGTCAGCGGGTCGGCGACCGAGACGTACTCGAGCGAAACGCTGGGCACGTCGGTATAGCGCCGAACCGCGTTGCTCAGACGAACAGGGTGGCGCATTCCCTGCTCCCACAGATCGCGCGCCCGGAAGAGACCCCGCGACAGCGCGACCGCGTCGCGGCGCTGCTCCGGCGTGAGGTACGCGTTGCGCGACGACATCGCGAGGCCGTCGGGTTCCCGCACGATCGGGCAGCCGACGATGTCCGCACCCAGGCGGAGATCGCGCGCGATCGTCTGGAGCACGCGCAGCTGCTGGAAATCCTTCTGTCCGAAGAACGCGATGTCGGGCCGCACGATCGCCAGCAGCTTCGCGACGACCGTCGCCACGCCGACGAAGTGGCCGGGCCGCGCGGCACCCTCGAGCGGCGCCGCGATCGGCCCGGGCGTGACGCGCGTCGCGTCGCCTGGGGGGTAGATCTCCGCGACGGGTGGCACGAAGGCCGCGGCGCACGCGTGCTGCTCGAGCAGCGCGATGTCCTCGGCCTCGCGCCGCGGATACGCCGCGAAGTCCTCGCTCGGCCCGAACTGCGTCGGGTTGACGAAGATCGAGGCGATCGCTGCGTCCGTCTCACGCACCGCGCGCTCCACGAGCGACAGGTGTCCCGCGTGCAGCGCGCCCATCGTGGGCACCAGTCCGACGCGCCGCACGCCCGCGCGCCAGGCGCGCACGTCGGAGACGGTGCGGAGGACCTTCAACGACGACGCGCGGTGATGTATTCGGGGATCGTGGCCATCGGCGGAAGCTCGCCGATCTCGATGTCGTGCATCTCGAGGTGGAGCTTTCCCCCTTCGGTCTGCGTGATGAGCTTGAGCGTCGCGTTCGCCTCTTCCCAGATCCGTCCCCCATGGGCCTCGCCGACGCGCTTGAGCGCGACCTGGAGGATCTGGAAGCTCATCTTGGACAGACTGAGCAGGTCCTGGTTCCGGTGGATGCGGTGCTTCATGTCGACCTGAGCGAGTGCGCCCAACCCGGCGCGCAGCAGGGTGTCGATGAGGAGCCCGGTCTCGACACCATACCCCGTGAAGAATGGGAGCTGTTCGAGCAGCGTGCGGCGCCCGCCTTGTTCGCCGGACAGCGGCTGGACCATCCCCGACAGCTCGGGGAAGAACAGGTTCAGGATCGGGCGCGCGGACAGCTCGGTGACGCGGCCACCGCCTGAGGCGAGCACCTCGGCGCCGATGCGCAGCGGCCGCTGGTAGAAGGCCTTTACGAACTGCACGTCGGGCCGCAGGAGCAACGGGCCGAGGATCCCGTACACGAACTTCGGATGCGTATCGGTGACGTCCGTGTCGATCCACACGACGATGTCGCCGGTGAGAACGTGCAGGCTCTTCCAGAGCGCCTCGCCTTTGCCGCGGCGCGCACCGTAGTCGGGGAGGACGTCGCCGAGGACGTGCACCGGGACGCCTTCTTCCCGCGCGATCTCGCGCGTCTGGTCGTCGGAATCGGAGTCGATGACCGCGATCTCGTCCACGAGGGGGATCCGTTCCATGAGGCGCGAGCGGATCGCGCGGATGACCCTGCGGACCGTCGCCTCCTCATTGAGCGTCGGCAGCCCGACGGAGATGCGAAGGTTCTGCCGCTCCTTGGCCTCGAGGAGCCGGCGCAGGTCCGCGAACTCGCTGGAGCTGAACGTGTTCTGCACGAACCACTTGTCGACGATCTCGCCGACGACCTTGCTGCGCTCGGCGCGGTCCGCCGGCAGCGTGGCCAGGGGAAGAGCGAGGTTCTGGCTGAAGGGCGTCGCGGTGCGAACCACGACCGCGGCGCGCGCGCTCGCCACGATCGCCTGACCGACCGGGCCCAGCGGATCCTCCTGATCCTTGCGACCGGTGGCGCCGAAGGCGATCGCGTCGTGCTCTGCGAGCTCCTCGTTGATCACCTCGGCGGGATCGCCCGTGCGCGTGACGAGTCGATCGACGCGGTCATCGAGCGCGCGCTCGCCGAGGAGCTGATACAGCGTCGGGGTGCGGCGTCCGGGCGTCCGCACGTGGAGCAATGTGACGCTCCCGCCCTTCGCGCGGGCCCAGCCGATCGCGACCTTGGCCGCGAGATCCGCGTAGCGGCCGCCGCGGACGGGCACGAGGATCCGCCGCGCGCGCGACAGCTGACCCTTGACGACTGCGATGTCGCACGGCGGATTGCGGAGGACGTCTTCGATCGTCGTTCCGAGGAGGTCCCAGCCGGGACGCCGCCACGTGAGCAGGAGCAGATCGGGCCGCTCGCTCGCCACCGTCTCCTGGACCGCCTGCCAGCCCTGCCGGGCGACGGTCACGAGCGTTCGCGCGCGTGCCTCGGCCGGCACGAGCTGGTCGAGCGTGCGCCGCAGGCGACGCGCCTCGGGCTGCACCGAGGCGAGCGTGTCGCCCTCGGGGACCTCGATCGGTGAGATCAGGATGAGCTCCTCACCCGCGGCGAGGGCAACGGCGAGGTCGACGACGGCGCGGTCTCGCTCGGGATCGACGATCGCGACGAGGCACTTCATGCGGCACGACCGAGGATGACGGGTAGGACGCGCTCGCGCAGGACGCGCGGCCAGGCGTGCTCGCGTGCGCGGGCGCGCATGCGCATGACGGGCGTGTCGAGCCCCCGCTCGATCGCGTCCGCGATGACGTCGCCGCTCGCGTCGGGCGGGACGTAGATCGGGTCGTCGCCGCCGGTCTCCCGGAGCGACGGGATGTCGCTGCACACGATCGGCATGCGGTGCAAGCCAGCCTCCAGCATAGGAATTCCGAAGCCTTCGCTCTCGCTGGGGAAGACCAGCACATCGGCCAGCGCATACAGGTCTACGACCGTTCCGTAGTTGATGCGCAGGCCGAGCGCCGCGAGGAGCTGCACACCATCAACCTTCTTCGCGCGCGCCGCGAGCTCCGCGAGATACGCCTTGTTCGCGGCGTTGTGCGGTCCCATGGTCCCGGTCACGACGAGCACCGCGGCATGACCGCGGCGGCGGAGCGCCGCGGTCGCGTCGATCGCGGCCTCGACGCGTTTGCGTCGCGTGAGCCGGACCGGAAGGAGGAGCAGCGGGTCGGCGTCGAACAGGCCAAGACGCTGCGCGAGACGAAGACCGGTCGGCGCGAGGCCGAGCACCTGGCCGACGTCGATGCCGTTCGTCACGACCTCGATGTCGTCGCGCGGGAGGCCGGTGAGCTGCGAGAGCTGCTGTGCCCTCTCCTGCGACACCGTGACGTACCGCACGCCGGGCACGGCGTGCGTCACGAGATCCCACGGCGGCCCGTCGCGTCGCAGCGCCGCGTAGCGCTCGTCGAAGTACGAGATGTCGTGGGTCCAGGCGATGAAACGGCCCGGCCGCTCGCGCGCGAGAGACCCGAGCACCTCCGTCAGCGCGAGATTCAGCGGCATCGTCATGACGTTGTGCACGACGACGCGGTCCGCGCGCTCAACGTGCGGACGGATCTTCGTCATGAGACGCGCGACGAGCGCATCGTGCTCCGGCGCGCGGTCGCCGCGCGAGAGCGCAGCGAGGTCGCGCTCGACCGCGGGATGGCGCGAGTCGGCCTCGGCGACGCGGATCACGCGAACCCCGCGTGGCGTCGCTCCGCCGCGACCCGCGAGCACCGCGACCTCCTTACCTTCGGCCTGGAGGGCCGCCGCGTGCGCGGCCATGACCTGCTCCACTCCGCCGAGGATCTGCGGCGTGGTGTAGTGGACGAACAGGATGCGGCGCACGCCGCGGGTCACGCCGGAGTGGCCGTCCGCATCTGCGCGAGGCGCCCCTGCCCGCCGGCGACGTGGTCCCCCTTCACGCCGCGGCGCACGCGGAATGTCATGCGTGCGCCGAAGACCTCCATGTCGCGAACGTCGATCCGCTCGAGCCATGGAGGCAGCGCCGGATCGATGAGCAGCCGCTGCGTCGCCAGATCCGGCACGAGCCCGAGGAGCGTGCGCAGGCAGAGGAACACCATCCCCGCCGACCACGCCTGCGGGATGCACGAAACCAGGTAATCCGCCGGCCGCGACGAGAAGCGCAGGTCGCGCTGGAAGCCGCAGAAGAGCTCCGGCAGGCGCGAGTCCGGAAAGCGCCGCCCAGCCTCGATGAGCGCGCTGGTGATCTCGGCCGCCTCCTCGCGGAAGCCGTACCGCGCGAAACCCTGGGCGATGAGCGAGTTGTCGTGCGGCCACACCGAGCCGTTGTGATAGCTCATCGGGTTGTACGTCGGGTACGTGCTCGAGAGCGTGCGGATGCCCCAACCGGTGTACATGTCCGGTGTCATGAGCCGGTGCACGACCGTCGCCGCGTGTTCGGGGCTCGCGATGCCGCCCCACAGCGCGTGGCCGGCGTTGCTCGTCACCGCGCGCACCTGCTTCTTGTCGCCGTCGAGCGCCTGCGCGTAGCACCCCTGGTCGGCCATCCAGAAGTCGCGCTCGAACCGCTCGCGCAGCTCGCGCGCCTCGCCACGGAGACGGTCCGCGCGCGCGGCGTCGCCGTCGAGCGCGTAGAGATCGGCGAGCCCCGTCTTCGCGGCGTAGACGTACGCCTGGACCTCGACGAGGGCCGCGGGCAGCTTCGACCACGTGCCGTCAGGGTCGGAGAGCGACTGTGGTGAATCCTTCCAACCCTGACTCTGGAGACGGGCGCTGTCGCGGTCCGACTCCTGCGGGCCGTACTCGACGTAGCCGTCGCGGTCGGCATCGCCGTACGTGTCGCACCAGGTGAGCGCGCGCTCCGCCGCGGGGAGCAGCTCGCGCCACAGCTCGCGGTCGGCGGTCCATTTCACCGTCTCGGCGACGATGAGCGCGAAGAGCGGCGTCGCGTCGACGGATCCGTAGTAGGGGCGGTGCGGGATCTCTCCGAGCCGCGCGAGCTCGCCGCGGCGCAGCTCGTGGAAGATCTTTCCCGGCTGCTCCTCCGAGAACGTGTCCACCTTCTGGCCCTGGTACTTGGCGAGGAGTCGCAGCGTCCCGCGCGCGATGTCGGGATTCCAGCCGAGCGTCTGGTACGCGCAGATGAGTCCGTCGCGTCCGAACGGGACCGCGTACCAGGGGATGCCCGCCGTGGGGTAGGGCCCGCTGTCGTGGAATTCCATGAGCGCGCGAAGGTCGAGCGCGCTGCGCGTGATGAGGCCCTCGTCGAGCGTCTCGGAGCTCGTCGTGTAGCGGGCGCACGCGCGGAGGAAACGGCGATAGCGCGCGTTGAGCGCGTCGATCGCATCGTCGAAGCGGTCCGGCGACGGTGCCGCGCCCGCGCCGTCCTCGCGCGGGATCACCGCGAGCTCGATGGTCAGCACGCCCTGCGGCGGCAGCTCGCGCTCGATGTGGAAGACGTTGCCCTCGATGCGGTCGGGCGCGGGGCGCATCGTGATGTCGGTCGTGCGCCGCACCGCGTCGCGGCCGACGCGCTCGAAGACGATGCCGCCCTCGCGCCCGCCACGCTTGATCTCGTACGGTGTCGCCGCGACCGCGTGGTGGCCACGGACCGCGAACATGTCGCGGAACGAGGCCTCGAACTCGAGCTCGAGAGCGACGCGGACCGGTCCTGGATTCGCGTTGAGCACACCGATGCGCTCGCGCATGCCGTCGGCGAGAAATCGGGTGCGCCGGATCGACAGCGCCTCGGCCGCGTGACGAGCGGTGCCGAGCATGGCCCCCTCCGAGCGCATGAGCTGGAAGGTCGCCACGTAGTTCTGCTCGGTGTTCGCCGACAGCAGGATCGGCGGCGCCCCGTTCACACGCAGCGCGTAGCCCGAGAGGAACTGCGTGTCGTGGTAGTAAAGCCCGAACGGGCTCGCGCTCCCGAGCGCGAGCGAGCCGTCGTTCTCCGTGATCAGGACGAGTGCGTCTTCTTTGAGCGAAACGCTCACGCGGTCGAAGCGCTCCTCGCTCTGTCCTGGCCGCGTCGCTCGAGGAAGTGACGCTTCTCCTCCTCCATGGCACGCGCGCCGTTCTCGATCACGGTCTCGGACTGCGTCGTGGTCATGTCGCGCACCTCTTCGATGAAGGACGCGGTACGCAGGAGATAGAGGGGCAGCAGCGAGCGCGCGATCTGCTCGCTCGCGGCCGGGCGCCGCAGCGCGGCGGCGAGGTGCTCGAAGACGATGCGCGCCCACGTCTTCGCGTCGAGCGACTCGGGCACCGGCGCGGAGAGGATGTCCCGCCAGGTGGCGTCCTGAGCGCCCTTCGCCGCCGCGTACTTCTCGCGGAGCCGGGCGGGGTCCGCGGGGACCGCCTCGGGCTCGACGGGCATCACGTCGCCGATGACCGGCACCTCCTTCGAGCCCTGCACCTTCGACCACGCGGGCTCGTTCGCGGCGGCGAGACGGAAGAGCGTGCCGACGACCTGCGTGAACATCGGGCCGAGGTCGGCCGCGGGATCCTTGGGGTCGTGCACCTTCGCGCCGAGGAACGCCTGCGCGACCTTGGCGCCGCGCACGATCGCGGTCGTCGTCATGAAGATGTCGATGCCGAAGCGCGCGACGTCGGTATCCCACACCGGCTGCTCGAGGTACACACGCGCGAGGTCGGCGCGGAAGCCGAACTCGCCGCCGATCGGCTGACGCACACGCAGCCCGTACAGCGCGCGCGTGAGCGGATACGCGACGGAGTTCGTGATCGTGCCGTCGTGCTTGTGCCGCGCGTAGAGCGGGGTGACGTAGTCGGCGTCGCCGCTCGTGACCGGGGTCGCCAGGCGCCCGATCCACTCCGGCGTGATGCTGCGGAGGTCGCTGTCGACGACGGCGCACGCGCGCGCGCCGAGCATGCCCACCGCGGTGAAGATCGCGCGGAACGCCGAGCCCTTGCCGGGCGGTCCGATGTACCGACCGACGGCCACCGGCACGCCGGACGCGCCCTCGACGACACGGTCTGGCGTGCCGTCCTCGGACCCGCCGTCCGCGTTGACGATCGCGACGCGCGCGCCCGGGAAATGCTCGCGCAGCCCCTTCGCCGCGGTCGTCGCGACGTGACCGATCGTCGTGGCGTTGCGGAAGCTGGGGATCCCCACGACGACGTCGGCCGAGCCGATCTTGGTGAGCCCACCCGCCAGGCGCTCGTCGAGCGTCATGTGATCGTCAGGCATGCGTCCCTCCAATGTGAGTTCACGCACCCTTCCCGTCGTGACGCCATCATACCGGCGTGCTTGAAGCGATCGACGCGATCGTTCTGCCCTTTCTCGAATCGCTCTATGAGCGGTTCGGTTATGTCGGTGTCGTCATCGCGATGACGATCGAGAGCTGTGCGATCCCTCTGCCGTCGGAGCTCATCCTTCCGTTCGCCGGCTGGAGCGTGTCGCGCGGACTCGTGGAACCGCTCACGTCGTCGCCCTGGAGCTACTGGGGCGCGGTCGTCGCGGGCGTTCTCGGAAATACGCTCGGCTCGCTCGCCAGCTATGCGATCGGAGCATATGGCGGTCGGCCGCTGGTCGAGCGATATGGGAAATATGTCCTGATCAGCGCCCACGACCTCGCCCTCGCGGAGCGCTGGTTCGCGCGGTTTGGCGAGGCGACGGTCTTCTTCTCCCGCATGCTGCCCATCGTCCGCACCTTCATCTCCGTACCGGCGGGGATAGCGCGGATGCCGCTGTGGCGCTTCACGCTCTTCTCGATCCTCGGGGCCATCCCCTGGGTGATGCTCCTCGTCTGGGGTGGGATGCAGCTCGGCGATCACTGGCTCGAGCTCAAGCACTCGCTGAGGGGCCTCGACTACCTGGTCGCGGCGGCGATCGTCGCGGCGGTCGGGATCTTCGTCTGGCGGCACGTGCGCCGCTGATGGAGACCCTCTTCACATTCGACCGGCAGCTGTTCGTCGCGATCGTGACCGCGGTCTCCGGGAACGCACTGCTCGCCGCTCTTGCCGTCGCGGTGGCGTACCTCAACTGGAACGCGATCGTCTGGTGGATCGCGGGCGCGCTCGCGGCGCGCGCGCGGGGGTGGGGACGACGCGGGATGTGGGGCGCCCTCACCGTCTATCTCGGACTGTGCGACGCCTGGCTCGTCGCCGAGCTGCTGAAGCTGGTGGTCCGGCGCCCGCGCCCGTTCACGGTCGTCCTCGACCTTCCAGCGACGCTCGTCACCGAGCCCACGACCTTCTCGTTCCCATCGGGTGACACGGCGTTCGCGTTCGGCGCGGCCGTCGCCCTCGGTCACGTCGCGCCCGCCTGGCGCTTGCCGGCGCTGCTCTTCGCGGTCGCGGTCGCGTTCGAGCGCGTCGCCGTCGGAGTGCACTACCCGCTCGACGTGACCGCCGGCGCGCTGATCGGCACGGTGTCCGGGCTCAGCGCGCCGTTCGCCGTCGCGCTGCTGCGGCGCCGCGCGCGGTGGCGCGCGTTCGTCGTGCCGCACACGCACTGGGACCGCGAGTGGTACGAGCGCTTCGAGGGCTATCGCGCGCGACTCGTGCCGATGGTGTCGAAGCTCCTCGATCTTCTCGAGCGCGACAGCGCGTTCCGGTCGTTCACGTTCGACGGTCACAGCATCTGGGCCGAGGACTATCTCGAGATGCGGCCCGCCGATCGGCCGCGCTTGGAGGCGCTCGTACGCGCGGAGCGTCTCTTCATCGGGCCGTGGTACGTGCTCGCCGACAACCTGCTCGTCTCGGGCGAGTCGCTGCTTCGGAATTTCCAGGAGGGCCTGCGCGTCTCCGCGTCGTTCGGACGCGCGACGCGGGTCGGCTATGTGGCGGATCCCTTCGGCCATCCGGCGCAGACGCCGCAGCTCCTGCGCGGCTTCGGCTACAGCAGCTACATCTTCTCGCGCGGCGTCGGGGACGAGGGCGAGCGCGTCGGCGCGGAGTTCCGCTGGCAGGCGCCCTCGGGCGACCGCGTTCTCGCGACGCATCTCGTCGACCACTACTCCGGCGGTCTTCAACTGGTCGGCGATCTCGCCGAGACGCCGCAGCAGCTTCGCGCGCGGCTCCGTCGACGGCTGCGCCGGCTGTTCGACGTGACGACCGCTTACGCGAATGGCTCGACGCTCCTCTTCATGGTCGGCGACGATCACGTCGACGCGTACCCGCGGCTGCCGGAGGCAGTCAGCGTCCTGCACGAGCTGACCCCGAGCATCGAGGTCCGCATCACGAGCCTCGAGGAGTACGAGGCCGCCGTTGCCCAGCCGAGCGGGACCGTCGTCGGCGAGATGGTGCGCGGCCGGTACCGGCCCATCCTCCGCGGCGTCAACTCCACGCGGGTATGGATCAAACAGGAGAACGTCGCGTGCGAGCGGCTGCTGCTCGAGCGCTGCGAGCCGTTCGACGCCCTCACCGGCGGCGTCGCCAGCGACGAGGTGCGCTCGCTTTGGCGCACGCTCCTGCAGAACCATCCGCACGACTCGATCTGTGGCTGCTCGATCGACGCCGTGCACGACGTCGACATGGCGCCGCGTTTCGCGCGCGTCCGCACCGATGGCGAGGCGCTGGCCACGCGTCTCGCGCGCGAGCTCGGCGGTCGTGGGAACGCAGCGGTCGTGTGGAGCGCGGTGCCCTGGGAGCGTGACGCGGTCGTCGCGCTCGACGGCCGACCCACCCGCGTGCGCTGCGCCGCGCTGGGCACGGCGCCGGCGCGCCGGGCCGACGGCGCGGGCGTCTCGTCCCCGGAGGACGGCGTGATCGAGAACGAAGCGTTCCGCGTCGAGGTCGCGCTGGACGGCTCCTTCGCGGTCATCGACCGCGTGAGCGGCGAGCGCTCCGGTCCGCATGGAGCTCTGCTCGACGAGGGCGACCGGGGGGACGAATACACCTATTCATATGCGGGCCCGACGCTCGGGTCGCGCGATCTCGCCGGCACGCGGCGCACCGAGGTCAGCGGCGACCGCGCCACCGTGACGATCGCCCTCGAGCTCCCGCTACCCGCGGGCCTGCGCGAGGACCGGCTGGCGCGCACGCCCGAGCTTGTGTCGTGCGCCGTGCGAAGTGAGATCTCGCTCGACGCCGGCGCACGCCGCGTCGACGTCCGGGTCGTCGTCGACAACCAGGCGCGCGATCACCGGCTGCGCGTTCTGTGCGAGACCGGAACGCGCTCCCTCACTCACGTCGCGGGCGCCGCGTTCGTCTGGCTCGAACGCGAAACGCGTGTCGCGCCGCGCCCAGGTTGGATCGAGCAGCCGACCCCCGAGCGCGCCGTGCACGATCTCGTCGCCGTCGAGGGCGCGACACGCGGCCTCGCGGTCGGCGTCGATGGCCTTCGCGAGTACGCGGTGCTCCACGACGGACGCACGATCGCGATCACGCTCGTGCGTGCTGTCGGCTTCCTCTCGCGCGGCGACCTCCCGGAACGCAAGGGCCACGCGGGACCAGCGCTCGCGACACCGAGCGCGCAGTGCATCGGCGAGCGCGAGTACCGCTACTGCGTCGTTCCGCTCGGCGGCGAGAGCACGCTGCCGCGTGCGGCGCGCGCGATCCGCGAGTGGCTGTCGCCGGCGTGGGCGGAGCGCGGGGATGAGGCTGTGCGCTCCTTCTATTCGGTGGAGGGCGATCCTGCGGTGCAGCCTTCGGCGCTGCGCGCGGGTCCCGACGGCGCGATCGTCGCGCGTCTCTTCAATCCCTCCGGCGAGTCGGCGTCCGCGACGCTCCGCTTCGCGCGCCGTGCCCTCGAGGCGCGCGCCGTCGATCTGCGCGAGGGCGATCTCGCGCTCGGTAATACCGGTCTCGACATCGTCCGGACAGCGGCACCGCCCGACATCGTCGATCGCACGGTCGCGATCCGCCTCGCGCCCTACGAGATCGGAACGTACCTTGTGCGTCTCGCACCGCACGAGCGCGACTAGCGATTAGCGCGACGCGTCGTGAATTAGTCGACGTGGATTTCGCGCGGTCTATCTTCGTCGCGGCTTAATTTCTGCGCGTAATCCCTGCGACACGTCTGACAACAGGTCCGGTACTGCCCTGTTACCCCGAACGTCCTACCGCGCCTTAGTACGTATGGCATCAGGTCCAGTTTGGCGGAGGTGGGAGCGTGGACTGGATTCGGAGCCTACGCGCGTCGATCCGTGCGTTCGTTGTTGCCATCGTCATCACGATCGCCTTGTCGGCGCCTGCCGACGCCGCGCCAAAGTGGTGTGAGGCCGACCCGATCATCCACATCCACGGCAGCTGGGCGCAGATCGTCACGAAGTTCGACATGTCGTATCTCGCGACGATCACGGGCCCGCTGGCCTACGACGTCTATGTCCCCGACTTCGCGTACGCCTACACCTCCGTCGAGCTGCCGCCGTCACCGGTGGCCCGGACCGTAAGCGTTCATTCGCTTCCGCCGGAGTACTGGCCTGATTGGTCGTCGCCCGACAAGGTCAAGCTCGAAGTGCGCCTCTTCGTGCCAGCAACGGCGAACTTCCGGACCGTGTCGGACGTCACCGGAAGCATCAGGAAGGGCTTCCAGGTCCGGAGCGCGTCGAACACGCTGACCGTGTTCGCGATCTCGCTGCATTAGGTGCTGGGAATGGGCGCTCTCCGTCGATCACTGCGGGCCTACGTTCTGATCGTGATCGCGGCGGGCGCGGCCGCGCCGCTGCTCGCTGCTTTCGCAGTGCCGCCGGGTCCGCCTGGCGAGCTCTGGCTGACCGCCGTCCTACTGGCCGCGACGGCGTTCGCTCAGGTGCGGCCGGTGTATCTCGGACCAAAGCTCAAGCTCACCGTTGAAGATGCCGCGACGTACGCGGCCGCCCTCACGCTGCACCCACTCGGTGCGGTCGCGATCGCGGGCCTCGGGACCCTCTTCGGCCTGCGCTTCGCGCGCAGGTCCAGCTGGTACAACCGCGGCTTCAACGTCGCCGTCGTCGTGCTCGGGACGGGTGCCGCGGCCGTTGTCTATGGCGGGCTCGACCGCGGAGGTGGCGGCGTGGATGCCTATGCAGCCGTCGCGGCGATGCTCGCGAAGTTCGTGGTCGAGAACACCCTCGTCGACCTTGCCGTTGCTCTGCAGCTTCACCGCTCTCCGCTGACGGCATGGTGGCAGACGCACCGCGAAGCCATCCCGCATCACGTC
Source organism: Candidatus Limnocylindria bacterium (assembly GCA_036001645.1). GTDB lineage: Bacteria > Chloroflexota > Limnocylindria > P2-11E > P2-11E > CF-39. The sequence goes on from DASYUC010000045.1 coordinate 37,174, forward strand.
GCGCTCTACATCATCGGGTTCCTCGCCGCTGTATCGCTGCGCAGTCACCTGTGGGCGATCGCGTTGTTCCTCGCGCCGGTCGGCATCGTGTACTTCGCGCTGCGCGACGTCGCGCGGATGCGCCAGCAGACGCGTGACTCGATCGTCGCGCTGGCGGACATGATCGACTTGAGAGACGCCTACACGCATGGGCATTCGCAGCGCGTGGCCGAATACGCCCGACAGCTCGCGCGCGAGCTCCGGCTGAGCTCCGGAGAGACCGAGCTGATCCATGAGGCCGCGCGCGTCCACGACATCGGGAAGATCGGCACGGCCGATCAGTTCCTTCTCAAGCCCGGGCCGCTCGACGAAGACGAGAAGCAGGAGATGCGCCGACACGCCCAGCTCGGCTACAAGCTCCTCAAGCGGATACCGGAGTTCGCGGCCGGGGCTGAGCTCGTGCTCAGCCATCACGAGCGTGTCGACGGTTCGGGTTATCCGCGCGGTCTACGCGGCGAAGAGCTGCCGATCGAAGCACGCGTCATTGCCGTCGCCGACGCATATGACGCGATGACCACGGACCGTCCATACCGCCGGGCGATGTCGTGGGAGAGCGCGCGCGCCGAGCTGCGCGGTGGGGCGGGAACGCAGTGGGACGCCGGCGTCGTTGACGCCTTCATCGGGATGATCGACCGAGAGCGCACGACGGAGCGGGTTGCGCTCACGCCGGCGCGTGCCTGACATGGCGATTTGGGGGTGAGCGGGATGGACAAGATGGAACGGTGGGCTGGAGCGCTTGCGAGGTGGGCGGTGGTCGCGCTCTGCGCGGTCCTCGTCTTTACCTCGATGGCGCTGGCGGCCGAAGCACGATCGTATGACCCCGACAAGATCGATCCGCTCCTCGCGCAGCAAGCAACCGCGGATCCCGATCGCGAGTTCTCCGTGATCGTTCGGGTGCAGGCCGCACGCTCGACGCGCGCCGCTGAACGCTCCGCGCGCGCACGCGAGGCGGTCCGACAGCAGGGTGGCACAGCGAAGTTCTCCCTTGGCATCGTCGGCGGCGAGGCCGCGCGCGTGACGGGACGCGCGGCTTTGGCGCTGACCCGAAACCACGAGGTCGACTACGTCTTCCGCGACGCGCCGATCAGCGCGACGTTCGATCCGGTCGCTGACGCCGAGAAAGTCGTCAGTCCCGCCGTGACCCTCACCTACGCGAACTACGCCTGGTCGTACCTCAACATCTGCGGGCGCGGTGTCACCGTCGCGGTCGTCGATAGCGGCGTGCACGCGCACGCCGACCTCGCCGGCCGGATCGTCGCGGCGGCCGATTTCACCCAAGACCCCGCCGTGTTCTCGAGCACTCCGCTCGGCGATCCGGGTGGCCATGGCACGCACGTGGCCGGTCTTGTCGCCGGCGACGGGGCGTCGTCCGCAGCCGCTTACATGGGCGTCGCTCCCTGCTCGCGGATCATCGATGTGCGCGTCCTCGACGCGTACGGCCGTTCCAGCACGTCGACGGTCCTGCGCGGCCTGCAATGGGTCCTCGCGAATCGCGTGACCTACGGCATCCGTGTGGTGAACCTTTCGTTCGGCGCGCAGGTCGGCAGCTCCTATCGCCGCGACCCGCTCTCGGTCGCAGCGGAGGCCCTGGTCTTCGCCGGCCTCAATGTCGTCGCCGCGGCGGGCAACGGCGGACCGGCGAGCGAGACCATCGTCGCGCCGGCGAACGACCCCTTCGTCCTTGCTGTCGGCGCCTTTGACGATGCGGGCACGCCGAGGCCGAAGGACGACACGATCGCCACATTCTCCGGACGCGGCCCGTCGAAATTCGATAGCCTCGCGAAGCCCGATCTCGTCGCTCCCGGTCGGAAGGTCGTGAGCCTGCTGTCGCCCGGCAGCACGCTGGCCGTCCAGTACCCCGACCGACTGGTCAGCGCGGCTGGTGCGACGGTCCCGCAGTATTTCCGCCTCTCCGGCACGTCGATGGCGGCGCCCCTCGTCTCGGGTCTGATCGCGCTCCTTCTCGAGAAGGAGCCGACCCTCACACCGTTCCAGGTCAGGTACCGCATGAAGATCGGTGTCCGGAAGCTCGAGAGGATTGCCCCCTTTGACGCGGGCGCCGGCCTGGCGACCGCGGCACCGCTCTGGTACACCGACTACACCGCACAGGTCGTCGCCAGCCCGCTCGCCGACGCGTTCGCGGAGGACCTGTACTCGTCGTTCTACGGTCAGCCGATCCAGTGGCGGTCGAACGGCTACAACGGCGGGGTCGACTCGACCGGCCAGGAGTGGCCGCAGATCACCTGGGACAACATCGCGTGGGACAGCATCTCCTGGGAGAACATCGCCTGGGAGCGCTTCAGCTGGGAGAACATCGCCTGGGAGAACATCGCCTGGGAAAACATCGGCGGTGGCATCGACGGCGGGGGCCAGCTCACGAACGTCACCAACCTGCGCTGGCAGCTGGTGGACTGATGAATACCCAGAAAGAGTCCCCCCTGACGACGCCGTTCATCGCTGCGGTCGGTTTCCTGGGCTGCGCCGCCCTCGCGTACAGCATCGTCGCGCTGCCCGAGCGCGTCGACCCGCTGATGGTGATCACGTTGTTGGTGGTCGCCGCGTTCGCGCAGCGAACCCCGGTGATGCTGTTCCGCTCGAGCTCCATCTCGGTGGCTTTTGCTGCGACCATCGCCTGTTACGTCCTCTACGGTCCGGCGCTGGCTATTTGGGTCAACCTCATGTCCGCCGTGGTGAACTCGTTCATGCCGAAGCCCAAGCCGACGCGCAAGATCATCTTCAATCTCGGGAGCTTCACCGTCTCCGCCTTCGTCGCCGCGAACGTCTACATGCTTGCCGGCGGCGCGGTGCCGCCCGTGGACATGACGCGCTCGCTGCTGGCGGTGCTGGTGTCGGCCGCCGCCTACTTCCTCTGCGGAAGCGCCCTGACCGCGACCATCGTGGCGCTCACGACGCAGGACGCCTTCCTGCGCGTCTGGCGCGCGAATTACTCCTGGCTGCCGCTGCACTACCTAGCGATCGCCGCGAATGGCGCCGCGCTTGCGCTCGCGTACCAGGCGCTCGGGCTTACCGGCGCCTTTGTCTTCGTGCTTCCGCTCGTTCTCGCGTGGTACTCCCTGCGCCAGTACATGGCGCGGTCGACCGAGGTGCGCGCGCGCGTCGCGGATCTCAGTGAAGAGAATCGGGTGCTGCAGCTCACCAACGAGCGGCTGGAACAGGCGCGTCTGATCTCCCTCGTCACGTTGCTCGGCGAGCTGCGCAACGACAAGCCCGACCTTGACCATCTTGCGGCAACCTACCCGGCGATCGCTGTCGCACGCGCGCTGCGATTGTCGGACGAGGATGTGTCCGCCGTGCATCTCGGCACGCTGCTTCACGACATCGGCAAGATCGTGGTGCCGGAGGACGTTCTCACGAAACGAGACGCGCTCACGGACGACGAGTGGAGTCGGATCCGCACGCATCCAGCCGTCGGCGCGGACCTCGTGTCCCGCGTTCCAATGCTGCGCAACATCCGCCCGATCGTCCTGTCGCACCACGAGCGCTACGACGGGACGGGTTATCCAGCGGGTCTGGCTCGCGATCAGATACCGGTGGGCGCTCGCATCATTGCCGTCGCCGACGCCTACGAAGCAATGACGTCGATGCGTCCGTACCGGAGCGCCCTCACGGCGCGAGATGCGATAGGGGAGCTTCGCGCTGCCGCCGGGAGCCAGCTCGATCCTGAGATCGTCGAGAGATTCATCGAAGTGATCGAGCAGAAGCAGAGACCAGCGACGGCCCAGGACAGCGTGGCAGCCGCGGCTCCGACCCTAAGCTGACGACCTCGCGCAAACGCGGTACCTCGTTTTGGTCGGCTGTGTCACGCGAACGTGTGACGCGCGAGGGACAGACACGAGGCGGCGGCCGCCGTAACGTCGGCGCATGCATCGGACCCTTCCGCTCGCGCTGATCCTGCTCGCTGTCGTCGCCACGCCCGCCGCGGCCGATGACGATCGCACGCACTTCCGTCGCACCACGCCGCGCGCGTCGCTCGAACAGGCCGCGGACACGTTCACGCTCGGCGTCCCGTCGGGCCGCGCCTGGGGTATCGAGAGCGAGCTCCGTCCACTGCCACAGGAGCGGGCGCTCGCAGTCCGCCTGAGCGTCACCGACGACGAGGTGCGCGAGGCCTTCGCCCGGGTCGCCTACTACGCGAGCGCGACCGGGCGCCCTCGGCAGATCGCCGTGGCCGACAGCGAGGCCGTCGCGGCCGGCGAGGGCCGCCTCGTCCTCATAGCGCTCGACCCGCCGCCCGGCGCGGTCGCTTATCGGGTCCGCGTCCTGGCCCGGCTGCGCGCCGGCGCCGAACGCTCGGATAACGACGCGATCCGGGCCCGCGTGGCGGTGATCTATCGGGCTGCGACGCGGTTCGGCTCCTTGTTCTCCCGCCTGCTCCCGGACGGGCCGTGACCCCTCCCCCTGGGCCGCTCGTCGCTCGCCTAGACTCAGCGCGAATGGCGACCGTCACCTACGACCACGTCACGAAGAGCTTCGGCGACTTCAACGCGGTCAAAGACCTGAACCTGCAGGTCCGCGACGAGGAGTTCCTCGTCCTTGTGGGCCCGTCGGGCTGTGGCAAGACGACCGCGCTCCGGATGCTCGCCGGGCTGGAGGAGCAGACCGCGGGCGACATCTTCATCGGCGAGCGCCGCGTCAACGACGTCGCGCCGAAGGATCGGGATATCGCCATGGTCTTCCAGAACTACGCCCTGTATCCGCACATGAGCGTGTACGACAACATCGCCTTCGGTCTGAAGCTTCGCAGTGTCCCGCGCAACGAGATCGAGCGTCGCGTCAATGAGGTCGCCGAGATGCTCTCGATCGGGCAACTGCTCAAGCGCAAGCCGAAGGAGCTCTCGGGCGGTCAACGGCAACGTGTGGCCGTCGGTCGCGCGATCGCGCGCGAGCCCGCGGTCTTCCTGATGGACGAGCCGCTCTCGAACCTCGACGCGAAGCTGCGCATCCAGACGCGCGCGATGCTGCAGAAGCTCCATCAGCGTCTTCGTCGAACGACCATCTACGTCACGCACGATCAGGTCGAGGCGATGACGATGGGCGACCGCATTGCCGTGATGAACGCCGGCGTGCTGCAGCAGCTCGATACTCCCGAGAACCTTCACGAGCGTCCGATGAATCTGTTCGTCGCGGGGTTCATCGGATCTCCATCGATGAACTTCTTCCCTGCCAAGATCGTGAGCGGCGCGAACGGCGCCGTCGCAGACGCCGGCTTCTTCCGCGCGCCGGTGCGGGGCCAGGCGGCCGAAGCGGTGGGACGCGAGGTGATCCTCGGCGTGCGTCCCGAGGACATCGACGATCTGGGCAACGCGCAGCAGAACGGCCACTTGCCCGTTGAGGCTCTTGTGGAAGTCGTTGAATTCCTCGGTAATGAGCTGCAGCTCCAGCTGTCCGCGGACGGCCAGACGTTCGTCGCGCGTGTGTCCACGAACACGCAGACGCGCCCGGGCGACAAGCTGCGCGTGGGCTTCAATCTGAAGAAGCTTCACGTGTTCGACAAGGCCACGGAGGCCGCGCTGCGGTGACGCTCCGCGGAAGTGTCCAGGACTTCCCGCTGAAAGCGGTCCTCGAGATGCTCGCGCACACAAAGAAGACCGGTGAGCTGCAGGTGCGCGTGGGCGATCGCGTCGGGGCGCTCGGTCTCGCCGACGGCCGTGTGGTCACTGCGGTCTTCGCCGAAGAAGAACCGCTGCTCGCGCTCGGCGCGATCTTCGCGCTCGAGGGAGCGGAGTTCGAGTTCACCCCCTGGGACGACGCGCCGCCCTCGAACCTCGAGGGAACGCTGAGCGAGCTGCTGCGCAAGGCGGACGAGGCGAAGAAGCAAGCCGAGGAAGCGCGCCGCAAGGCGGAGGAAGAGCGTGAAGCGGCGCGCAAGAAGGCGGAGGAAGAACGCGAGGCGGAGCGGAGGCGCGTCGCGGAGCTGCGTTCTCTCATCCCGAGCGACGATCTGCCCCTCCGCCTCTCCGAGCGCGCCGTCGATCAAGGCGCGGTCACGCTGACCTCGGAGCGCTGGCGGGTCGTGCTCGCGGTCAACGGCGAGCGCGACCTGAACGCGATCGCCGCGATGCTCCACCTCGATCACGACGCCGCGCTGACGACGCTCGCGGCTCTGGTGCGCGACCGTGTCATCGAGACGGCTGCGCCGCCGCCGGCACCGCCCGCGTACGAGCCGCCCGCTTACGCGTCGCCTGCATCCGAGGCGCCGGCACCCGAGTCTGCTACGAGCACGCCCGCCTTCGAACCAACGCCGCCGCCATTCGAACCGGCGCCGCCGCCCTTCGAGTCGGCGCCCGCGGTCGATGCGTCCGCGGACGCGTGGGCGAGTCCCCAGACACCTCCGGACTTCACGCCGGCGGAGGCCGCGCCCGCACCCGAGATCCCACCCGCGACGGCGGATTGGATCACGCCCGATCAGGCCGTGCCGGCGGAGGACTGGACGACGACTCCCGGCGAGTCCGCGCCGATCTCCGAGGTCGCGCCGCACTGGACCGCACCCCAGACGCCCGCGCCGGTACCGGACTGGATCACGCCGGACGTGGCGGAGCCACCGGCCGCCGCGGACGACCGCCTCAGCGCTCTTTCCGGGATCTTCGGTCCGGCGCCGACCGAGCCCGAGGCTCCTGCTCCCGCGGAGCCGCCCGTGAATACGTGGGCGCCGCCCGGGGCCGGATCGGAGCAGTGGGGAACGAAGGCGCCGCCCGTCCCCGGTGCCGAGCGCTGGACCGCGCCTCCTCGCGCCGAACCGGTAACGCCCGCGCCATCCGACGATCCCTGGGGCACGCCGCCTTCGTCCGTACCGATCCGAGACTCGTGGGCGCCTCCGGCCGCTGCGCCCGAACCGCCGAAGGCCAAGGACTCGTGGGGCGCGCCAGCGCCCGCGCCGAGTACGTGGTCCGCACCGTCACCAGGTACGACGTCGTCCGCCGACCCGTGGGGAAGTCCAACCGGTACCGACGCGCGTACCGCGGGATTCCGGATCCCGGAGCCCGCGACGCCGCCCGTCGAGGAGTGGAGCCCGCCGCCGGCCGCACCGCCGGAAAAGAAGAAGCGTGGCCTGTTCGGCTTCGGTCGCGAGAAGCCGGCTCCGCCGCCGGTCGCGGGCACGCCGCTACCGACTGCGGGTGTGGTCGGCAGTCGCGTCGGCATGCTCGCCGCGCTCGCCAACACGCTCATCGCCGAATACAACAACGGTCAGTACGGCAAGAGCCGCATCGAAGAGCGCATCGCCAACCTGCTGATGCGCGTCGACGAGCAGGCCGATCCGATCGATCGCCCACTGCCGATCGTCGACGATCGGATCGACGTCGAGGCGATCGAGCGTGAGCACCTCGCCGACTCCCAGGCGCTGCCATATCTCGCCCTGCTGGTCACGACGATCTTCGCCGACGCCGAGAAGACGTTCGGCAAGGACAAGGCGAAGAAGGGGTACAAGGCCGCTCAGAAGACGGTCATGCTCGGCGACGCCAGCGCGCTCAACACACCGGAGCTCGCCGGCAAGCTTCCCAAGGTCTGAGCGACAACCACTTCCTCGGCATCGACCTCGGGGGCACGCACATCCGCGCGGTCATCGCGACGGTCGATGGCGACCATCACGAGATCACCGCGCGCGATGAGCGCGGCACGCCACGCGACGGCGCCGATCCCATCGTTCGCGCGCTCGCGGATTCCGCGCGTGCGTGCGCGCGCGAAGCGGGCATCCCGCTCCACGAGATCCTCGCGATCGGTTGCGCCGCCCCCGGCCCGCTCGACCATCGCACCGGCCTCGTGCACGAAGCCCCGAATCTCGTCGGCTTCAAGGAGGTCGCGCTCGCCTCGCGACTGTCCGATGCGCTCGACGGCGTCACCGTGTTCGTCGACCGCGACACCGCGATGGCGGCGATCGCCGAGGGCGCGATCGGTGCGGCGCGCGGAGCGCGGGATTTCATCTACGTCACGGTGTCGACCGGACTCGGCGGCTCGATCGTGAGCGGCGGCCGCATGCTGCGTGGCGCGACGAACACCGCGGGCGAGATCGGACATTGGCCGGTGGCGTTCCAGCTTGATGTGTCGCGCGAGGCGGGCGCGGATCTGCCGCGCTGCGGCTGCGGCTCGTTCGGGTGCGCCGAGTCCTTCGCGGCCGGCCGCAACATGGCCGACGCGTTCGGCGTCGAGGACACCGCGGAAGTCTTCGCCGCGGCGGCCCGCGGCGACCGTCGCGCGACGACGATCGTCACGCGCGCCGAGCGGGCACTCGGGAACCTCGCGGTGGGCCTGGTGAACGTGCTGAACCCCGCGCTCATCGTCGTCGGCGGTTCCATCGCGGACAACCAGCCCGCACACGTCCTCGAGCCGATGCGTCGCGCGATCGCGGAACGCGCGTTCCGCGCACCGGCCACCGCGGTGCGCGTCGTGCCCGCCGCGCTCGGCCGCGACGTCGGCATGCTGGGTGCTGTGTTCGCCGCTCGGGAGCGTCTGCAGGGGCGGGGGGAGTGGTTCCTCTAGTCTCACGTCACAAGGGGGTCAGCCATGGGTGTGCGCATCGGCATCAACGGTTTCGGACGCATCGGTCGGCAGTTCCTCAAGGCGGTCCTGGAGCGGCACCCTGAGCTCGAGATCGTCGCCGTGAACGATCTCACGGACCCGCAGATGAACGCCTATCTGTTCAAGCACGACACGAACTACGGGAACTACAAAGGCGAGGTCTCGGCCACCGCCGATGCGCTCGTCATCGACGGCCGCAAGATCAAGGTCCTCGCCGAGAAGGATCCCGCGAAGCTGCCGTGGAAAGACCTCGGCGTCGACGTGGTGATCGAATCGACCGGCTTCTTCACCGACGCGACGAAGGCGAAGGCGCACATCGACGCGGGCGCGAAGTACGTGATCATCTCGGCGCCGGCGAAGAACGAGGACAAGACCATCGTCCTCGGCGTGAACGAGAACGACTTCGATCCCGAGAAGCACCACATCATCTCGAACGCCTCGTGCACCACCAACGGACTCGCACCGGTCGCAAAGCTGCTCAACGATGAGTTCGGGATCAAGAAGGGCTTCCTCACCACGGTCCACTCGTACACGAACTCGCAGCGCACGCTGGACACCGCGGCGAAAGAGCCGCGGGACGCGCGCGCCGCGGCCGAGAACATCGTTCCGTCGGAGACCGGCGCCGCGAGAGCCGTTGCGCTCGTGATCCCGGAGCTGAAGGGGAAGTTCGTCGGCATGGCGTTCCGCGTTCCCACGTCGACCGTGTCCGTCGTGGACTTCGTCGCGACGCTCGGACGGGAAGTCACGAAGGAAGAAGTCAACGCGGCCTTCAAGCGCGCGAGCGAAGGCAAGCTGAAGGGCATCATGGGGTACACAGAAGAGCCGCTCGTCTCGAGCGACCTCAAGGGTGACGACCGCTCCACGATCGTCAGCGCGATCGACACGCTGGTCCTCGGCGACACGGTGAAGGTCATCGCCTGGTACGACAACGAATGGGGCTACGCGTGCCGGCTCGCCGACATCACCGCGTTCGTGGCGGCGAAGCTCCGAGTCCCAGCGGCGGCCTAGCTCCGCGTGACGGGCTTCGCGAAGAGGACGATCCGGGACGTCGATCCGTCCGGGAAGAAGGTCCTCGTCCGCGTTGATTTCAACGTGCCGCTCGCTGACGGCGCGGTCGCCGACGACATGCGGATCCGTGCCGCGCTCCCGACGATCTCGTACCTGCTCGAGCACGGCGCGGCCGTGGCGCTCTGCTCCCATCTCGGACGCCCGAAGGGGCCGGATCCCAAGCTCAGCCTCCGGCCGGTCGCGCGGCGGCTCGGCGAGATCCTTCGACGGGACGTCCCGCTTCTGCCCGACGCCGTCGGTCCGGCGGTGCGCGAAGTCGTGGGTAGGCTGCGGCGCGGCGAGGTCGTGCTCCTCGAGAACGTCCGTTTCCATCCCGAGGAGGAGAAGAACGATCCCGCGTTCGCCAAGGAGCTCGCGAGCGGCTACGACCTGTACGTGAACGACGCCTTCGGTGCCGCGCACCGCGCGCATGTGTCGACGGAAGGCGTGGCGAAGATCCTACCTGCGTACGCGGGCCTGCTGCTGGAGAAGGAGCTGCTCGCTCTCGGCGGTCTGTTGAGCGCGCCGCAGCGGCCGTTCCTCGCCATCATCGGCGGCGCCAAGGTGAGCACGAAGATCGACGTGCTGCGCGCGCTCCTCGCGCGCGTCGACGCGCTCGCCATCGGCGGCGGCATGGCGAACACGTTCCTCCTCGCGATGGGACGGAGGGTCGGCCGTTCACTCGCGGAGCCCGATCGCGCGGGAGAGGCGAAGGCCATCCTCGACGACGCGAAGGCGAAGAGTAAACGCGTGCTCCTGCCGGACGACGTGCTCTGCGCGCCGTCCGTGGACGAAGCCGGCGCACCTGGCGCGATCGTGAAGGGCGTCGACGAGGTGCCCGACGATCTGGCGATCGTCGACATCGGTCCGCGGACGATCGAGCGCTATGCCGACGAGATCCGTCGCGCGAAGACGATCTTCTGGAACGGACCGGTGGGGGTCTTCGAGATCCCGGCCTTCGGCAAGGGGACGAAACGCGTCGCGGAGCTGCTCGCCTCGAGCGGAGCGGTGACAGTCGTCGGCGGCGGTGAATCGGTCCAGGCGGTCGAGGAGCTCGGCCTGGCGGACAAGATGACGCACGTCTCGACCGGCGGTGGCGCGTCGCTCGAGCTCATCGAAGGAAAGACGCTGCCGGGTGTGGCCGCGATCCCCGACCGGTAGCGCGGCGGCGACGAATGTATTTCGGAGAAGGTGATGCCTGAGACGACCATCGAGATGATGCGAGGCCGCGAGATCCTGGATTCGCGTGGCGATCCCACCGTTGCGGTCGACGTCATCCTCACCGACGGCTCGCGCGGGACCGCGATGGTGCCGTCGGGCGCATCGACCGGCGCGCACGAGGCGGTCGAGCTGCGCGACGGCGACAAGACTCGCTATCGCGGCAAAGGCGTTCGCAAGGCGGTGAGCAACGTCGACGACGTGATCGCACCGGAGCTCATCGGCGAGGACGCCGCCGACCAGACCGCGATCGACAAGCTGCTCCTCGAGCTCGACGGCACGCCGAACAAGTCGCAGCTCGGAGCGAACGCGATCCTGGGCGTCTCGCTCGCCTGCGCTCGCGCGGCCGCGAATGCCGTCGGCCTCCCGCTGTATCGGTACCTGGGCGGGCCGCTCGCGCGCACGCTGCCCGTGCCGCTCATGAACATCCTCAACGGGGGAAAGCACGCGACCGACTCGGCCGACATGCAGGAGTACATGGTCGCGCCGATCGGCGCCACGTCCTTCCGCGAAGCGGTTCGCGCCGGCGCCGAGGTATTCCACGCGCTCAAGGCGATCCTGCACGACCGCGGTATGGGAACGGGTGTCGGCGACGAGGGCGGCTTCGCGCCGGCCGGGCTCAAAGACAACGAAGAGCCGATCCGCCTCATCCTCGAAGCGATCGAGAAGGCCGGCTATCGCGCGGGCGAGGACGTCGCGATCGCTCTCGATCCGGCGGCGACGGAATTCTTCGCGAATGGCAAATACACGCTCGCGCGCGAGAAGGCCACGCTCGACGCCGCGGCGCTCAGCGAGCGCTATGCCCGTTGGCGTGCGAAGTACCCGCTCGTGTCGATCGAGGACGGCCTGGCCGAGGACGACTGGGCCGGCTGGAAGCACCTCACGACGACGCTCGGCGACAAGCTCCAGCTGGTCGGGGACGACCTCTTCGTCACGAACATCGAGCGCATCCGGCGCGGTGTGACCGAGGGGGTGGCCAACGCGGTGCTGATCAAGCTCAATCAGATCGGCACGCTCTCCGAGACGATCGACGCCGTCGAATTCGCGCATCGCTCGGGTTACGCGACGGTCATCTCGCATAGATCCGGCGAGACCGAGGACACGACCATCGCCGACCTCGCGGTCGCCCTGAACAGCGGTCAGATCAAGACGGGCTCGCTCTCACGCAGCGAGCGGAACGCCAAGTACAACCGCCTGATGGAGATCGAGAACGAGCTGCAGGATGCGGCGCGCTACCCGGGACGAGACGCCTTCTCACGGTTCGGGCGTTAGGGAGTTCTTTACGAGTGCCGACGCTGCGCCGACCGACGCGATCCGGGCTTCACTCGAGCATCCGAGACGGCATGGTCGATTTGCTTGTCTTGACAAGGATTATCTCGACAACCTAACCTCGCGACCGTGGCTGTGCAGCGCAAAGCGGCGCGTGAGCCGACACGCCTCGTCGAGCCGCGGCAGCGCGTCGGTCGCCTTCTCATCGGCGTCGCGCGCGAGCTGCGTACGGTCGTCGATCGCCAGGTCCAGCCGCTCGGACTCACGATGCAGCAGGCGGAGCTCCTGGTCTGGACCCACCGGCAGCGCGGCGCGAGCCCGACCCAGCTCACGGAGCTCCTTCTGACGGACGACGCGGGCGTCTCGCGCCTCGTCGACCGTCTCGAGGCGAAGGGGCTCATCACCCGGCGCGTCCACGGGAGGGATCGCCGGGCGCGCGAGCTCCAGCTGACGCCCTCCGGTCGTACGCTTGCGACACGCCTGGGCCGTTTCGCGGCGCGGGGGAACGAGAAGCTCCTCGCCGGGCTATCGCCGCAGGAGACCGCTCAGCTCCGGCGGTTGCTCCAGCGCGTCTCGGAGAATCTCCGAACGACCCCACTCGGGTCCCCATGAGCGGGCGTCTGGTCCTCCCGTTGTCCGCGCTCGGCGCCGGCGATATCGCCGTCGCGGGAGGGAAGGGCGCGAACCTCGGCGAGCTCATCCGTGCCGGCTTCCCGGTCCCGGACGGCTTCGTCATCACGACCGACGCCTACGCCGCCGCCGCCCGCGCGGCCGGCGTCGATCCACGCGACCCGGTCGACGCGCGCGAGCGCCTCGCGGGGAAGTCGATGCCGGCGGAGATCGCGAACGCGATACGTGATGCCTACCGGGCGCTCGGCGGTCGCGTCGCGGTGCGCTCGTCCGCGACGGCGGAGGATCTGCCCGAGGCGAGCTTCGCTGGGCAACAGGACACGATCCTCGACGTCGAAGGTGACGACGCGCTGCAGGGCGCGGTCCGCCGCTGTTGGGCTTCGCTGTGGAACGAGCGGGCGGTCGCGTACCGCGCGACCCATGAGGTCGATGAGCACGCGCTTCGCCTTGCGGTCGTCGTCCAGCGCATGGTCCCCGCGACGATCGCCGGCGTCCTTTTCACCGCGGACCCGATCACCGGTCGGCGCCGGCGCGCCGCGATCGATGCGGTCCGCGGTCTCGGGGAGCAGCTCGTCTCGGGCGCGGTGAATCCCGACCACTACCTCGTCGACGCCAGCGGCGAGGTACTCGAACGCCGCGGCGACATCCTCGACGACGCGCGCCTGCGCGAGCTGGCGGCGATCGGCGCTCGCATCGAGGCGCACTTCGGACGACCACAGGACATCGAGTGGGCGATCGACGAGCGGAGGCTCTGGATCGTCCAATCGCGCGACGTCACCACGCTCTATCCCGTCCCGGCCAGCGCGCCCGATCCGGATCGCGATCTGCGCGTCTACCTCTCGGCGAACGTCGCGCAGGGCGTCCTCCAGCCGTTCACGCCGATGGGCATCCAGACGTTCCGGCTGCTGGCCGCGGCGTTCGCGGCCGCGGTGGGGAAGCCTGTCGGCGACCCGGCGGCCGGGGCTCCCGTCATGGCCGACGCCGGCCTGCGGCTGTGGATCGATCTCACCGGAGTGCTCCGGAACGCGGCCGCGCGTGAGATACCGGTCCGCGTGCTGTCGATCATGGAAGCACGGAGCTCGGGGATCTTCGCGCGTCTGCTCGACGATCCGCGCCTCGCGCCGCGCGGCGGCTCGCGCCTCCGCTCGGCCGCCTCGATCCTTCGCGCGATCGCGCACACCGGAGTGCCGCCGATGGTCCTTCGCGCGCTCCTCAGACCTGACTCGACGCGTGACGGACTCCTGCGCGAGGTCGACGCGCTCGTCACGCGCGACGCGGGCCCGCTGACAACGCCGAACGAGCGGCTCGACGCGTTCGAACGCCTACTCCTCGTCACGCCGCCGCGCATGTTCCCGAAGCTCGTCGCAATGGTCGGTGCCGGTCTCATCTCGTACAACGTCGCCACACGGCTGCTCCGCGGTGTCGCCAGCGACGACGAGCTGCGGACGGTGCTGCGCGGTCTTCCGTTCAATCCGACGACCGAGATGGACCTGGGTCTCTGGGCGATCGCGCAGCGGACCCGTGACGACCCGCCGTCGCGGGCGGCGCTCGCGGACCGCGCTCCGTCAAAACTGAGCGCGGATTTCCGCCGCGGGAGCCTGCCGCCGCTCCTGCAGCGCGAGCTCGAGACGTTCATCGAGCAGTACGGGCACCGCGCCATCGCCGAGATCGACCTGGGCCTGCCACGCTGGTCCGAGGATCCGGCGCACCTCCTCGGCGCGATCGCGAACTACCAGCGGCTCGACGCGGCCGCCGTCGCGCCCGACGCGCAGTTCGCCCGCGGCGCGCGTGAGGCGGAGGCCACGATCGCCACGCTCCTCTCGCGCGTGCACGGCCCGCGCCGATTCCTCGCGCGCGCCTTTCTTCGCCGCGTGCGCGCGCTTTTCGGGGTGCGCGAGGCGCCGAAGTTCCACGTGATCCGTTTGTTCGCGCGCGGCCGAGCGATCCTCGCACCCGTCGGCGACGTGCTTGCCGACGCCGGCAGCGTCGCAGCCGCGGACGACATCTGGTTCCTCACGCTCCCGGAGGCGCGTCGCGCGGTCGCCGGCGCGGACATGCGCGAGCCCGTCGCCGCGCGCCGGGCGGAATATCGGCGCGAAATGCGGCGGCGTCACGTTCCGCGCGTGCTCCTTTCCGACGGGACCGATGCCGAAGCCGCGTTCGCGTCGCCGGCCGCCGACGGCGCGATCCGCGGGACGCCGGCGTCACCGGGGACCGCACGTGGGATCGCGCACGTGATGCTCTCGCCGGCGGGCGCGCGGCTCGAGCCGGGCGAGGTCCTGGTGGCCCCCGCCACGGACCCAGGATGGACGCCGCTCTTCCTCACCGCGAGCGCGCTCGTCATGGAGATGGGCGGGATGATGTCGCACGGCGCCGTCGTCGCGCGCGAATACGGCATTCCCGCGGTCGTGGGCGTGCCGAACGCGACCGAGCGGATCGTGACCGGCGAACGGATCGTTGTCGACGGCTCCGCAGGGACGGTCGCGCCGGAAGAGCGCTAGGTCGCCTTGGTGCTCTTCGAGCTCTTCGCCGCGCGCTTCGCGACGCGGCTGCGCTTGCGGCGCGCCGCGTTCTTGTGGATCGCGCCCCGCTTCGCGGCGCGGTCGAGCATGCTCGCGGCTTCTGCGACAGCCTCCTGGACGGTCTCGCCGCCCTTCTCGATCGCCGCTCGTGCCGACTTCACCGCGCTCCGCGCGGCCGAACGCGCGATGGTCTTGATGCTGGTGCGTCGTTGCGTTTGACGGATCCGCTTGAGGGCCGAACGCTTCTTCTTCGCCATAGGGCCGGAACGATACACGACGCCGCTTACAGAACCGTATCGCTTCGCACGCTCATACTCGCGCGGTGACGATGTCCATCGCCCGGGCCTCGCTCGTCATGATCGCCGCCCTCATCGCCAGCCGGATCCTCGGGTGGCTCCGGCTTTCCGTCATCGGCGCGACGTTCGGAGAGACGCCCCAGTTCGACGCGTTCTGGGCCGCGTTCCGCATCCCAAACGCGCTGTTCGAGCTCCTGGTCGCGGGTGCCCTCGCGTCGGCGTTCATCCCGGTCTTCGCCGGCTACCTGGCGAAGGAGCGCGAGAACGAGGCCTGGCACGTGGCTTCGAGCGTCATGAACGTCCTCGTCCTCTCTCTCGTCGTCCTCTCGGGCCTGATGTGGCTCGCGGCGCCGTGGATCGTGCCGACCCTGATCGTCTCGCCGCAGTTCGCGAGCCAGCCGGGCCAGCTCGACCTCACGATCGAGCTCACCCGGATCATGCTGCTCAGCCCGATCTTCATGGGCCTCTCGTCGCTCGTGACCGGCGTCCTGCAGTCGTACCGCCAGGTCCTCGCGGGTGCCGTCGCTCCACTCGTGTACAACGCGGTGCAGATCCTCTTCGCGCTCTTCGCGTCACCGTTCGTTGGCATCCACGCGCTCGCGTACGGCGTCGTCGCCGGCGCGGCGATGATGTTCCTGGTCCAGCTGCCGGAGCTCACCTTCCGCCGCACGAAGTACCGACTCACGTTCGACCTTGGCCACACCGGGGTGCGTGAGATCTTCGCTCTGGCCGGGCCGCGCACGCTGTCGCTCGGCGCGGTCCAGATCGTGTTCTTCGTGGACACGTATCTCGCCTCGGGCATGCGCGAGGGTTCGCTCACCGCGCTCAACTATGCGTTCCAGCTCATGCTGCTGCCGCTCGGCGTGTTCTCGATCGCGATCTCGGCCGCCGTATTCCCCGCGCTGTCGCACTACGCGTCGCTGGGTCAGGCGGCGAAGATGCGCGACGCGCTGCAGCAGGCGATCCGGTGGATCCTCTTCCTCACGCTCCCGACCGCGATCCTCATGGTCGTGCTGCGCCGCCCGATCGTGAACCTGCTCTTCCAGTACGGGGCGTTCGGCCCCGACGCACGCGAGCTCGTACAGGCCGCGTTCCTGTTCTACGCGCTCGGCCTCGCCGGGCATGCGCTGGTCCAGATCCTGGCGCGGGCGTACTACGCATCGCGCGACACGACGACCCCTCTCGCGCTGACCCTGATCTCGATCGGGACCAACGTGGTCCTGTCCGTCACGCTTGCGCCAGTGTTCGGCATCAACGGATTGGCTCTGGCGAATTCGATCGCGACGCTGGCCGAAGCGGCATTGCTGCTCCTGCTGCTGGCGCCGCGCGCGCGCCTTCGGCTCGTCGGTCTCGGCTACGCGCTGCTGAAGCAGGTCACCGCGGCCCTCTTCATGGGCGTCGCGATGTTCCTCTTCATCAACGTCACGAACATCCCGTTGAACCTCGCCCAGGACCCGCCCAAGCCGCTGCTGTTCGTCCAGACGCTCCTGGCCGCCACATTCGGAATCGGCATCTACCTGCTCGCCGCGTGGGCGATCCGGATCAGCGAGCTTCAGGAGGTCATCGCCTTCGTGCGAGCGCGATTTCGCCGGCCGGCGATAGAAGTGACCTGATCCGAGAGCGCTCCTGTCGAGCTTCTTCACGAACGAGGCGATGTCCAAGGCGCGACCGGCGGGGGGCTGAGCGTCCCGAAGGAGGCATGAGGTGAACATCGCCCTGTGGGCGTTGCAAAGCGTGACGGCGGTCGCGTTCGGCGGACACGGATCCCTGCTGGTCAGCGGTCCGCAGCGCATGGCGGCACGTGTGCCGTGGGTCGCTGCGTTACCGACCCCGATCGTCCGTCTCCTCGGCGTGCTCGAGATCCTCGGCGCCGGCGGGGTCGTCGTTCCGGCCGCCACCGGCGTGCTGCCGTCGCTGACCGTGGCGGCGGCGGGTGGCCTCGTCGCGATGATGCTCCTCGCGATGCTCTTCCACGTCACGCGCCGCGAGTGGCCGAACCTCGGACTGAATCTCATCTTGGGCCTGCTCGCGTTCGCCGTCGCGTACGGGCGGTCCGTGATCGAGCCCCTCTAAGCACCCTATCCTCGAACGCGTGTCCGACCCGCAATCCCGGATCCGTAACTTCTGCGTGATCGCGCACGTCGATCACGGGAAGACGACGCTGTCCGATCGCCTCATCGAGCTCACCGGCACGGTCGCGCTGCGCCAGATGCGCGACCAGCTGCTCGACTCGATGGAGCTCGAACGCGAGCACGGCGTGACGATCAAGGCCCGCGCGGTGCGCATGGCATGGACGGCGCGCGACGGCGAGATCTATGAGCTCAACCTCATCGACACGCCCGGCCACGTCGACTTCAACTACGAGGTGAGCCGGTCGCTCGCGGCGTGCGAGGGAGCGCTCCTGCTGGTCGACGCCTCCCAGGGCATCGAGGCCCAGACGCTCGCGAACGCCTACCTCGCGGTCGAGCAGGGCCTCGAGGTGATCCCGGTCATCAACAAGATCGACCTGCCGAGCATCGACCTCGACCTGGTCCGCGAGGACCTGCGGACGACCCTGGGGTTCAAGGACGAGGAGATCCTCCTCGCATCGGGCAAGACCGGTCAGGGGGTCCCCGACCTGCTGCATGCGATCGTCGAGCGCGTGCCGGCGCCGAAGGGCGACCCGGTCGCGCCGCTTCGTGCCCTCATCTTCGATTCGCACTACGACGCGTACAAGGGCGTGGTCGCCCACGTGCGGGTCGTCGATGGGGTCTTGACCGCGGACGACCGCATCCTGCCGATGGCGACGCAGAAGGCGAGCGAGATGCTCGAGCTCGGGGTCTTCGCGCCCGAGCCGCGCCCGGTCACGCTGCTCGCCGCCGGCGAGGTCGGCTACGCCGCCACGGGCCTGAAAGCCGTCGCCGACTGCCGTGTCGGCGACACGCTCACGCTCGCATCACGGCCGGCCGCGACCCCGCTCCCCGGGTACAGACCGGCGAAGCCCATGGTCTTCGCGGGCTTCTACCCGCAGCGCGCCGAGGACTATCCCGGGCTGCGTGACGCGCTCGAGAAGCTGCGCCTGAACGACGCGTCCCTGATCTACGAGCCGGAGACATCCCAGGCGCTCGGCTTCGGATTCCGCTGTGGCTTCCTCGGCCTGTTCCACCTCGAGATCATCCAAGAGCGTCTCGAGCGCGAGTACGACATGGAGCTCATCGCGACCTCACCGTCGGTCGAGTACCGGGTGATCACGCAAAAAGGCACTGAGGTCGCGATCGACAACCCCGCGATGCTTCCCGACCCGGGCACCATCGTGGAGATCCGTGAGCCGTGGATGAAGACCACGTTGATCACGCCGACCAACTACGTGGGGCCGATCATGGACCTCGCCCAGGGCAAACGCGGGACGCTCCTCAACATGAGCTACGTCGATCCGACGCGAGCGATGCTCGTGTACGACATGCCGCTCTCCGAGGTCATCGTCGATTTCTACGATCAGCTGAAGAGCCGCTCGCAGGGATACGCGTCGCTCGATTACGAATTCGGCGAGTATCGCGCCGCCGACCTTGTGCGCTTGGACATCCTCGTGGCCGGCACGCTCGTCGACGCGCTGTCGATCATCGTGCACCGCGAGAAGGCGCAGCACGTGGGTCGCCTCCTGGTCTCGAAGCTGCGCGGTCTCATCCCGAAGCAGATGTTCGACGTGCGCATCCAGGCGGCGATCGGCGGCAAGATCATCGCGAGCGAGAACGTGAGTGCGAAACGCAAGGACGTGATCGCAAAGTGCTACGGCGGCGACATCACGCGCAAGAAGAAGCTGCTGGAGAAGCAGAAGGAAGGCAAGAAGCGCATGAAGATGGTGGGATCGGTCGAGATCCCACAGGAGGCCTTCCTCGCAGTGCTGCGGATCAAGGACGACGCATGAAGCGGCCCAAGCTGCAGTTCGACCATCCGACGCAGACGAACGCGTCCACGTTCCTCCAGTCCATCGTCGCGGGCGATGCCACCGCGACGTGGGCGCATCTGTCGCGGGAGACACGCGGCCTCCTCCAGGGTTTGTACGCGGCGCATGCCGGGGTCTCGCTCAAGAACGCCGCAGGTGTCGACGGGTCCTCGGCTGACGCGCGTCTCATTGAGATCGTCGCGCCACTGCGCGAGTCGGTCATCGCCGCGCTCGGCGGTGCCGACCTCGTCGGCGGTTACGGCGTCTCTGGGGCGCGCCTCGTGGATCGCGGCACGGCTTACGTGCTGCTGCTTCCCGAGTTCGGTGACGAGCGCGTCGTGACCGAAGCTGAGTGGCGGCCCTCGCATCTGCTGGCGTTCGTGAACGAGTCTCGCGAATGGCTCGTGGATCTCGGCAAGACCGCCGAGCTCTCCGCCGATGCTGAGCTACCGGATCTCCTCGGAGCGATACGCCGATGAGGGTGCGACCCGATGAGAACCATGCCATATCGCTGGGGTCGCTTCGCGGGCTCGTGATCGCAGCATCGCTTCTCGCCTGTGATCCCTTTGAGTACGTCTACCTCACAAATCGAGCCGCCGAACCCGTCTCGCTCTATGAGATCACCCGAACGCCTGAATCGCTGACCCGGTTGGCTCCGGGGGAAACTCGTCGACGGAACTGGCGCTATCCGATCGATGCCACCGATCTGCGCCGAGTCCGCGTCGAGGCGGATGGTTCCGGCGGTAAGCGGATCTTCTGTCACGACTTTTCGTACGAGGACCTGAGATCGGTCAACTGGCGTATCGACATAACGCCGGGCCGGGACGACTGCAAGTGAGCGGCCCTCTGACGCGGACATCGTCTGCATCCGCGCGGACAGCTGCGACGGCACCACCTATCGGCGTTTACGTGCACATCCCCTTCTGTGCGGCGCGCTGCCCGTACTGCGACTTCGCCACAGCGCCTGCCCGGAGCGCGCTGCGGTCTCGCTACCTGGACGCGCTCGACGCCGAGATCCGGCGCGAGGGCGAGCGGCTCGGGCGGCCGCGCGTCACGACGCTGTACGTCGGCGGCGGTACGCCGAGCCTCCTCGAGCCGGTCGAGATCGCGCGCCTCGGCGCGGCGCTCCAGCTCGCGTTCGATCTGCGTCCGACGGAGGCGACCGTCGAGGCGAACCCGGCGACGCTCGATCGCGCGCGCCTGGAGGCGTGGACCGCCCTCGGGATCACCCGCCTCTCACTGGGCGCGCAGTCGTTCTCGGCGGAGGGTCTGCGGGCGCTCGGCCGCACCCACCAAGTGGAGGACATCCCGCCGGCCGTGGCCGCAGGACGGTCGGTCGGCTTCGACGTGAACCTCGACCTGATCTTCGGCTGGCCCGGCCAGACCATGGCCGCGTGGCAGGCGGACCTCGCGGCCGCGGTCGCCCTCGGGCCGGATCACCTCTCCTGCTACCCGCTCGAGCTCGCGCTCGAACCGGAGGAGGCCGTGGCGAACTGGCCCGGTGCGGGGTGGCGATCCGTCGAGCGCTGGCGGCGGCGTTCCGCCGCCGCGCAGGCCGATGACGACGGTATCGCGGCGCTGTACGAGCTGGCCGAGGCGTTCCTGGGACGGAACGGCTACCGGCACTACGAGATCGCGAACTGGGCCCGCCCGGGCAAGCGCTGCCGGCACAACCTGGTCTACTGGCGCAACGGTGACTGGCTCGGCGTCGGTGCGGGCGCGCACTCACACCTCGCGGGAGCTCGCTCGCGCAACTCTGGTGTCCTGCCCGCCTATGTCGCGGGGGTCGAACGTGGCGAAGAACGGATCGTCGACAGGACCGCGGACGCCGCCGTGGACGGCGCGATGCTCGCGCTGCGCCTCGACGAGGGTCTCGACCTCGGCCGTTACGGAACGCGCTTCGGGCCGGATGCCGCATCGCGCGTGCGGAGCGCGCTGCGTTCGCTCGACGGAACGCGTCTCGTGCGTTGGTCCGGTGAGCGCGTGCGCCTCACCGCGCGGGGCCGCTTGCTCGCGAACGAGGTGTTCGTGCGCCTTCTGCCGGACGAGGCCAGTGTGTCTGCACCGGTCTAGTACGACTACGCGCTTGCGGCGAGATGCCGAACGCGATATGACACGTCACACAACAGCACTTCTCTCGCGCCAAAGAATGGGGAGGCCTCATGCAGGACGAGAACACCGGGACCGATTGGACACAGCAGAAGCAGCCTGGCTCGATCTGGCCCGCGCCGCAGCCAGCGGGTACGCCGCCCATGCCACCGTCACCGATGGGCGGGGCGAAATCGGGCGGCGGCTCGTCGATGGGCAGCGCGGCCAAGTCGAGCGGCGGCCGCAAGAAGACCGCACGCAAGAAGACGACCGCGAAGAAGAAGACGACGGCTCGCAAGAGCACCGCTCGCAAGAAGACGACCGCGAAGAAGAAGACGACGGCCCGCAAGGGCACCAAGCGCAAGTCGACCGCCCGCAAGGGCACGCGCAAGAGCACCAGACGCAAGTCGACCGCGCGCAAGAGCACCGGGCGCAAGCGCCGCCGCTAGTCGCCTTTTCCTGGAGAAACGAGACACGCCGCCCAAAAGGCGGCGTGTTGTCGTTCCAGACGCTCCGGCGTACTAGTTGCGCTTGCCGCGGCCCATCCCGGGCTTGCGCCCGTGGTTCGCCTTCTTGCTGCGCCACCCCAGCTTTCCGGTGGTCTTCTGCTTCTTCTGCCCCTTGCTCATGCGGCGTCGTGCCCTCCACTAAAGAGATGAAGCTGCAGCGCCCGCGTCGGCGGGGCGATCAGCTCGGTCACGAGCCATTGTGCGATGTCCACGCCCGGGGCGTCCGCCGCGAGGCCGACGTGCGATCGCGCGCTCTCGAGACGCTTTCGCGCCGCGCGGGCGTCGAGGCCGATCGCGCGCGCGGTATCGGCGAGCGAGCGTTCGAGGACATCGCGAAGGACGAAGACACCGAGATCGGCGCCGCGGAGCGCGTAGCGACCGACGAGGTCGCGCAGCCCCGCGCCGAAGAGGCGCCCGGTGGCGACGGCGTCGCGGATCGTCGACGCGGCTTCCCCGTCGAGCTCCCCGATGCGCAGGAGCGCCGCGATCTCGCCATCGGGCAGGTGCCGAGCCTGCTCGAGCGACGCGAGGAAGCGCTGGACGACGACATCGTCGGAGACGGCGGGCAGCGCCGCTCCCGGCCCGGAATGGAGGGCCGCGATGCGCTCGAGAGCGGCGGCGAGGCCGCGACGGAGCCCCTCGAGGTCGGCGAAACGCACGACATCGACGACGGCGGGGTTGCCGAGCAGGAGGCGCGAGACGGTGCGCTCGCGCTCGACGACCAGGACGACCGGCACGGCGTGCTCGCGCGCGAGCTCGACCTCGATGCCGACGCCGAAGGACGGGATGCCGGCGTACGCCACGACGACGCGCGCCGCGGTCACGTGTGCGCGGTCGATGTCGTAGACGGCACGCGGTTCCAGATGGGCGGCGGCCACGGGGTCGCTGACGCGGTGGGGAAGGTAGGCGCGGAGGCCCACCGACTCCGCCACCTCGGCCAGCAGCTCGTAGAAGAGCCGCATGCGCGCGCCGTCGTCCAGCGCGGTGAGCGCGCCCGACACGTAGGCCTCGCCGATGCGGACCGCCCTCTCGCCGTCCATGGGCGCTCGATGCTCGCACGCCCGTCAAGAACAGAAGGGGATACGCGGAGTGGTCGAAAACCTAGAATCGCGCGGTGCCGGAGACACGTCTCCCGGACCATCTGCGGCGTTATCCGCTCTTCGCGAAGCTCGCCGACGCCGAGGTGGCGCAGCTGGCCGAGCGGATGCGCATGCGCTCGTTCAAGCGCGGGGAGGCGCTCTTCCGGAAAGACGATCCCGGCATGCATCTGTATGTCGTTTTGGCCGGTGCGGTGAAGATCGCGCTCCCGGGCGAGTTCGGTCAGGAGGCGCTCGTTTCGATCATGCGTACCGGTGACTTCTTCGGCGAGCTCGCCCTGTTCGATGGCAGCCCGCGCTCCGCGTCAGCGACGGCGCTCGAGGACACCCGGGCCGCGCTCCTCGCGCGCGACGACTTCCTCGCCTTCCTCGAGGCCCACCCGGCGGCGGTGCGCGTCGTGCTGGACGCGCTCGCGAAGACGATCCGCCGGCTGTCCGACCGCGTGGAGGACCTGATCTTCCTCGACGTCCCGAGCCGGGTCGCCAAGTACCTGCTGGACCTGGCGCAGGCGGACGGCACCTCGAAGCTCGAGCTCACGCTCACGCAGGACGAGCTCGCGGCGTTCATCGGTGCCTCGCGGGTGTCGGTGAACCGCGTGCTCGGCGACCTCGAGCGACGCGAGATCATCGGGATCCGACGCCGCCACATCGTCATCATCGATCCCGATCGGCTCGCGAAGGAGATCCGGGTCTAGTGGCGCGGAAGCGCCCACTGGTCCTCGTCGTCGAGGACGATCCCGCCTTGGGCGACGTGATCATCACCGCGCTCCGCGACGACGGTCTTGACTCGAAGCTCGCGAGCGACGGCGACGAGGCGATGCGGCTGGTCGATGAGCTCGAGCCCTCCTGTATGGTCCTCGACCTCATGATGCCGAGACGCGACGGCTTCTCGGTCCTGCGCGAGCTGCGGTCAGATGGGCGCATCGCGAAGATGCCCGTCGTGGTCGTGACCGCGATGTTCGGGCTCTCCGAGCGCAACTACGCGACCGAGCTCGGCGCGGCCGACTACGTCACCAAGCCCTTCGAGCTCGACGACCTGGTCGGCCGCGTGCGCGCGCTGATCAGTCCGACGCCGGTGTGACCAGCTGGCCCTGCCCGACTGATACCACCGATGACCGCTTCGGTTACGCGCGCGCCCCCGCCAGCTGGCTGGTGCAGTACCGGCAGCGCGTCGCGGACTCCAGGATCTCTTCACCGCAGAACGGACAGAACTTCGTTGGTGCGGCTTTCGGGAGCATCGACCGCGCGATGAGGAACACCACGAACGCGACGACGATGAACGTGATCACCGTATTGATGAACACGCCGTAATTGATCGTCGCCGCGCCCGCGTCCTGCGCCGCTTTGAGGCTGGGGTAGCTCCCATCGGAGAGGTTGATGAAGAGGTTGTTGAAGTCGACCCCGCCGAGAAGCTTCCCGACCGGCGGCATGATGATGTCCTTCACGAGCGAGTTGACCACGGCCGCCAGGGCCACGCCGATGATGAACGCGAGGGCCAGTGCGAGAACGTTCGCTTTGAGCAGCCACTCCTTGAACTCGGACAACATGCCAGGAACCTCCACGCCCTACGTCGGTGGAGCAACCAGCATGCTGGGTGCCAGTCGCACGGTCGGCCAAGGGAGCGTTACATGCTTGACGAAGGCCACGGCGCCTTGGTAGCCTTTTAGCACTCTCGATGGGAGAGTGCTAATGGCCCGAAAGAGCGACCAACTCCCACAGCTCGGCGAGCGGCAGCGCGATCTGCTGCGTGCCGTCATCCGCGAGTACATCGCCACGGCTCAGCCGGTGGCGTCGGCGGCCCTTGTCCGCCAGTACCGCCTGGACGTCTCGTCCGCGACGGTCCGGAACGAGCTCGCCGGACTCGAGGAGCTCGGCCTCCTCACGCACCCGCACACCTCGGCCGGTCGCATCCCGACGGACCTGGGCTACCGCTACTTCATCGAGAGCCTGATGCCGCGCCCCAGCCTCCACCCGGAGGAGCAGCTGACGGTGAGCCATCAATTCCAGCAGGCACTCTCGAATACCTCGGAGTGGCTGCGTCTGGCGGCCTCGACGCTCGCGCGCCTCACCACCGAGGCGGCCATCGTCACGCCGCCGGCGACAGGCCACGCGACACTGCGCCACATCGAGGTGGTCCCGATCAGCGAGCGGCGCGCGCTCGTCGTCGTCGTCTTCGAGGGCGGCGCCGTGGCGCAGCAGCTGCTGGAGCTGCGCGTCGCTACGACACCCGACCATCTGCGTTCCCTCTCGGCGCGCCTCACGGAAGGTCTCGCGACGCGCGACGCCGCTGGCGTTCGTGGCGCGACCGTCGGTGAGACCGGCGTCGATGCTGAGGTCGCCGCGGCGATCGCCCGCGCGCTGGACGAGCACGACGCGACGCGGGCGCACGACATCTACACCGATGGGATCCAGAACATCTTCGCGCAGCCGGAGTTCGCGGGAGGCGGACGGATGCGGGACATGCTGCGGCTCCTCGAGGACCGCACGCGCCTCATCGGCCTACTTCCGCCGACGCTCGGCGACGACGAGGTGCACGTCGCGATCGGGAGCGAGCACCGGCTCGAGCCGCTCCGCGGCTGCAGTCTCGTGTTCGGGCGCTACGGCACCGGCACCGAGTACCTCGGGTACGTCGGCGTCGTCGGTCCGACGCGGATGGATTACGCGCGGACCATCGGCGCGGTCCGCTACGTCGGTTCACTCATGAGCGATCTCGTTCGAGTCATGGAGGGTCACTAGTCATGGACGACAAGGCACGAAAGGCGGAGGAGCTGCTCCAGGAACGTCTGCGTACGCGGACCAACGGTGAGACGCACGGCGAGACCGCGGGCGCGGTCGTCGACGCCGAGCCGGAAGCGCCGGCGACACCGGCGAAAATGGAGGAGCTCACGAACGATCTCAAGCGTATGACCGCTGACTTCGCGAACTACCGCAAGCGCAACGAAGCCGAGCGGACCGAGTTCGCCAAGTTCGCGAAGGCGGATCTCATCGCGAGGCTGCTCGACGTGCTCGACGGCTACGACCGCGCGCTCGCGACCGTACCGGATGAGGTGAAGGGTCAGCCGTGGGTCGAAGGAATGTGGCTCGTGGAGCGCAAGCTGCGCTCGATCCTCGATGCCGAGGGCCTCGAACCCATCGATTCGCTCGGCAAGCCGTTCGATCCCTACATGCACGAGGCGGTCGCCCACGTCGAGTCCGACAAAGCCGAGGGCACCGTCATCGAAGAACATCAAAAGGCGTACCGACTGCACGACAGGGTCATCCGCCCAGCGTTGGTCACGGTCGCCAAGAAGAAGGAGTAGCGAACATGCCAAAGGTGATTGGAATCGACCTGGGCACCACGAACTCAGCCATGGCCTACATGGAAGGTGGGGAGCCCACGATCATCCCGAACTCGGAGGGTGGGCGGATCACGCCGTCCGTCGTCGCGTTCACCAAGACCGGGGAACGTCTGGTCGGCCAGGTCGCGAAGCGACAGGCGATCACGAACCCCGAGAACACGATCTATTCGATCAAGCGCTTCATGGGTCGGCGTTTCACCGACCCCGAGGTGCAGCGATCGCTGAAGCAGGTCCCATACAAGGTGAGTCAGGCGAGCAACGGCGGCGTCGAGGTCGTCCTCGGTGACGGCCGCAAGCTGTCGCCGCCGGAGGTCTCGGCGATGATCCTGAGCAAGCTGAAGGCGGATGCCGAGGCGTTCCTGGGAGAGAAGGTCACGCAGGCCGTCATCACCGTGCCGGCGTACTTCGACGACCAGCAGCGGCAGGCCACCAAGGACGCGGGTCAGATCGCGGGCCTCGAGGTCCTCCGCATCATCAACGAGCCGACCGCGGCGTCGCTCGCCTACGGGCTCGACAAGAGGAAGGACGAGATCATCGCGGTCTACGACCT
>DASYUC010000046.1:0-2743 GCA_036001645.1 Candidatus Limnocylindria bacterium
GTCATCGACCATCCTCCGCCGCCACGTAGAACGCACCTCTTGGATCGGCTGAGAACGCCCTGCCGCCCTCGCCGAATGCGAGACCGGAGGCCGGTCCAGGGATGGAGCGAACCCCGTCGCTTCCGTCAGCTGGTGCGTACCCGAAGCCGGTAACGTTCGGGATCGGCGCCAAGAACCAGGCGCGGCCCGACCGATCCAAAGCGAGCGTGCTTACAGGCGTGCGTACGTTGATCGCCAGGCCAGGGCGCAGGCTCTTTACGGAGTACAGGTCACCGGTGCTGGTGCCGAGCCACAGCGTGCCCGAGCCGTCCACGATGAGCGCGGTCGTGGTCCCCTGCCGAGTGAGTGCGACCTCGGTCAGACGCCCGGTGTTCAGATCCAACGTGCCGACAGTTGCGTGGAGATCGTCCGAGTAGACGATGCGCCCCTGCCTGTCAATGGCGAGCGCGCTTACCCGCGCGCCGCCCAGCAGATCGAACGAGTCCATTCCGTGGTTTCGCGCGTCGAACGCGAGGAGATATGACGCGTCGCGCAGTCCGATCCACAGCCTGTCATCGGCTCCGACCGCAACGGCGGACACCGGGCTCAGCACGTTGGTGGGGTACGAGTCCACGCTCTCGGTCACCGTATTGATCACGTGGACCTGCCCGCTCGCGGCATCGACGCCGAACACGAACGATCGCCCTGCGACCCAGAATCCAACATGCGCATCCGATCGAAGCTTGGCGATGACCCTCACCTCGCCGGTGTTCATGTCAAATGTCCCGACGCGGCTCTGGAGATCGATGAACCAGATACGCGAGCCGTTGGCGGCAATCAGGTGCGGATGCAGACTCGATGGAAGTGACGCGCTGTACAGACCCGACGCGATCGGCGTTGCCCCATCGAGAACACTGGCCGCGGGCGAGGCAAGGACGACTGGCGAGGCACTTGGCGATTTCGCGGGCTCAGGCGACGCGGTCGGCGACGCCGCGGGTGGGCTGGACGCCGCGGGCGTGGACACCGTGGTGGCTGTATTCGCGGTCGGCGTTGCCGAGGTCGCGGCGGCCGCAGTCCCGGGGATCTGAGCCGACGCCAGCGTGCCTGCGGCGTTCGCCACGGTGAAGAAGTTGGTCGCCTCGTCGTAGAGCAGATCGCCGCCCACGACCGACGCGATGCTCACGCTGCCTTCGGACCGGCCCTCGGAGCTGATCTTGACGACACGCCCTTGACCATCGATCTGGAGGAGCACGAGGTAGCCGCCTCCTTTGAGAGCGGTGATCGCGCGCGGTGAGCCCTGGAGCCTCACTGACGCCGGCGCGAAAGCGCCGGCAAAGGTGATGGTCGTGTCCGGTCCCGTCGGCGAAAGAACAGCCACGCCATCGCCGCGCCGCGAGAAGGCTGCGGCCACGCCGCCAGGAAGCGTGGCGATCACCTTGTAAGAGGAGTCAACGAGCTTGGTAGTCGTCGCCGAGACGAGCACGGCTTGGTTGCTGAGTGGATCGACGACGACCATGCGCGGCGCGACATCGATCTCGCGCACCGTCTCGAGCTGCTTCGTCGTGCTGTCGAGCACGCTGACGTTACCGACGGGAGCTGCGCTCGCGGTCGGCGTCGCGATGCTCGTCACGAGGATCTTGCCGGTGTTGTCGACGTTGATGCTCGTCGGCGTACCCGTCACATCGACGTTCGTCGCGCCGATGACCATGTTGGTCGCCGCGTCGATCTCGGTGACGCGCTTCTGCACCGCGTCGAGGACGAGGATCGTGTTCGCGACCTCGTTGAGCGTGAGCCGGATCGGCTCGCCACCGATGGGGATCCGCACCTTCGTCTCGTTCGTGCCCGGCTCGCGCGCGTCGACCGCGGCAGTCGCCGTGTCGAGGACGTAGAGCGTGTTGTTCTTGGCGTTGTAGACGATCTGCTGCGCCGCGGCGACGACGACGGCGTTGTCCTGGACGGCGGGCGTCACGCCGGGCGTCTGCGCCAAAGGAAGCCCGCCGAGGATGACCGCGACGATCGCCGCGGTGGCGATCGCGAGACGAGCGGCGAGAGCGGGGAAGGCGGGGAGGCCGAGACGACGCCGCGGGGGGTTCGCAAGCCGCGCGATGGCCTGGTCGACGCGTGTCGAGGGCCTGCCGGCGGGCAGCGTGCGTAGCGCGTAACCGACCGCGCCCCACAGCTGGACCAGGGCGCGGCAGGCCTCGCAGGCCCCGAGGTGACGCTCGGCGACGGCCCGGTCGGGCCGATTGGCCTGGTCGTCAAAGGTGGCGGAAAGGAGCTCCAACACCAAGTCGCAGGAGACAACCGGGGGCTGGCGGAGATCGTGTTCCAGGCGAACGCTGATGCTGTACTCGGCCGAGCACTGGGAGCAGTCGCGGAGGTGCTGCCGGGCGCTGGTCTCAGCCTGGGCCGAGAGCTCGCCATCGAAGAGTGCAGACAGCTCCTCGAACGAAAGATGCAAGCTCCCCATCAGGGACTAAGACGAGCGGCGGGCCTCCGTTGTCGCGTACGTCACCCTGAATGCGGCTCGGCCGCGCGCGATCCGGCTGCGCACGGCGGTCATGGTGCAGCCCTGGATCTCGGCGATCTCCTTGTAGGAATAGCCCTCCAAGGAGTGCAAAAGCAAGGCGGTGGCCTGTTCGGCCGGCAGCGTTGCGAGCACGGTGCGGACCTGGTCGCGCTCGGGAAGCGCGCCGTGCTCGTCGGGCATCACTGGCTCTTCCCCGGTGCCAGCAAGCTTCGCGACGCGCAGCCAGGTGAAGCG
>DASYUC010000047.1:0-7611 GCA_036001645.1 Candidatus Limnocylindria bacterium
TCGCGCCATTGTCGCGCGCGGCGCGCAGGACCAGCGCCGCCTCAAGCAGGTCTCCATACCCGCCGTTCGTGCACGAGCCGATGAATGCCTTGTCGAACGCGATGCGCTCGCGCGCGACCTCGTCCGCGGGGAAGGCGTTCCCGGGGCTGAACGGCTTCGCGATGAGCGGCACGACCTCGGAGAGATCGAGGACCTCGTCGATCGCGAACACGGCATCGGCACCAGGACCGAAGCGCGGATAGGGGAGGTCGGTGAAACCCTTCTCTCGATACCAGGCGTAGGTGAGGTCGTCGGGCGCGAAGATCCCGTTCGTCGCCTCGCCCTCGGCCATCATGTTCGCGATCGTGTTGCGGTAGCTCATCGGGAGCTGCTTGTCGGCGTCGACGAACTCGACGCTCATGCCCTGCGACTGTTTCGCACCCCAGCGGGAGAGCAGCGCGAGGACGACATCCTTGCCGCTCACCCACGGCTGCAGCCGTCCCTTGAATACGACGCGCCGCTGCTTCGCGACCGTGAAATAGACGTAGCCCGTCGCCCAGCCGAAGCCAAGTGTGGTCGAGCCGACGCCGTAGCCGATCGCGCCGTACGCGCCGTAGGCGCGGCTGTGCGAGTCCGCGCCGGGGATGAGCGCGCCCGGGACGACGAGCCCCTGCTCCGGGAAGTAGAAGTGGAAGATCCCGTCGCCCGGCGTGGCGTAGTGCGGCCGCGTGATGCCGTGCAACTGGGCGAACTGCTTGCCGATGGCGGTCTGCTTATCGTCGGCCTCGCGGTGGTTGAACACGAAGTGGTCGTTCGCGACCGCGATCTGCCGCGGCCTGATCGTGTCGCCGCCGGTGATCTGGTTAAAGGTATGGATCGAGAACGGCGCGGTGCCGTCGGACGCGGGGAGCAGGTCGGCATAGACGCGCAGCGTCGCGCCGGCGCGTACCTCGGCGTCCTTGTCGACGCGGTGTGCCCAGAGGATCTGCTCGGTCGAGGTCAGCGAGCGCGCCGCTCTGGCGTCAGGCCAGGTGATGTCCGGCTTCCGTGTGACAGCGTCACGGAACTCGCGGCGGCCGATCTTGATGATCCCGCCAGAGCGGCGGATGTCGTCCTCCGCCGGCGAGAGCGGCGCGGGCTCGTAGGTCTTGCGCTGCGTCTCGTTCGTGAGCGTCCGCGTCTCCGGATCGAACGAGAGCGTGTCGCCTTCCTGCGCGTCTTCGACCGCGGCGCGGCTCTGCACCACGTGCAGGCCGAGGTTGAGCGCGTTGCGCCGGAAGATGTCGCCCATCCCCGCTCCGCAGACGATCACGAGCTCGCGGCCGGCCTCCTCGCCGACGCCCTTGAGGCCGGCGGGGCTCATCTCGCGCGACGACCCGATCGCGAAGCGGTCGCCCGCGATGACGAAGCTCTCGCCACGGTGCACACGCTCGCGGAAGTCCGGCATGAGGAAGCGGAACGAACCCGCCTTCCAGCGGTGGTCGAGCGTCTCGAGGCTTTCCGACACGCAGTCGTTCGACGGCGTGATCTGGTCGGTGTCGATGGCATCGAGCTTCTTGCCCGGCACCTTGGGGTCCCAGAAGATGAGCGCCTTTCCACGGATCGCGCGCCCGCCATCGCCGCCTCCGGCGTCGACGCGCTCGGGTCCCGGGATGCGCTTCGCGTCCACACCAGGCAGTAGCTCGGCTGCTCGGATGGTCTGGGTCATCCCTTCGATTGTGGCACTCTGCCGCGCGTGTGCTGCGTTCTCGTGCTGCTCGCGTTCTTCACGCCACGGATCGTCCTCTTCGTCCTATGGCTCTTCACGAACTACCTGAACCGTGCGTACGAGACGTGGCTCTGGCCGCTGCTCGGTTTCTTCTTCCTGCCCGCGACCACGATCGCGTACGCGATCGCGCAGAACGAGTTCGGCGGGCTGAGCGGGCTGGGTCTGATCGTCGTTCTCATCGGCCTGGCCGTCGACGTCGGGCTACTGGGGGGCGGCGCCCGCCAGCGTCGGCTCGCCGGCTAAGGGCGCGCCAACCGCTCCAGCTCGGCGTCGGTCAGGAGACGATCCGACTCCTTCGCGGCTTCGAGCACGCGAGCGACCCGCTCGCGCGTCGGCTCGTGGCCGTGCGATTCGAGCCAGAACACGACGTTCGACTCGCCGCTCATCGGACCGACCTCGATGCGCTGCTCGCGCCCCAGCACCGACGCCGGTACTCCGCTGTACACGCGGTCCGCCAGCTCGCGGTCGCCCTTCCGCAGCGCCTTGATGACGGCCGCCGCGTGCACGCCGGTGCCGGTGCGGAATGCGTCGGAGCCCAGCGCCGGATAGTTCGGCGGGATCGGGATGCCGCAGTGCTCCGCGACGAGCGCCACGTATTCGGCGAGGGGCGTGAGGTCGCGGTCGATCAGTCCCCAAAGCTGCATGTTCACCATCAGCTGGTCCAGCGAGGTGTTGCCCACGCGTTCGCCGATCCCGAGCGCGCAGCCGTGCACGCGGTCGGCGACGGCCGTCGCGGTGAGCGCATTGATCGTCCCAAGACCGCGGTCGTTGTGTCCGTGGTAGTCGAGCTTCACGTCGCGGCCCTTGATCACATCCGCACGCAGGAACGTGAGGAGGTTTCGTACACCCTCGGGCGTGGCGTGGCCGACCGTATCGGAGGCACAGATCCGTTCGGCGCCGCAGCCGATCGCGACCTCGTACAGCTTCGCGAGCGTCTCGGGGTCGGCGCGCGTCGTGTCTTCGGTCACGAACATCACCGGCAGCTCGTTCTTCACGAGCGTCGTGACCGACTCCTCGACGCTGCGCAGCATCGTGTCGAGCGACCAGTCCTCCGCGAAGCGGCGGATCGGCGACGAGCCGATGAACGCGCAGCTCTCGATCTTCACGCCGGAATCGACCGCGGTCTCGACCGCGCCCTGCACGTCGAGGGGATGCGTGCGGATCGCCTGGTTCGGGCGCAGCTTCTTCAGCCGCGTGGTCTCCTTCGCGAGCTCGACGATCTCCGCTCGCGCGCGCGGTGATGCGCCAGGCAGCCCGATGTCCGCGCTGTCGATCCCGAGCTGATCCATCAGCTGCAGTAGGCGCTTCTTCACCGCGAGCGGCGGATTGCGCACCGAGGGACCCTGCAGCCCGTCGCGCAGGGTCTCGTCGTCGAGCTCGACGGCGCGGTAGTCCGCCTGCATGGCTCGCCCGTCGCGGTTCCAGTCGTAGATGAGGCGGTCGACCTCGCTCATCGCTCTTCCTTCGGCGCCGGCTCCGGCGCGAGCGCGAAGCCGACGCGCACGCCGATGCTCCAGCGCAGATAGACGAGGTCGACGGTGTCGAAGCCGGAGTGGCGCGCGGGGGTGAAGGCATATCGGGTCGTGATGCCGGCGAACGTAGTTGCCTCGAGTCGGTCCCGCAACCGCGCGCGGTCGAGTGTGCCGCCCGCGCTCGCGGCCGCGGCGTCGATCAGGGCGAGCGCGTCAAATGCCGTTGCCGCGAGGGTGCTGGCCGGGCCGTTCCGTGCCGCAAAGTCCTGGACGAACGCGGCGCGCTCCGGAGAGGTCGGCGCCGTCGAGACCGCCGCGAGATTGCGCGATCCCGGCCACGTCGCGATGTCCGCGGCCTCACGCAGGCTGGCGGCGTCGCCCGCCTCCATTAGATAGGAGAGATAGACCCGCGGCGTGACGCCGGCTGCGGCGAGCGAGCGCGTGGCGTCGACGTACGTCGCGGCTGGTCCCGTGAAGTGCGCGCTGCGCGCGAACGAGGCGCCGGCACGGACCCGCGCCGCGGCGTCCTGGGCGTTCACCGTCACGACCGTCGGAGAGACCGCGCCGCGCTGCTCGAGCTCCCTGGCCAGCGCGAGCCGCTCGGCGATCGCCGGCGGCGACTCGTCGCTCGCGAGGAGGATCGGCAGAAGCACGCCGCGCTCTGTCGCATCGGCCACCGCCGCCTGGGCGAGGTCACGGTGTGTCGGCGCGAGCGCGAAGGCCCAGCCTCCGCCGGGCATCGTCATCGGCTCGGGCGCGGGGAGGGTGAGCACGACCGGAAGGCGCGCGATGCCGAGCGCACGCGCGAAGGTCTGGTCGTATGCGAACGGCACGCCGATGACGATGGCGTCCGCACCGTCGTCCTCGACGGCGCGACGCAGCTCGATGAGCAGCCGCGCGTCACTGCCCGCAAGGTCCACGAACTTCGCGCGCAGCCGCTGGCCGCCGCGCGTCTGTTGCTGATCCAGCCAGAGCTGCATCGCGTTGCGCTGCGCGACCCCGCTTGGCGCGCGCGTGCCGGAGAGGTCGAGCAGCACGGTGACGAGCGTCGTGCCGGGCTCATGCGTTGGCGACGGCGCCGGTGTGACCTCGGCCGGCGGCGTGGAGCAGGCCACCAGCACTGCCGCGAGCGCGACGGCCGCGCCGCGCACGAGCGTTAGGAGCGGGTGCCGTCGGGGCGCGGAGCCTCCTCGGCGTACACATGTTTGATCGCGTCCTCGGGTCGCGGGTCGGGCTCGCTCTCCGCCTGTGCGATCGCGGCCTCGATCTCGGTATCGAGCGCGGCGCGGATCGCTTCGATCTCTGCCTCGTTCGTACCTTGTTCGCCGAGGTACTTGCGCGCGTGCTCGAGCGGGTCCTTCGCCATCCACCCGCGGACCTCGTCCTTGGTGCGGTAGCGGCTGTCGTCGTCGTCGGACGTGTGTGGCTGGTAGCGGTAGCACTTGAGCTCGACGAGTGTCGGGCCCGCGCCGGAACGCGTGTACTCCACCGCCTGCTTCGTCTTGTCAAAGGAGTCGAGCACGTCCATGCCGTCGGCGATGAAGCCGCGCACACCGTGGCCCGCCGCCTTGTCCGCGACGTTCGGCACGGCCATCTGCTGCTCGAAGCGCGTCGAGATCGCTAGGAGGTTGTTCTCGATGACGAAGACCACCGCCAGCTTGTGGATCGCCGCGAAGTTGATCGCTTCGTGGAAGTCGCCCGGGCTGGTCGACGCATCGCCTCCGAACGTGAAGACGATGTTCTGCTCCTTGAGGTTGCGGATAGCGAGCGCGAGGCCGACGGCGTGCGGGAACTCGGTGCCGACGCAGACCGAGCGCGTCACGATGCGGTCCTTCGGGCTCGAGAACTGGTTCAGGATCTGCCGCCCCGCGGAGTGCGTGTCCGTCGCCTTCGCGAGGACCATGCGGAATTCCTCGAGCGGCGACATGCCGAGCACGAACGCCACGCCCATGTCCCGGTAATAGGGAACGGTCCAGTCCCTGCCGCGGCGGATGTTCCACGCCGCGCCGATCTGCGCGGCCTCGTGGCCGTCGGTCCCCGCGCCGAAGGGCGTGCGGCCCATGCGGTTCAGCTGGAGAATGCGCTCGCTCACCATGCGCGTCTCGAGCATCTTTCGGTACATGCCCTTGACGTCGTCGAGACTCAGTCCGAGCGCCTCATGACGTGCGCGCGCTGTCACGGCCATCGTCGTGATGGTATCGCTCGACGGACGTTAGCCCGATGCATGCGATCGGCTGTGCTTCGCTTCGCGCTCGCGGCCGCCGTTGCGGTCGCATGCGACCCGTCTGTCACCGCGCCGAGCGTGACGACACCGCCCTCTTCGACGAGGACGCTCCCGCCGGGCTTGTCGTTGGAGCCCTTCTACTCGCAGTGGGTGGCCACGAATCTTGATCACAGCCGCTTCCGCGCGCGATGGGACGCGCGCGACTACGAGGCGATCTACGCGCTGACCGACGATCGGCTTCGCAGCGCCGTCACGAAGGAGCGCTTCGTCGCGATGCTGGCGGTCGCGCGCGAGCGGTTCGGCACGTCGGGCCGCACGCGGGAGATCCGGCACGAAGCGCGGCGCGTGCCAGGCACCGAGGACGTGGATATCACGACCGTGATGGATTCGAACTTCGAGAAGGGCGCAGCGACGGAGACCTTCGTCTGGCGCGTGACGCCGACGAACCTCACCTACCTCGTGAGCTACGACGTCCGATAAGGCGTCACGTCGTCTGCAGTGCGCGCTGCAGCGATTCCGCCGTCGCGTTGCCGCCGCTGACCCAGCACGCGACGTGTTTACCGGAGAGCCGCTCCGCCATGCGACGTGCGGCGGCGACCGGTGCGGCCCCCGCGCCCTCCGCGACGATGTGTCCTTCAACGAGCAGAAGCCGCATCGCGGCGTAGAGCTCGTCGTCGGTCACGAGCACGAAGTCATCCAGCATGGCGGCGAGCATGCGCTGCGGCAGATCGAAGGACGTTCGTGTCGCGAGGCCATCGGCGAACGTCGCCGCGCGCTCGGTGGAGCGTGGCGCGCCGTCGCGCCAGGCCCGGTACGCGGCCGACGCGCCCTCGGCCTGGACGCCGATGACCGTCATGTCCGGCCGCAGCGTCTTCGCCACGAGCGCCGCGCCCGATGCGCCGCTGCCGCCGCCGACCGGCACGATGAACACATCGATGTCGGGCCGCTCGAGCAGGATCTCGAGCGCCGCCGTCGCGACGCCGGCGATGAGATACGGCTCGTTCCCCGAATGCACATAGCGCGTGCCGCTCGCCGCCGCTCGGCGTTCGCACTCCTCGCGGGCGTCGTCGTAGTCGTTCCCGTGTTCGACGATCGTCGCGCCGTTCGCGCGCATCGCCGCGAGCTTCAGCGGGTTCGCGCCCTTTGGCACGACGATCGTCACCGGTACGCCGAAGACGCCGCCCGCGTACGCGAGCGACTGGCCGTGGTTGCCGGTGGACGCGCCGATCACGCCCGCGTGGGCGGTCGGATCGCGGCCGATCAGGTTGAGACCGCCACGCACCTTGAAAGCGGCGGTCGGCAGGAGGTTCTCGCACTTGAGCCAGACCTCGAGTCCGAGCGCGGCGCTCACCGCGTCGCGCTGGACGAGCGGCGTCGGTGCGAGATGCGCCCTGAGGAATCCACGTGCCGCGAGCACGTCGGCGAACGACGGTTCGCCCCTCCATCCGCCTGCGTGCGTCACGCCTGCCGTGATCTCCACAGCGCGTAGGAGAGCGCGAGCATCCAGATGCCCAGCAGCACGCGAAGCGGCAGCCACGCGATGGCCATGTCGGCGCCGAGCGGGCCGAGCCCGAGAACGAGCGCGAACTCGCCGACCGCAAGCCCGAGCGTCACCGCGCCGAGCCAGCGCGGCAGCACGCCTGTCTCCCACCACATCTTGCCGATCGTCCACCACCAGATCGCGCGCACGAACAGCGCCGCGACCGCGAGCTCCGGCGCTGCGGATGCGGAGATGCCGACAACAGCGACCGCGGTCCCGCTGATGGTGCCGAGCATCGCGCCGCTCAGACGCACAACGGTGTGCCGCACGTGCAATACCGCGATGACCGGGAGCATCAGCCCGTACGCGACGGCGGTGAGCAGGAAGAACCACGCGGGGTAGAAGCCCGGGCCGAACGCGATCGCGGCGATGTGCGTGATGCCCGCGATCGCGGCCCACAGCGCGGCCTTCCAGACGGCCTCGTTCTCGTGGCTCATGACGTCGTGAGTCGACCCTTGGGTCTCGACCTGAGTCTCTACGTCTTGCGCTTCCCGTTCTCGTCGTATTCGTAAAAGCCTTTGCCGGTCTTCACGCCGAGATGACCGGCGAGGACCATCCGCTTCAGGAGCGGCGGCGGCGCCCACGCCGGATCGCGGAACTCATCGAAGAACGTGTTCGCAACGTGCAG
>DASYUC010000048.1:0-1720 GCA_036001645.1 Candidatus Limnocylindria bacterium
CCGGTCGTGCTGTCGTGCGGTGCCGCAGCCGGCGTGTTCATCGTGACCTCGTTGTTTGTCTCGGTCGTCGTGGTGGTCCGCGCGCGATCGGTGATCGATTCGTTCGCGGTCGCAATCCCGTTGGCCGACTTCTCGCGCGCGGCGGATGAGGCCTGCTCGGGCAGCGACCCGGTCGCCGCTGTGCCGGTCACCTCAGCAGAGACGGACGCGCCGGTCGCGATGGATGCGGCGTCGTTTCTCGTCGATGCTCCCGCGACTTGCGTCAGGAGCGCGACGACCGCCAAGACGGCGGCTGTCAGCCAGATTCCGCGATGGTTCATGTGACATGGCTCCTCTCCGAGCCCGAAGGCCCGCGCGAATTCCCCCTGACTGACGCCTAACGGGAGTCTCGGCCGAGGCGTTAGGGGCGCAGCCGGGCCACAGCTGCGATCCCGTAGCCGAGCAGCCAGCCACCTAGAATGTCGCTTGGCCAGTGCTCGGCCAAGTAGATCCGCGTTATCGCCATCGTGACCACGATCCCAAGCGAGATGCCGGCCGGCCACCGGAGCGCGGTGACCAAGAACGCGACGCGCGCGACATGGCCACTCGGAAACGCGAACGGCGTCGGCCCCTCGAGGAACGGCAATAGGTGAACGCCCCGCACGAGCTCGTCGGGGCGGCGCCGGTTGAGGGATCGTGAGCTTCAACACGAGCTCGATCCCAACGACCAGCGCGACCAGCAGCGGAATCCACCAGTCGCGACGACCTGCGCGCAACCGCACCACGGCGACGCCGAGGACGATGCTGCCGATGACTTCGGATTGCCCGAAGACGGTGACGAGCGACGCTGCGAGATCGAGCCAGGACCCGTGCGCCAGCTGCACGATGTCCAGGATCGCGCGATCGACGGTCGCGACCGCACCGAGCGCGACAAGAGCCGTGAGGCCGGCGAACGCAACCAGCGGCGTGGCTCCCCGGGTCAGAGGATTGACGTGCTCACCCTCTGGGGTCGCCGGATCATGAGGAAGCCGAGCACGCCCAGAGCGACCGCGAGGGCGACCCAGAGGAGGGCCAGAGGAAGCGCTGCGGCCTCATGACCGAGGAACGAGGGAAGCGCATTCTGCACAGCCGGTCGAATGACGCGGCCGACTTCGAGCCAGAGCCGGACCGCGTTGCCCTCGCGGATCTGCGGTGCGTACTCGTACCGGAGTTCCGGGAGCACCGCGTAAATGAACGTGATGAACGCCGACCACCACAGGGCAATCCCCGTGAAGGCAAGCATGACCGCGCGAAGGCGGCCCGACGATGCGAACACCGTCTCGAGCCCGCCCGCAACGGCTACGGCCAGGAACGGCAGTCCCGCGAGGAGGTATCGCGACGGCGGACCGCCGTCCGCGTGCCAGTACGCGATGTCCGCGATGTAGAGGAAATACAGCCCCCATCCCAGGAAAAGTGCAGCGAGCGGCGCCCCGTCGATGCGGCGTCGCCGCCAGAGCGTTGCGACGCCGAGGAACGCGAGCAGGTAGATGGGGGCGCGCGGTATGAGGCCGAATGCCTGGTCGAAGAAAAGTCCCGGCGCCCCGATTTGGGGCGCGTACACCAGCACCTCCTGCTGATCGCGGATCAGGAAATACCCTGCGCCCGGTATGAACCATCCGAACAGTCGCCAGTTGAGATAGCAGAGCACGAGCACGAGAAACGTGAAGGGCAGGCCGGCCGCGAGGATGCGCCGCACTCGATC
>DASYUC010000049.1:0-54254 GCA_036001645.1 Candidatus Limnocylindria bacterium
CCGTTCCTCCTCGTTAATCCGAACGGCAGCCAGATAACTGGCACAAATTCCTACGCACTCGCTGCCTAGTCAGTGAGCGTCCTCCCGGTCTCCCCTTCGCGGGCCGGGAAGGGCGACGTAAGCGAAGGTGCGGTCCGCCGATCGGCCGGTAGGCGGACTCAAGATTTCCGGCCTGGGGGAGCCGAGAGCGCGTCGGTGCGCGCTGGGCTTCCCGAGACAAAAAAACGCCGACTACGCTCGTAGAAGCGCTCACTTCAACGGCCTTGGACGGGGAGTTCGACCCTCCCCCATCTCCACAGCTGGGGCACCCAGGCGTGGGTGCTGGCTCGGGCTCCGAGCGGACACGTCCGCCGACCGTATTCCGCTCCGAAGCCCCGGGGCCGGCTCGGGCATCCGCATATCGTCGCGCCATGACCTCGCTCGCGAACGGCATCTACGGGACCGCTCGGACACGAGACGGCCTGGAGCTGCGCACGATCCGCTGGCGTGCCGTCGGCATCACGCGCGCGCATCTTCTCCTGATCCATGGCATCGCGGAGCACGCCGGGCGTCACGCCCACGTCGCGTCGCGTTTCGCGTCCGCGGGGATCGAGACGCATGCTTTTGACCTGCGCGGCTTCGGCGCATCCGCGGGTCGCCGTGCGTACGTCGATCGATGGTCGCAGTACCACGACGACGTCGAGGATCGGCTGGCGGCTATCCGCGCCGACAGCGGACGGCGGCCCGTCGTTCTCTACGGGCACTCGATGGGCGGGCTCATCGCGCTCGGCTACGTCCTTGCGGATCCGGCGCGTCCGAAACCGGATCTTCTCGTTCTGTCGGCACCGGCCATCGCGGCTGTCGTGGCGCGGTGGAAGCGAAGTTTCGCCGACGTGCTCGGTCGCGCGATGCCGCGCTTCACGATCGCGAACGAGCTACCGGCGGGCGGGCTCTCGCGCGATGGGCAGGTCGAGCTCGCGTACCGGTCCGATCCGCTGAACGTGCACCGCACGACGGCACGGCTCGGCATGGAGCTCTTCCACGAGCAGGCGCGCGTCCAGTCTCGTCTCGCACAGTTCCGCGAGCTGCCCATACCGACGTACGTCCTGCACGGCACCGACGACCCGATCGTGCCGGTGTCTTCCAGCGCGTCGCTCGAGGGCCGAGCGAACGTCACCCGCCGCGTGTATCCATTGCTGCGTCACGAGATGCACAACGAGCCGGAAGGGGCGACCGTCATCGGGGACACGACCCTTTGGATCGACGGTGCCATCGCCGATCGCGACCGATGACGACCGTCGTCACGCTCCGCACCGCGCGGCTCCTGCTCCGGCCGTGGCGCGAGAGCGACCGCCCCCCGTTCGCTGCGATGAATGCCGATCCGAAGGTGATGGAGCATTTCCCGCGGACCAGCACGCGCGAGGAGTCCGACGCCTGGGTCGACAAGATCGTCGCGCGGATGGAGCAGCAGGGCTTCGGGCTCTGGGCCGTCGAGGTGCCGGGCGTTGCCCCGTTCATCGGCTTCATCGGTCTGAATCCCGCCGATGCGGCCCTGGGACGGCCGGTGCTGGAGGTCGGCTGGCGCCTCGCAGCGGCTCAGTGGGGACGCGGATACGCGACCGAGGGCGGGAGGGCCTCGCTCGCCCACGCCTTCGACGCGCTGGACCGAGACGAGGTCGTCTCATTCGCCACCGCCGGCAATGTGCGCTCGCGGCACGTGATGGAGAAGCTCGGACTCGTCCGACGGCCGGAAGACGACTTCGACCACCCCGGCGTTCCCGCGTCGTGGTCCGGGCGCCGTCACGTCCTGTACCGGATCACGCACGACCAGTGGCGGTCCGCGGCCGCGGCGGTTGCGATGCGCGCCGAGGATATGTAACCTACAAGTTACGTAATTCACCGCGCCGCGGAGGTGCCGGGTGGTCGAGGAGCTGGCTGTTCGACTCGAGGTGCACATCGAGGCGCCGCAGGGTCGGGTCTGGCGCGCTCTCGCGACGGAGGAGGCCTGGCGGCACTGGTTCAACGCGAAGACGCAGCTCCAGCCGCGTCTCGGTGGCCGCTTCCGCGTCGAGGGGTCGCACCGCGGCACGGCATACGTGTTCGTGGGCGAGGTCGTCGCGTTCGATCCGCCGCGCGAGATCGCGGTCACCTGGATCCCGGTCGGCACCGACTGGCCGTTTCCCGACCTGCACTCGATCGTGCGCTTCACCTGCGAGCCCGACGGCACCGGCACGCGGGTGCGCGTGTCGCACGAGGGCTTCGAACGTCTCCCGGAGCCGTTCCGCACCAAGGAGTTCCAGGATTTCTTACGTGGCTGGAGCGCCGACGAAGAGCTGGCGTGGCTGCGCGACTGGGTCGAGCGCGGCGTGTCGCACTTCGGGTGAGCGACGTCTTCGCGGCGATCGCCGATCCGACGCGCCGCGAGATCCTCGACCTGCTCCGCGGAGACGCGCTGCGCGCCGGAGACATCGCCGAGCGCTTTCCCGAGATCAGCCGGCCCGCGGTCTCGAGGCACCTCCGGGTCCTGCGCGCGGCGCGCCTGTGCCGCGTGCGTGCCTCAGGGCGCGAGCGACGCTACGAGCTGGATCCGCGCTCGCTGGCGGACGTGGACGCGTGGCTGGCGCGATACCGCTCGCTGTGGTCGTCGAAGCTTCACAGCCTGAAGAGCTACGTCGAGGGCACGCAGCCCGCTACGCGGCCGCGCGGGCCGCGCGCAGGCCGACCGGTCGCAGGTACTCCTCGACGCGCGACCGCACCCACCAGGCGTGCGTCTCGCGGCGCTCGCGGGGCGTCGTGAAGCGATAGAGATAGAGCGTCGCGCGAACGAAGCGCGGCCGCTCGCCGCCGAACGGATCTTTGCGTAAGAGGCGGAGGGTCGGCGCGTCGGCCTCGAGCAGCTTCACCACCAGCGGAACGAACCATTCGTGGTACATCGGCGATGACATCGCGGCGAACCACATGAGCCAGTCGAGCCGGAGGTGGTACGGCGCGTACTGCGGCGGCCGCCGACGCACATCGCCCGGTTTCGCCTTGAACTCGTACTCGCGCCACGTCGTGGTCGCGGTGAGGACCGGCTCATCGGTGCCCTCGACGACGACCTCGTAGCGCTCCTTCGTGATCGACCCAAAGGCCCCGTAGGTGTTCACCAGATGCAGCGGATCGAAGCTCGTGTTCATCAGCTGGTGTCGCGACATGAGGTTGCGCGCCGGTC
Source organism: Candidatus Limnocylindria bacterium (assembly GCA_036001645.1). Lineage (GTDB taxonomy): Bacteria > Chloroflexota > Limnocylindria > P2-11E > P2-11E > CF-39. The sequence goes on from DASYUC010000049.1 coordinate 3,191, forward strand.
GGTAGCTGAGCAGGACGATGACGATCGTCACGGCGACGACGAGCCACTGGTGCCAGGGCTCGCTGGCGAGCTCCGGCCGCGCGAGCGGCAGGATCCGCCCGAGCGCCGCGTCGTCGAGGCTCGCGATGGCGAGCGTCATCGTGACCACGTTCAGCCAGGAGAAGTTGCCGCTCAGCAGGAGCCAGCTCTGCGTGATGAGGATCACGAGCCCCGCGACGGTCGAGATGGGCTGCGGGAAGAACAGGAAGAACGGAACGACGAGCTGCGCGAAGTGGTTGCCGAGGACCTCCGCCCGGTGCAAGCGCTTCGGCAGGTGGTGGAAGTACCACGACAGCGGATTCGGCATCGGCTGCGTCTCGTGGTGGTAATAGAGGCAGGTGAGATCGCGCCAGCACTGGTCGCCGCGGATCTTGATCATTCCGGCGCCGAACTCGACGCGGAACAGCAGCCAGCGGATGAGCCAGATGAGCGTGAGCGGCGGGGCCGTCCACGCCGGCCCGAGGAAGATCGCGAGGAAGCCGGTCTCGAGCAGCAGCGTCTCCCAGCCGAACGAGTAGAAGGTCTGGCCGACGTTGACGATCGAGAGGTAAAGCGCCCAGAGCGCCGCCCAGAGCAGCATCGTGAGCGGGATCGGCCAGGCGTCGGGCAGTCCGACGAGCGCGGCGACCGCAAGCCCGACACCGGTCCACGCGAGCGCGGTGAGGAGACGATCCGAGTACCGGACGTGGAAGAGGCTCGGTGAGCGTCGGAACGGAACGGCGCGAACGAAGTCGGGGACCGGCAGGAGTCCGCGCTCGCCGAGAAGCGGCACGAACTGACGCGCGGCAACGAGGAAGGCGACGACGTAGATAGCGGCAAGCGCGCGCTGGAACACCAGGCGCGCGAGCCAGTAGTCAGGCGCCTCCAGCCCCGTCACCGCGCGACATCATCGCGCGCGCGGCTATTTCCGGCGGCGCGCCACCGGCTTGCGGACGACCTTCTTCCCGCCGCGCATGCCGCGCTTGGTGCGGACGCGCTTGAGCGAGTCCGCGCGCTTCGCGATGTCATCGTCCTTCGCGACCTCGATGCCGTGGCGTTTCGCAGCCGCGAGGATCTTGCGCCGCGCCTTCTCTTTCGCGTCGACGCTCTCGAACGCCGTCTGGTTGAAGCGCGCGATCGCGTTGCGAACGTGCTCCTCGTCGTGGATGGGAAGGTGCTCGCCACCCTCCTTGTCGACGTAGGCGAAGTTCTTTCGTGCGATGTGCTTGCGTCCGGTCTCCGTGAGCTGTGCCATCAAAAGCCTCCTTGCTACGCCTTCTGGCGGCCGAGGATCTCCGCGCCGCTCGTGACGAGACGCAGCTCGTCGTCATCGACCTGACCGATCTGCTCGGCGTCGATCTCGAATGTCTCGCCGCCGCCGGTGATGCGCTCGAGCACGCCGCCGCGTCGGACGACGACACCGCGCAGCTCCTCGGTCGCTTCGTCGACCTTCACCTCTGCGACGGTCCCAAGCTCGTCACCGTTCGCGTCGCGAACCCGCATCCCCTCGCGGATCTCCGGCTCGTGCATGTGCTCCGTCGCGGCCGACGGGGGAACGAGCGGCGCCGCGCCGTCGGCATAGCCGAGGGGCCAGAGATAGCCACCCGAGGGCATCGCGTAGACCGCGGGCGCGATCCAGTCGGCAGGCGGGGCGGAGTAGTCCGACTCCTCGTATCGGGCGATCTCGCCGAGCTCCTGCTTGGTGAGGCTGAGGACGATCTCGTCGTCGGCGCGGGCGGACGTCTCGAGCATCTCCGGAGAGATCACGACTTCGTGCCCGAGCAGCCCTCCCGTGTTGATGACGTACCCGATGACCTGATTCGCCCGCGGATCCCAGATGGCCCTCTCGATGTGCCCGGCCGTATGGCCGTCCTTCGTCCGGACCTTAGCTCCGAGGTCGATGCGCATGGCGGTCCTCCCTATTTGGCGACCGCCGGACTTCCCGCATAGCGAGTGCCAGCCCATGGACGCAGCGCGATGATGACCGCGACGAGCACGACCGCCGCGCCGACGTAGGACTCCGGGGAGCGCTGTTCCTGCCTCGCGAGCGCCCCCAGGATCACCGCGATCACGGGAACGACGACGCCGATCATGCTGGCGTTCGTCACCGGCCAGTGCTGGACCAGCCAGGTGTAGAGCACGTACGCGCCGAGCGAGCCGGCGAGCGTGAGGTAGACGATCGGCCACCACGCGGCCAGCGTCGTCGGCAGCGCGTGGTCTTCGCCGATGAGCAGGCTGGCGGCCGCGCAGACGACCGCGCCCACGGCCGCGCCGACGGCGTTCGCCGCGAAGGCCGAGGGCTGCGGAGTCCGCTTCAGGAACACGCTCGAGAGCGATGCCGCCGTCGCGGCAAGGAAGACCGCGGCGAGCCCCTCCAGCGGCACATCGAGCTTCAGCTCGCCGGCGAAGATGATCGCGACGCCGACGATCGCGACGAGCGCGGCCGCGACCTTGCGGGCAACCAGGCGCTCCACGCGCATCGCGGCCGCGATGAGCGCCGTCGACAGCGGCACCGTGGCGTACAGGACGGCCGCGATCCCGCTCGGGACCACGCGCTCACCCCAGTAAAGGAGCGAGAGGTTCACGCCGAAATTGAAGATCCCGAAGAGGAGCGCGCCGCGGAGGGCGGGCCCCCGCGGGAAGCGCTGACGTGTCGCGATCACGAGCCCGGTAAGGAGCGGCGCGGCGAGCGCCAGGCGGATCGTTGCCGCCCAGATCGGCGGGACGGCCTCGTTGCCGATCCGGATCGCGAGAAAGGTGCTGCCCCAGATGAGGCAGCAGGCGATGAAGACGAGATACGGCATCGTCGGAGATTAGAACGGACACTCGGCGCCCGGTGTGAGACGTATCCTTTCCGAACTCGTAGGGGAGGTCACGATGCAGGACGCGATGCGTCGCCTCGACGCGCTCACGCAGGAGCTCATCGAAGCCGACCAATCGGGCGCCGGCCTCGAGCCCATCACCGTGGCGCACGAGCTCGGTCGGATCCGGCAGCTCCTCGCGCAGGCTCCCGCGGTCATCCCGGCGACCGGCGGGCAGCAGCATTTCCGCTGCGAGGCCTGCGGCACGATCACCCACGGCGCCGCGGCACCGGCGACGTGTGCGCAGTGCGGCGGGAAGACGTTCTTCTCCGCCGATCTCGAACAGCCCAGGGTGGAGTCCGCCGGGGGCTAGACCGTTCCGTAACCAGCGATACGCTCGGCGCCGTTGACGCGCGGCTCGCGCCGGGAGATACTTCGGCTTCCGAACAATTCAGGACCCGAAGGAACTGTGACGAAGATCACACCCAACGACGACCTCTCTCTGGCTCGCACTGTGCTCGCGGTGATGCCCCGTTTCGGCCGCGTCGCGTGGCACGCCGCGCAGGAATGCGGCATGTCCTCGCCCGAGCGCGGGCGCCTGCTCTGGGTGATCGGCGACAAGTCGGTGCGCGCGGGGCTGGTCGCGCAGCAGCTGAAGCTCAGCGCCGGCGCTGTGACAGAGGTCGTCGAGAGCCTCGTTCGCGATGGCCTGGTGCGGCGCGATACCGATCCCGAGGATCGTCGCGCCGTCGTGCTCACCCTCACGGCCGAGGGCCGCCGCGTCTGCGAGCGATATGAGCTCGCCGCTTCGTCGACGCTCGCGCAGGTGCTCGGCCGGCTCACGCTGCCACAGCGACGCCGCGTGCGCGCCGCGTTCGCCGATCTCAACGCCGCCTTCATGGCCGCGGACGTGGTGCCTGCCGCAGTCCTCCGCCGTCCGTTCATCGCTTCTTCACGACCTCGGCGCAGCCTGCGCCACATCACCCACAAGGAGAACGCAGATGCCCGCTGAGATGGACCGCACCGCCCGCATCCTGGCGTCGGTCGGCGTCGGCCTCGCGCTGTTCCTCGCCGCACTCGACCAGACCATCGTGGGGACGGCGCTCCCGCGCATCGTCGGCGAGCTCAACGGCCTCGAATACTTCGCCTGGGTCGCGACGGCCTACATGGTGACGTCGACCACGACGACGCCGATCGCCGGCAAGCTCGGCGACCTGTTCGGCCGCAAGCCCTTCCTGCTCGTCGGAATGATCGGATTCGTCCTTGCGTCGGCCCTCTGCGGACAGGCGCAGGACATGGTCGAGCTCGTGATCTTCCGTGGCATCCAGGGCCTCTTCGGTGGCGTGCTCTTCGCGAGCGTGTTCGCCTCGCTGGCCGACCTCTTCCCGCCGCAGACCCGCGCGCGGATCCAGGGCGTGTTCGGTGGCATTTTCGGCATCGCGTCCGTGGTCGGCCCGACCGTGGGTGGCTATCTCACCGACAACGTCGGCTGGCGCTGGGTCTTCTACGTGAATGTGCCCGTCGGCATCCTCGCTGTCGCCGTCGTGTTCCTCACGATGCCGCGCACCAAGCACAGCGCGTCGTGGCGGGACATCGACTTCCTCGGCGCGGGCCTGCTCGCGGCCACGCTGGTGCCGCTGCTCGTGGGTTTCTCGATCACCCGCGACCACGAGTTCAGCTCACCGGAGGTCGTCGGCCTCCTCGGCTTCGCCGCCGTGATGGCCGTGCTCTTCTTCATCGTCGAGCAGCGCGTCGCGCACCCGGTCGTGCCCTTCGTCCTGTTCAAGAACGTCACGTTCGCCGTGTCGGCGATCACCGGATTCTTCATCGCCTTCGGCATGTTCGGGGCGATCGTCTACATCGGCCTCGTGTACCAGGGCGTGCTGGGGATCGGAGCGACGAACTCGGGCCTGCTCGCGACACCGATGATGGTCGGCCTCATCGGCGCCAGCATCGTGACCGGCCAGCTCATGATCCGCATCACCCGTTACCGGTTCCTCGGCACCATAGGACTCATCGTCATGGTCTTCGGTCTCTATGGGCTTTCGCAGGTCACGGTCCGGACGCCTGAGATCGACGTCGTGCGCGACCTGATCATGGTCGGCATCGGCATGGGCGTCGCGATGCCGCTGTACATCAACGCGACCCAGAGCGCGCTTCCGCGCCAGTACCTCGGCGTCGCGACGAGCCAGATCCAGTTCTGGCGGAACATCGGCGGCACCGTCGGCGTGGCCATCCTCGGCGCGGTGGTCTCGCACGAGCTCCCGCAGAGGATCCAGACGGAGGTCGCCGCCCTCAACCTCCCGCCGCAGATCGCCGCGTCGCTGCCAAGCGGCGGGAGCGCGCAGGCCATCTTCGATCCGGTCCGCATCGCGGCCACCAGGGCGGCGTTGCCGCCCGGAGCGCAGCCGATCTTCGATCAGGTCCTCGACGCGATCCGAACGGCGCTCGCGCAGTCGCTGCACGACGTCTTCATCTACGCCGCGGTCGTCGTCAGCATCGCCGTGGTGATCTCGCTCTTCCTGAAGGAAGTGCCACTCAAGGCCCACACGACGCCGCGCACCGACGAGGTCCGCGAGAGCGCACCCGCCTTCGGCGACTGATCCTGCGGACGAACTAGACCCTGCGACGGATGGCCGCCTGCATCTCGCGGGCGGCCTCCCGTGCCTTGATCACCTGACGTTTCTCGTAACGCTTCTTGCCGCGCGCGAGACCGATCTCGACCTTCGCGCGCCCGTTCTTCGTGTACATGCGTAGCGGGACGAGCGTGTAGCCCTTCTGCGAGACCGCGCCCGCGAGCTGACCGATCTCGTCTTTGTGCAACAGGAGCTTTCGCGGGCGCAACGGTTCGTGGTTGTCGTGCGCCGCGTGCGTCCACGGCGCGATGTGCACGTTCCGCAGCCAGGCCTGGCCCTTCTCGATCCGCGCGTAGCCGTCTCGGAGATTCACATGACCGGCGCGCAGCGACTTGATCTCCGTCCCGGTCAGGGCGATGCCGGCCTCCACCCGATCCTCGATGGCGTAGTCGAACAGCGCCTTGCGATTGTCCGCGAGCTGAAGATCGCGCGGCTTTTTCTCGGGTGCGGTGACTGGCGGCGATCTGCGATCCGGCATGCCGAGAGCGTACAGAGCGAGAAAAAGAGACAGCGGCGGCATTTCTGCCGCCGCTGTCACCGGGTCTCCAAAGACCGCGGGTTAGTTCGCGATCACCTCAGTTGGTTTCATTACGAAAGGCCGAAGTGAGCACCCCTGGGTCTTTGGTTTCCCATTGGCATCGCCCACTCCACATCACCTCCTTTCTTTCGTTGTCCATGCTCACACGCGCAGCGCGGCGTCGTCAATGTGAGGTGCGTCGCAATCGAAATTGGCCCGGAACCTGACGAGAGCCGAGACGGTGGGACCGAGCGGATTCACTCCGGCGAGGGAGCGACCACCCTTGAGCGCCGCAGGGAGGCGCCGCGGCGGATGCCGCGAAGACGAGCTGCTAGTTCAGGGGAGGTAGGGGCGCGGGTTCACGGCCTTCCCGTTCACGATCGTCATGAAGTGGCAGTGCGGACCGGTGGTCCAGCCGGTCATCCCCACGTAGCCGATGATCGTGCCGGCGGCGACGAACTGACCGACCCTGACCGGCGGCCACTTTAGGTCGTCGAGGTGGCCGTAGAGCGTCGAGAAGTTGTAGCCGTGAGCGATGATGACGACCACCGCGGTGTCGCCGTACGCGATGTACGGGCGTCCTACGGTGACGACCTGACCCGAGGACGCGGCGCGGATCGGCGTGTACTTCGGCGCCGCGATGTCGAGGCCGTTGTGGAAGCCGCCCCAGCGTGGGCCGAAGCCCGACGTGATCTGACCGATGAGCGGCCACATCGCGAGCTTCGATCCGTTGAAGGCGCCGAGTCCGCTCTTCGCCGCGAGCTGCGCAGCGAGATTCGCGTACTGCCGCTCGGCGTCCTCGAGCTTGCGGTTGAGATCGGACGTCTCGCGATTGGCCGCGGACAGTGCACCAACGGCTTGCGACTTGTTCGCGGCGGCGTATGCGCGCTCGGCGTCCGACTGCTCGATCGCGGTCTGCATCTGTGCGACCAGCTCCTCGTATTTCGCCTTCTGCTCCGCCAGAGCCTTGCGCTGGGTCGCGATCTGTTCCTGGAGACCGAGGATCTCCTTCTCTTTGCCGGAGGCGTCCTCGAGCTTCGCGGCGGTGTCCGCGCGAAGCGTCCTGATCTCGTTGGCGAGCTGTTGATCCTGTCGGTTCACGAAGATCATCTGCTGCACACGGTTCGCGAACTCCGTCAGAGTCCGCGAAGAGAGGAGCATCTCGAGCGGACTGATCAAAGCCTGCCGGTAGGTCGCGACGAGATGCTTCGCGTAGATGTCTTCGCGTCGCAGGAGCTGTCGCTGCTGTTCCGCGGCCTGCGCGTTCAGCGAATCCGCGAGGGCCTTCGTCTCGTCCAGCTGGAACGCCACGAGGGCGAGCTGTTCTTCGGTGATCTGGATCTCGAAGCCGAGCGACTCGGCCTCGGTCTGGGCGGAGGCCTGCTTGTCGGCAAGGTCCGCGATGCGCGCGTTCGCGGAGTCGACGGCGGCCTGGAACTGCGACGCGGCGACCTTGTAGCGCTCGGCGTTCTGGCGCGACCGCGCGACGGCGCGCTCGAGCTCTTCCTTGCGGCGAAGGGCGTCCTGGAGCGGATCGTCGGCGGCGGCGGGCATCTGCTGTCCGACGAAGAGGGCGAGAGCCGCCAGCGCGACGACGGTCGCGCGGAGTCCGCTCTTCCTCCACCCACCTCCCCGGACGTTCCGGGGAGTTCCCATAACGCGCGCATCGTCCCACTCGGGGCGGCCGGCGGTCAAGACGCGACGCGGTGTCACTTGGCGAGGTGGGCGCGCACGGACAGCGTCGCCCCTCCCGCGCCCACGAGGAGCGCCACGCCCAGCACGCTCGTGGCGAGCTGGAACGCGAATTCGGGACCCAGCGAGATCGGCAGCGTGACCAGGAAGTCGAGCATCGCGCCGGTGACCGGCCCGGCTGCCGCGAACACGATCGAGAGCGCGACGACGGCCCCGAGCGCTCCGACGAGCATCCCCTCGAGGATGAACGGCCAGCGCACGAAGGCGTCGGATGCGCCGACGAGCTGCATGATCTCGATCTCGTCCCGCCGCGCGTGCACCGCGATGCGGATCGTGTTCACGATCACGAACAGCGCCACGAACAGCATCATCGCGAGGATCGCGATGCCGCCGACCGACAGCACCCGCGTGATCGTGAGCAGCTGGTCGACGACCTGGGGGTTGTCGATCACGTCGGCGACGACGCCACCGCCGACCTCGGCGCGGAGGTCGTCACCGAAGCGCTTGGCCTGGCGCGCGTCCGAAAGCTTCACTTCGAGCGACGCCGGCAGCGGATTGGAGTCGATCGCGGCGAGGACGAAGTCCTTGCGCCGGTCGGCGATGTCCTGCAGCCGTTTCAGGGCCTGCTCCTTGGTGACGTACTCGACGCGGGCGACGGCCGGGTCCGCCTCGATCCTCGATTTGAGCGCGAGGATCTCCGAGACCTTGGCGTCGTCACTGATGAACAGCGCGATCTCGACCTTCGACTCGAGCACGCTCACCGCCGCCTGCAGTCCGCGATCGGTCGTGAGGAAGAATGCGAACAACAGCAGCATCAACGTGACGGTGAAGGTCGATGCGAGGCTCATGACGGGATTCCGCCAGAAGCCCTGGCCCGCGGCGCTGAGGACATACCCGACGCGCCTCATGCCGCGTACAGGCCTTCGCGCTCGTCGCGCACGACCATGCCGTGATCGAGGTGCACGACGCGACGGCGCAGCGCGTTGACGATCTCGGCGTTGTGCGTCGCCATCACCAGCGTCGTCCCGAGGTCGTTGATGCGCGTCAGCAGCTTGATGATCTCCCAGCTCGTCACCGGGTCGAGGTTGCCAGTCGGCTCGTCGGCGATGAGGATGCGCGGACGGTTGACGAGCGCGCGCGCGATCGCCGTGCGCTGCTGCTCGCCACCGGAGAGCTGGCTCGGAAAGTGATCGCGTCGCGCGGTGAGGCCGACGAGTGCAAGCGCGCGCTCGGTCTCTTCGCGCACCAGGCGTCCCTCGTGACCGGTGACGATGAGCGCGAACGCGACGTTCTCCGCGACCGTCTTGCGCGGGAGCAGCTTGAAGTCTTGGAATACGACGCCGACCTTGCGTCGGAGCCGGTACACGTGCGAGCGCGGCATGCGCCCCACTTCCTCGCCGTCCACGACGACGCGACCGGTCGTCGGGAGCTCTTCGCGGATGACGAGCCGGATGAGCGTCGACTTGCCGGCGCCGGACGAGCCCACGAGGAAGATGAAGTCGCCGGAGTCGATCCGGAGGTCGACGTCGCGCAGCGCGAACGTTCCATTGGGGTAGCGCTTGCTGACGTCGTCGAGCGCGATCAACCCGATGCCTTCCCTCTCAAAGCGGTGGTCCCGGTACGCCTGTCTGTCCGTTCCGGCGGACAAATGACGCCACGTTCCGCGACCGTCCGGGAGACCATATCGGCCCGCATGCGTCGAAACAACGGCCAAACGAGCGCAATTGGTACTGCTGCGACCGAATTCGTACGCGCGATTGAAAGGTTCGGGGGCTCGTCAGTCTGTCTGGCGAAGCCTATTTCACCGGAAGCTGCGTCTGGGTCGGTCGGGTCGTCGTGAAGGTGGCGATCGACGCGATCTTCGCGTCGCCGGTCGTCATCACTTTCACGCCCATCGTCGGCCGGCCGAGGACGCGGATCTGATCGAGCGGCGTGCGGATCACGACGCCGGTGGTCGAGATCAGGAGGATCTCCTGGCTGCCCTCGTCGACCATCTGCATCGCGGCCACGTCCCCGGTCTTCGCACCAAGTGACGCCAAGATGACACCTTGGCCGCCACGACCCTGGGTCGGGAACTCGTCGACCGAGGTGCGCTTGCCATATCCGTTCTCGGTCACCGACAGGACCTCCGTGCGCTGACGCGCGATGCCCATGCCGACGACCTCGTCACCCTTCTTCAGCCGGATGCCGGTGACGCCCTGTGTCGGGCGGCCCATCGGCCGGGCGTCGGACGCCTTGAACGAGATGCCCTTGCCCTTGCGCGTGGCGAGGATGACCCGATCGTCCTTCGCGCAGGCGGCGACCCACGCGAGCTCGTCGCCCTTGCGGAGCGCGATCGCGATGAGCCCGGCGCGACGGACAGTGGCGTACTCGGACAGCGCGGTCTTCTTCACGAAGCCCTTGCGCGTGGCCATCATGAGGAACTCCGCCGAGGTCGTGTCACGCAGCGCGACGAGGGCGGAGACGCGTTCGCCCTGCTGCATGGCCTCGAGGATGTTCTGGATCGGCGTGCCCTTCGCCGTGCGACTCGCGTCCGGCAGCTCGTAGACCTTGAGCGCGAACACCCGGCCGCGATCGGTGAAGACGTAGAGCTTGTCGTGATTGCGCGCGACGACGAGGTGCTGGACATCATCCTCGTCCCGCGTCTGCATCCCGATCACGCCGCGTCCGCCGCGATGCTGCGCGCGGTACGTCGAGAGCGGCATGCGCTTGGCGTAGTTGCGGCTCGAGAGCGTGATCACGACGTCCTCGTCGGCCACCAGCTGCTCGTCGGTGAACTGTCGCGGCAGATCGTCGGCGATAAGGGTGCGCCGCTCGTCGCCGTACCTCGCGGTGAGCTCTTCGAGGTCGGTCTTGATGAGGCCGAGGATGCGGCGCGGACTCGCCAGGATGGACTCGAGCTCGGCGATGAGCTTGATGGTCGCCTGGTATTCCTCGTCGATCTTCTGACGCTCGAGTCCGGTGAGGCGTCGGAGCTGCATCTCCAGGATGGCCCTCGCCTGCGCCTCGCTGAGCCCGAACTTCTCCTGAAGGCTCGTGAGCGCGGTCTCCGGGGTCTTGCTCGCGCGGATGGCCTTGACGACCTCGTCGATGTGATCCAGCGCGATCTTGAAGCCCTCGAGGATGTGCGCGCGCTCCTTGGCCTTGGCGAGGTCGTGTTCGGTGCGCCGGCGGATGACCGTCCTCCGGTAGTCGATGTGGTGCTGGAGGACCTCTTTGAGCGAAAGGGTCCGTGGCTCCTGGTCGACGAGCGCGAGCATGTTCAGGTTGAAGGCGGACTGCATCGCGGTGTGCTTGAAGAGGTTGTTGAGCACCCGCTCGGCGCTGTCGTCGCGCTTGATCTCGATGACGATGCGCATGCCCTCGCGGTCGCTCTCGTCGCGGATGTCGCTGATGCCCGCCAGCTTCTTGTTCTGGACGAGATCCGCGATCTTCTCGATGAGGGACGCCTTGTTGACCGCATACGGCAGCTCGCTGACGACGATCGCCTGGCGACTGCCGCGCATGTCCTCGACGTGCGCCTTCGCGCGCATGAGGATGCGGCCGCGGCCGTTGGCGTAGGCACGCCGGATGGCGTCGATGCGCTCCGCCTTGCCCGTCTCGACGTTCTTCACTTCCTCGAAGCGGTAGATGAGGCCCCCGCCGGGGAAGTCCGGGCCGAGGATCGTCTCGCAGAGGTCGTCGGTCGTGAGCTCGGGATCGTCGATGAGCCGCCGCGTGGCGGTCGCGATCTCGGTCAGGTTGTGGGGCGGGATGTTCGTGGCCATGCCGACCGCGATGCCCGCGGAGCCGTTCACCAGTAGGTTCGGCAGCCTGGCCGGCATGACGACGGGTTGCATATGCCGGCTGTCGTAGTTCGGGACCCAGTCGACGGTGTCCTTGTCGATATCGGCGAGCATCTCGTTCGCGATCGCCGCCGGCCGCGCTTCGGTGTATCTCATGTGGGCCGGCGGGTCGTCATCGATCGAGTTGTGGACGAAGATCCCCGCGGCGAGCGCGAAGTTCTGCGTGACATCGACGGTGAGGTCGTAGACGTCGGCGCGCCCCGCGGGCTCCACCTTCGCGACCTTCTGCGTGAGGCTCGCCGGGATGGGGAACGCGCCGGTGCGGTGCAGGCGCTCGGGGATCGACGAGCGCGCGAACGGCATGAGCTGATCCTTGGGCTTGAGGTGCTGCGCCTCGCGATACGTCCCGTCGCGGAGCATGAAGCGGTGGTCCGGCGTGCAGACGATCTCGACGCCGGACTCCAGCGTCACCTTTACGACCGGGTCGTTGCGGCGCACCAAACGCGGCGCGCGCATCGGCTTGATGCGCACGTTGCGGTGCGCGTCCACGGTGAAGATATCGACACGCGCGCCGCGATGCGCCATGTCGACGAGCTCGGCGAGGGTCCTCTGCTCGCCGTTGTAGAGCTCGACCTTCGTGTCGCCGGAGAAGCAGCCGAAGTTCCCCTGGCCCTGCACGAGCGGATACCGGGCCGCGAAGTCCTGCGCGAGGCGCACGAGCGCGTCGTAGATGGGGACGTCGCCGTGCGGGTGGTACTTCCCCATCACGTCGCCAACGATCGCCGCCGACTTGCGCAGCGGCCGATCGCTACGGAGCCCCATCTCGTGCATCGTGTAGAGGATGCGGCGCTGCACCGGCTTGAGCCCATCGCGAACGTCCGGAAGGGCGCGCGCGACGATGACGCTCATCGAATAGTCGAGATACGCCTGGCGCATCTCCTGCTCGAGCTCGATGCCGATCACGCGGTCGTTCTTCGGTTCGTCGATCACGTCCTGCCGTGCTCCCTGACGCGTTCTTCGGCCGCGACCGCGGAGCGCACGCGCGCGAAGGTCTCGTCGGTCCGCGAGTAGCGTGTCTCGAGCTCGCGACGGCGCTCATCGGGCATCAGGAGGAAGGTGGCGTCCGCCTCCGCCAGGACCGCGCCGTCGCTGACGCGCGACACGACACCGTGCGTCTCGATCGAGCGGCTCCGCTCGCGGACGACCTGCCCGGACACGCGCAGCTCCTCACCGAGCGCGACCGGTTGCCGGAACGTGACGGAGAGACGCGCCGTGACGCCCCAGATCCCTTGATGGAAGATCGCCCAGCCCATCGTCTCGTCGAGGAGCGCGGTGACGATGCCGCCGTGCACCGTTCCGTCGTATCCCTGATGGCGGCGGTCGGGAACGCAGGTGGTCTCCGCGCGCCCGCGCGACACGTCGAAGTCGAGATGCAGGCCGCTCTCGTTGAGACGGCCGCACGCGAAGCACCAGTGGTCGAAGTCGACGCCCAGCTCTGAAAGTCGTGCCATCAGATGTCGAGCGCCGCCTTCTTCGCGTTCGCCATGATCCATTTCTTGCGGCCCTCGACCTCACTGCCCATGAGCTCGTCGAAGGCCAGGTCCGCCCTCTCAGCGTCCTCGAGCGTGACCTGCTTCAGCGTCCGCGTCGCCGGATTCAGCGTTGTGTCCCACAGCTGCTCGGCGTTCATCTCGCCCAGGCCCTTGTAGCGCGCGATCGCGGGCTCGCGGCCACCCTTCCCGTCGTCGATGCCCTCGTCGCTCGCGACCGGAGCGTCCGCCTCGGTGTCGACGGCGGCCTCCGCAGCGCGGCGCCGGGCGCGAGCGGTGACCTTGTCGCCACCTTCGGCATCGGACTTGTCGGCCGCGGCCTTCTTTCGGTCGTCGCGCTTCGTCCGCGCGAGCTGCTTCATGTCTTTGACCAGCTTGTCGCGCTCGTGGTCCGAGTACGCCCAGCGGACCTCCTTGCCGAGCTGGAGGCGATAGAGGGGCGGCTGACCGATGTAGATCCGCCTCTCCTCGATGAGCGGCTTGAAGTGTCGATACAGGAGGGTGAGCAGCAGCGTACGGATGTGCGAGCCGTCGACGTCCGCGTCGCACAGCAGGATCGTGCGGCCGTAGCGGAGCTTCTTCATGTCGAAGTAGTCACCAATGCCCGTGCCGAGCGCCGTGATGAGCGCCTTGATCTCGTCGTTGCCGAGCATCTTGTCGGCGCGCGCCTTCTCGACGTTCAGGATCTTGCCCTTGAGCGGCAGGATCGCCTGCGTGCGCCGGTCGCGGCCACCCTTCGCGCTGCCGCCGGCCGAGGGGCCCTCGACTATGAAGAGCTCGCATTTCTCGGGATCGCGCTCCTGACAGTCGGCGAGCTTGCCGGGGAGCGAGAAGCCGTCGAGTGCCCCCTTGCGGAAGACGTCGCGCGCCTTGCGCGCCGCCTCGCGCGCACGGAACGCGGTGAGGCACTTTTCGACGATGCGCTTGGCGTCGCCCGGGTTCTCCTCGAGGTACTGGCCGAGCGCGTCGTTCACCGCGGCGGCGACCTGGCCGGCCACCTCGGCGTTGCCGAGCCGCGTCTTGGTCTGGCCCTCGAACTGTGGCTCCTTGATCTTCACGCTGATCACGGTGGTGAGGCCCTCGCGCACGTCGTCTGAGGTCAGGTTCGCATCCGCGTCCTTCAGCTGTCCGTTCTTACGCGCGTAGGCGTTGATCGTGCGGGTGAGCGCGGTGCGGAATCCGGTGAGGTGGGCGCCGCCATCGATCGTGTTGATGTTGTTCGCGAACGTGTAGACCTTCTCGACGAAGCTGTCGTTGTACTGGAGCGCCACCTCGACGACCGTGTCGTTGTCGAAGGTCTTCTCGACGTAGACGGGCTTCCCGTGCAGGGCGACGTGCGACCGATTCAGGTGGCGGACGAACGAGACGACTCCGCCGTCGAAGTAGTAATTCGCTTCCAGCTCGTTGCGCTCGTCGTGCAGCGACAAGAAGAGCCGCTTGTTCAGGTAGGCGGTCTCCCGCAGCCACTGCTCGATGATCTGCGCGTCCCATTCGATGATCGGGAACACCTGCGGATCCGCCCGGAAGCGCGTCACCGTCCCCGTGATGCTCGGCGGCTCGGTCCAGGGAAGGGGCTGCGGCGCAGGCAGCTGCGGTTTCGTCGTCGTGCGCACCGCACCCGTCGGCTTTCCACGTTCGTAGCCTTGTGTGTAGACCTTGCCGTCGCGGTGGACCTCCACGAGCGTCGATTCCGACAACGCGTTCACCACCGAGACGCCGACGCCGTGCAGTCCGCCCGAGACCTTGTACCCCGCGCCACCGAACTTCCCGCCGGCGTGCAGGATGGTCATGACGACGTCCAGTGCGTCCATGGGCTTTCCGCGTGAATCGCGCTGGGTCGGGTGCGGCCCGACGGGGATACCGCGGCCGTTGTCGGCGACCGTGATGTCGTTGTTCTTATGGATCCAGACGTCGATGCGATCGCACGTCCCGTTCATCGCCTCGTCGATCGAGTTGTCGAGGATCTCGCGCACGAGGTGATGGAGCCCCCGGATGTCGGTCGTGCCGATGTACATGCCCGGCCGGCGACGTACGGCTTCCAGGCCCTCGAGGACCTGGATGTCCTTCGCGCTGTACGAGCCCGGCGGCCGGTTGCCGTTCCCGCCGACGGTCTTGTCCCCGCCGCGCGTCTTCACGCCGTCGTCGTCCTTCTTGACTGCCAACTGCTCTCCTATGCCCGACCGGCGCGGACCAGGAGCTCATACAGACGCTCGAAGTCCTCGTCGGAGTAGTAGTCGATCGCGATGCGGCCGCCCTTCCGACCGCGGAGCACTTCCACCTTCGTGCCTAACGCAGCACGGAGCTCGCTCGTGACCTGCGCGAGGTCAGGATCGCCGCCGCGCAGGCGCGGACGCGCGCGCCCGCGTCGGGGCGGATGGACCATCTTCCGCACGAGCGCTTCGGCATCCCGGACCGAGAGCTGTCGCGCGATGACCGTGGCGAGTGCGGTGAGCGCATCCGAAAGCGGTAGCGGCAGAAGCGCGCGCAGATGGCCCTCGCTGATCTTGCCTTCCATGACGGCGTCCTGGAGCGGCTGCGGCGCGGTGAGCGTGCGGAGCATGTTCGCGACCTGCGAGCGCGACTTCCCCACCCGCTCGGCGACCTGTTCCTGCGTGAGGTCGTACGTCTCCATGAGCAGCTTGTAGGCGCGTGCGGTCTCGATCGCGTTCAGGTCGGAGCGCTGCAGGTTCTCCACGAGCGCGAGCTCGAGTCGATCGCGCACGTCATCGCGCACGACCGCTGGGATCGTCGTCTTGCCCGCGACCCGCGCCGCGAGCACGCGACGGTGACCCGCGACGAGCTCGTAGCCCTCGCCGTCACGAGAGACCACTATTGGTTGCAGCACGCCGTGGCGTTTGATGGAGGCGGCGAGCTCGGCGATGCCGTCGGTGTCGAAGTTCGTGCGCGGCTGCTGGCGGTTGGGACGGATGCGCTCGAGCGGGATCTCCGAGGTGCCGACCGGTTGCGCCGCAGCGGATGCCGTCGCGGGCCCCTGCCCGAGGAGAACGTCGAGGCCGCGTCCGAGACCAGTGCGTGCCATCAGGCGATCGCTCCCGAGAGCGCGATCGGCTCCCGCGCCTTGAGCCTCGCGCCGATCTCGCGCGCCAGCTCGGCGTAGGCTTTGGCCGCACGCGAGTGCGGGTCGTAGACGCTGATCGGCTTGCCGTGGCTGGGCGCCTCTGCGAGACGGACCGTGCGTGGGATCCGCGCTCTGGCAACGAGCTTCGGGAAATGCTTGCGAACCTCGTCGATGACCTGCATCGAGAGGCGGTTCCGCCGGTCCTCCATCGTGAGCACGATCGCCAGCACTTCGAGCTTCTCGTTGAGTCGCTCGCGCACCGCCTCGATCGTGTTGAGCAGCTGGGCCAGACCCTCGAGCGCGTAATACTCGCACTGGACGGGCACGAGGACACCGTCGCCGGCCGCCAGCGCGTTCACCGTCAGCAGGCCGAGCGAAGGCGGACAATCGACGATCACGGTGTCGTAGCCCTCCGCACCGCGGAGCGCCTGTCGGAGCCTGTACTCGCGCGCCATCACCGGCACGAGCTCCACCTCGGCGCCGGCCATCTCCGGGCCGGACGGGATGAGGTCAAGACCCAAGAGATCGGTGGGCACGACCGCCTCGGCAAGGGGGCGCTCTCGAAGTAACACGCCATAGATGCCATTCGCCCGCTCCTTGCTGATTCCCAGGCCACTCGTGGCGTTCGCTTGTGGGTCGAGGTCGACAATAAGCACGCGTTGGCCTCGCTCCACCATGGCGGCGCCGAGGCTGATCGCGGTCGTTGTCTTCCCCACCCCGCCCTTCTGATTACTCACCACGAGGACCGTCATTTAGCCCCCTGACACACGTGAAACATAGTCGCCGAATCTATGGAAAACTGGGAACGAAAACGAGCCCGTTCGTGCTCCCAATTGTATCCGAAACCGGCGCTGGCCGTCTCGTATCAGTTCCTGCGCACCCTGCACTAGAGCACTCTCCGCGCTCTAGGAGCGGTACGTTGTCGGCAACTCTGTCGCATGTGCTCGAATCCGCGCAGCATAGGCGGAGGCTGCCTGATAATCGTCGGCGGGATGGGAGCTCGCTGGAGCGTAACGACAAAACGCGCCGTCGTGGTGGGATTTGCGGCCCTCGCGATCCTCCTTCTCTGGCGCGCAGGGGACGTCGTCCAGCCCTTCATCTGGGGCCTCATCGTCGCGTACATCCTGCTACCAGTTGTGGGCGCGCTCGAACGGCGGTTCGCCCTCCCGCGAACCCTGGCGGCGCTTGCCGTCTTCGTCGCCCTTCTCGCTATCATTTTTGGCGGCGGCCGCTTGGTGATCCCGCGCATCGCCGAGAACGCGGGCGATCTGCAAAAGAACTGGCCGGTGCTGCTCGCGAACGCGCAGCAGACCATCTCCAACACCTTCGATCAGCTCGGGCTGGGGGACCTGGATGACGTCCTCATCGGACCCAACGTCGACGACGTCGAGCGTCAGATCGCCGCGATGGCCGCGCGCACCGCGCTCCCCGTCGCCGTCGCGTTCGGTCACTTCCTGCTCGAGTTCCTCGTCTTCCTCATTGCGACGTTCCTATTGCTTCGCGATGCGCCGCGTCTCTACGAATTCGTGCGACGGAATCTCCCCAGTCGTCAGCGGCGAGAGGTCGTCCACGTGCTCGCCGAGACGAACGTCATGCTCGGCCGCTACATCCGCGGACAGCTCTTGCTCGTGCTGCTGATGTCGACGGTCACGACGATCGGCCTGACCTTGCTCGGCGTCCCGTACAGCGTGCTGCTCGGCGTGCTGACCGGTCTCCTCGAGACGATCCCGTTCGTCGGCCCCATCACCGCCGGCGCGATCGCGTGCCTCGTGGCACTCGGGCATCCGAACCCCTTCGGCTGGTCACAGCTGATCTACGTCGCGGTGGTCGCAGTCATGTACACGATCCTGCGGCACGCCGAGGACTACCTGGTCATTCCGACGGTCATCGGGCGCGCCGTGCGGCTGCATCCCGCGATCGTCATCTTCTCGCTCCTCACCGGTGGCGCGGTGTTCGGGCTCCTCGGCATCATCCTCGCGGTGCCGGTCGCCGCCACCCTTCGCCTGGTGCTCATCTACGTGGGCGCGAAGCTCCGCGACGAGGATCCCTTCCCGCAGCTCGAGGTCGAGCTCGCCGAGGCGATCGAGGGCGCCGGCGAGACGATCGAACCGGCGCGGGTACCGGGACGGGCGCGTCCCTAGGACCGGCCTCCGCGTAGCGTCCTGAGGGCGGCCGCGTTCCGCCAGCAGAGGAGGGCTCCGTGCGCTTCGCGCTCGCCATCGTCATCCCGCTCGCCGCGGCGCTCCTCCAAGGTTCGGTGGTGCCGTTCGTGTCGATCGCTGGTGCGCGTCCCAACCTGCCGGTCCTCGTGGCCGCGTCGTGGTCGGTCGCCGCGGGCTCGCGCGAGGCCGTTTGGTGGGCTTTTGTGGGCGGTCTCGCCGCCGACCTGCTCTCGGGCGGCCCTCTTGGCGCGCTCGCGCTGGCGTCGCTGCTACCGGTGGCCGCCATCGGGCTGGGGGAGAGCACGCTGCGGCCCCGCTCGGTGATCGGCGGCGCGGTGCTCGTCGGCGCCGCCACGCTTGCCGCCGGTCTTCTCTACCTCCTGATCCTCTTCGTCGTCGGACAGCCCCTCTCCGAGCCCGTGGTCCTCGCCGGTGGCGCCGCCGCGGGGGCGCTCTACAACGGCGTCCTCGCGATCGCTACCTATCCGATCGCCAGATCCATGCGCCACGTGACCGAGAAGCAGGCATCCTTCGGACTGTGAGAAGCACGTCGCGCGATTTCGTCCGACCGAATCGCTTCATCGCGATGTCGCTGGTGATCGTCCTCGTGTTCACCGGGCTCACGGTGCGCCTCTGGGACCTGCAGGTCGTCAGCGGGACGCACTACCGCGATCTCGCGGAGCAGAACCGCGTGCTGCGTCTACCCGTGGAAGCGGAGCGGGGGACCATCGTCGACCGCAACGGCAAGGTGCTCGCGCGGAACCTTCCGGGCTTCGCGGTGACGGTCATCCCTGCGGACCTTCCGCGCGCGAAGCAGGAGGCCCTGGCGGAGCGTCTGGGCGCGCTCCTCGCGCAGAAGCCGGCCGATGTGTACAACGCGATCGACGTCCAGCGCGCGCGCAACCCGTACGAGCCGGTGAAGATCTCGCTCAAGCCGGTGGCGCGCGACATCGCGCTGCTGCTCTCGGAGCGCGGTGAGATGTTCCCGGGCGTGCGCGTGGAAGCGGAATCGCTCCGCTCGTACGCGGACGCGCTCCTCTACTCCCCGCTCCTCGGCTACGTGGGTCCGGTGACCGAGGAGGAGTTCGCGACGCTCCGCGAGAAGGGCTACCTGCAGACCGACCTCATCGGTCGCACAGGCCTCGAAGAGCAGTACGAGAATTACCTGCGCGGCGGATACGGATGGCGGGAGATCGAGCGCGACGCGGCCCAGCGTGAGATCAAGCAGCTCGCGTATTCACCGCCCACCACCGGCAACAGCGTGGTCCTCACGATCGACGACCGTCTGCAAAAGCTCATCGAGCTGGAGCTGAAGAAGGGCGTCGACGAGGACAAGTTCACGCAGGCCGTGGGCATCGCGATGAACCCGCAGAACGGCGAGATCCTGGCGATGGTGTCGATCCCGGGCTACGACAACAACTGGTTCATCGACGGCATCACGCCGCAGCAGATGGCGCAGCTGAACGGCGACGACCGGCATCCGCTGGTGAACAAGGCCGTCGGCGACATCTACCCGCCGGGCTCCACCTTCAAGATGGTCACGGGTCTCTCGGCGCTCAGCGAGGGCATCGCGAACCGCAACACGATCGTCAACGTCACGTCGAACGTGCTCACCGTGGACGGCTACCGGTTCTACGACTGGCGCGCCCACGGGACGCTCGATTTCGTCAACGGCTTCGCGCATTCGAGCGACATCTACTTCTACACGCTCGGTGGCGGCAACCCGAACACCGGCCGCGCGGGCGTCGGACCGGATGCCATTTACAAGTACGGGAGCGACCTTGGTTTCGGCAAGAAGACCGGCATCGATCTGCCGGGGGAAGCGAACGGCATCATGCCGAGCCCGGCCTGGAAGCTGAGCGCGTTCGAGGAGCCGTGGACGATCGGCAACACCTATCACGAGTCGATCGGGCAGGGCTTCGTTGCCGTCACGCCGCTGCAGCTGCTCAACGCGTATTCGATCGTGGCGAACGGCGGGACCTTCTATCAGCCGCACCTCCTGAAGCAGGTCGTGAGTCCCACGGGGAGCGTCGTGTTCACGCAGCCGCCCAATCCCGTGCGCAAGGTGGGCATCACGCAAGAGAACCTCACGCTGCTGCGCGAGTCGGCGCGACGCGTGGTCACGATCGGGCACGCGTACATGCCGAACGCGAAGCTGCCGATCGCCGGCAAGACCGGCACCGCCGAATTCGGGTCGTCGGCGGGCAAGGACAGCGCGGGTCGCAACAAGCTTGGCTTCCACAACTGGTTCGTGTCGTTCCTTCCGAAGGCCGACAACACGGACCCGACGGCTGAGATCGCGATGGTCATCTTCACCTTCGACTCGAGCCGCTCCCTCTGCGAGAACTGCTTCAACCCCGCGGTCGGGATGACGCAGCGGATCCTCGAGTCGTACGTGTTGGGTACGCCATGAGCGTCAAAGCGCTGGAGATGCCGCGCTCGGCGTCGTCTCCGCTTCATGACCGGCCGCATGCGCGTCGGCTCGAGCAGGTCGATCCGTACCTGCTCATCGCGACGCTGCTCCTCATCGGCTACGGCCTCGTGATGACCTACGCGGTGACGGTCGAGTCGCGGACCCTCACCGGGGATCCGATGCAGTTCGTCATCCGTGGCGCGATCTGGGCCGCGATCGGGGTCGCGGTCATGGTCACCGTCGCGATGTTCGACTACGCCTGGCTCGGCACGTTCGCGCCGCTCCTCTATTTGCTCACGCTCGGGCTGCTCGGGGTCGTGCTCGCGATCGGAACGTCGTCGCTCGGCGCGCAGCGCTCGGTGAACTTCGGTGGCCTGTCGTTCCAGTTCAGCGAGGTCGCGAAGGTCCTCATGATCGTCGTGCTCGCGAAGTTCTTCGCGGATCGCACCGACAAGATCGGCTCGCCGCTGACGATCCTCGGTGCGCTCGTGTTCCTCGGGCCCGCGGTGCTGCTCGTCTACCGCCAGCCGGACCTGGGTACGAGCCTCGTCTTCGTGGCGATCTTCTTCGGCATGGCATTCATGGCCGGCGCACGCCTCTGGCAGCTCGTCGGGATGGTCGCGGTCGCCGGCGCGTCGTTCCCGTTGATCTGGAGCATCCTCAAGCCGTACCAGCAGGCCCGACTCACCGCGTTCATGAATCCCTACGACGATCCGCAGGGCGCCGGCTGGAACATCATCCAATCCCTCATCGCCGTCGGCTCCGGCGGCCCGACCGGTAAGGGCCTCACCGCCGGGACGCAGTCACCGCTGGGCTATCTCCCGATCGCCGAATCGGACTTCGTTTTCGCCGGACTGGCCGAGGACCTCGGCTTCGTCGGTGCCGTGATCCTCTTCGCGCTCTACATCCTGTTGCTCATGGCCGCCCTGCGGATCGCGTTCCGCGCGCGGGACCCGTTCGGCATGCTCCTCGCGTCCGGCGTCGTCGCGATGCTCGTGTTCCAGATCCTCGTGAACGTCGGCATGGCGATCTCGCTCATGCCCGTGACCGGCATCCCGCTTCCATTCATCTCGCACGGCGGCAGCTCGCTCGTGTCGATCTGCTTCGCGCTCGGGGTCCTGCAATCCGTCGCCATGAGACGCCCGGGACCGGAGATCGGCTAGTCCAGATCCAGGCGCTCGGTCGTTGCCTGCAGCGCGGCGGCGTCGGCGGGCAATGCGTAATAGGTGCTCCGCGGATCAAAAAGTGCATCGCCGGCGGCGATGAGACGACGCACCTCGTCCCGCGAAGCGCGCACGAAGTCACGTAGCGCGCCGGGCAGGAAGATCAGCTGGTGCTCATCCTTCTCGCTCACCGCGCCAGACGGATCGATCATCACGTCGAGGAAGAGGTCGAAGAATTCGACCAGCACGGGCTCGACCCGGACGCGATGCACGATGTCGATGTAGAAGCGCTTCTGATCGGCTGGGCCGTGGCACGCGATCGTGAACGGTCTTTCCGGCTGGAAGATCGACATCCCATCGTGCTGGGTCGCCCAGGCGCCGAGCGGATTCGACCAGAGTGTCCCTGCGGGGCTATAGACACGGGTCCATCCGTTGACGCTGGGCACGAGATAACCGCGACGCGCCTGCCAGATCGAGCCGTCTGGGATGCGTTTGTCGATGCGGATGAGCGGGTACATCCGCCTATACTTTGCGTCGAAAGGCCGCGATCGGGAGCAGTACGCGGAAACCCTGACGAAGAGAGCCGGCGGTCGGTGCGAGCCGGTGTCCGGGAACGCGGAACTCGCCCAGGAGCTGCGAGCGTGAATCGCAAGACCTAGCGCTCGCCGGAGTCACGTCCGTTATCAGCGTGCTCGAGCGGAGAGCGATCGGGGCTGTGGCGCAGTGGGAGCGCATCACACTGGCAGTGTGGGGGTCGCGGGTTCGAATCCCGCCAGCTCCACTGATCGTTCCGGCGAGGCCGGAACGATCAGCTGCACTGGGCGAGCGAAGCGAGCCCGTAGTGCAGACACTGACGGAGCGCCTCGCGAACGGCAGCCGGATCGCTCTCAACGAGGGGT
Source organism: Candidatus Limnocylindria bacterium (assembly GCA_036001645.1). Classification (GTDB taxonomy): domain Bacteria; phylum Chloroflexota; class Limnocylindria; order P2-11E; family P2-11E; genus CF-39. Next base: position 25,906 of record DASYUC010000049.1, read on the forward strand.
GGTACCGCGGAAGTCGCCTTCCGTCCCCGACACCGGCAGTGGCCGGCGGGGCGGAGGGCGTTTTCGATTTCGGGCGAAAGGAGGCGCGAGATGGCAGTCACGAAGCGGCGGATCGACAAATACGAGCCGGCGAGCATCGAAGCCAAGTGGCAAGAGGAGTGGGTGCGCTCCGGTCTCCACGACACGCCGGATGAGAGCGATCGCCCGAACTTCTATTTCCTGACGATGTTCCCGTACCCATCGGGCGACATCCACGTGGGCCACTGGTACGCGTTCGCGCCACCGGACGCCGCTGCGCGCTTCCTGCGCATGCGCGGGAACAACGTGCTGTTCCCGATGGGCTTCGACGCGTTCGGGATCAACGCCGAGAACGCCGCGATCGATCGGAAGATCCACCCCGCGGTGTGGACGGAAAAGAACATGGCCCACATGCGCGAGCAGTTCCGCCGCATGGGGACGGCGATCGACTGGCGGCGCGAGGTCATCACCTGCTACCCCGAGTACTACCGCTGGAACCAGTGGATGTTCCTGAAGCTGCTCGAGAAGGGGCTGGCCTACCGCGGCGACGCTCCGGTGAACTGGTGCCCGCGCGACGAGACGGTGCTGGCCAACGAACAGGTCATCGCCGGTCGATGCGAGCGCTGCGACACGCCGGTCGTGAAGCGGCAGATGACGCAGTGGTTCTACAAGATCACGCAGTACGCGGACGAGCTGCTGAAGTTCGAGGGCCTGGACTGGCCGGAGCGCGTCCGCGTCCTGCAGACGAACTGGATCGGACGCTCCGAGGGCGCGGAGATCGCGTTCCCGGTGGAGGGCGCCCGGGGTGAGGAGATCCGCTTCTTCACGACGCGGCCGGACACGATCTACGGGGCGACCTTCATGGTCCTGGCGCCGGAGCATCCGCTGGTCGCGACGGTCACCGCGCCCGCCAAGCGGGCGGAGGTCGAGCGCTATGTGGAACAGGCGCGGAACATGGCGGAGATCGAGCGCACGCGGGCCGAGCGCGAGAAGACCGGCGTCGACACCGGCGCCTTCGCGCGCAACGTATTCACCGGCGAGCGCATCCCGATCTGGGTGGCCGACTACGTCCTGTCGACGTATGGCACGGGGGCGATCATGGCCGTCCCCGGTCACGACGAGCGTGACTTCGCGTTCGCGAAGCAGTACGGACTGGAGATCCGCGAGGTCATCTCGCCGGACGGCAAAGAACACGCGACGCTGGACGAGCCCTACATCGGCGAGGGCGTGATGGTGCGCAGCGGTCCGTTCGGCGGGATCCGCAGCGAGGTGGGGAAGAGCGCCGTGGCGGAGGAGGCGCGGAAGCGCGGCATCGGCAAGCCGTCCGTCACCTATCGCCTGCGCGACTGGTTGATCTCGCGGCAGCGCTACTGGGGTACGCCGATCCCGGTCGTGCACTGCGACACCGACGGCGTCGTTCCGGTGCCCTACGACCAGCTGCCGGTCGAGCTGCCACGAGACGTCGAGTTCACCGGGCGCGGCGGCTCGCCGCTGGCGCGCGTCGCGTCGTTCGTGAACACCACGTGCCCGAAATGCGGCAAGCCGGCGCGCCGCGACACCGACACGATGGACACGTTCGTCGACTCGTCCTGGTACATGTACCGGTACGTCGATCCGAAGATCGACACCGCGTTCATGAACAAGGCGGTCGGCCGGAAGTGGCTGCCGGTGAAGCAGTACACCGGCGGCGTCGAGCACGCGATCCTGCACCTGCTGTACATGCGCTTCATGACCAAGGCGCTACGAGATCTGGGTGAGCTGCCCTTCGACGAGCCGGTGCTGCGCTTCCGTTATCAGGGCACGATCGTCTTCAAGGGCCGCAAGATGTCGAAGTCGCGCGGCAACGTGCAGACGCCGGACGAGTACGTGAAGCAGTACGGCGCCGACACGCTGCGCCTGTTCATGATGTTCATGGGGCCGTGGGTCGACGGCGCGGACTGGGACGCCTCGGGGATCGAGGGCGTGCACCGGTTCCTATGGCGCGTATGGGAGCTGGGCCTGACCGATCCCGAGCCGGCGGGTCCGCGCGATGCCGACGTGGACGGTGCCGTACATCGGACGATCAAGAAGGTCACCGAGGACCTGAGCCAGGAGCACTTCAACACCGCGGTCGCGGCGATGATGGAGCTGGCGAACACGCTGCAGCATGCGCACGGACCGTCGCGCAACGACGGGGTCGCGACGCTGATCCTGCTACTGGCGCCGTTCGCGCCGCACATCTCCGAGGAGCTGTGGCACCGGCGAGGTGGCGCGGGCTCGATCCACCAACAGCGCTGGCCCGCGTACGACGAATCGGTCGCCGCACTGCGCGAGGTCACGATCGTCATTCAGGTCAACGGCAAGGTGCGCGATCGCATCCCGATGCCGGCGGGCCTGCCCGAGGCAGAGGTGCAGAAGAGAGCGCTGGCGAGCCCGAGGGTGCAAGCGATGCTGAACGGCACGAAGCCGGCGAAGGTGATCGTCGTGCCCGACCGCATTGTGAGTATCGTGACCTCGTGAGTGGGGAGATCAGGCTCGGCGCGCTCTGCGACCACGCGCTCGTCGGGCAGGACGGCAAAGTGAGCCTGCTCGGCATCTTCCGGAACATCAGCGTGAGCGGCCTGCCGGCCCAGCATCCGCGGATGTTCCTGGTCGCGATCCTCGGTCTTGAGGTCGGCGCACACAACGTCGTCGTGCGCCTCCTGCGGCCCGACGGGCAGCAGTCGATGCCGAACCCTCCGGAGATCTCCGTTCACGCGGTCGCGGGGCAGGATGTGAACGTCATCGTCGAGCTCAACAACATGAGCTTCACGACATACGGCACGCATCGCTTTGAGCTCACCGTCGATGGCGAAGCGGTCGGGAGCCTTCCCGTCTCGATCGTGCAGATGCAGCCGCCCGGGGAGCGCCGTCGCGCGAACTAGGTGTGGTCCCTCTTCTTAGGAGCCCGCGTCACACGAATATGTGACCGCTAAGGAGCCCGCGAGGGCTTCCCACGACGCCGCGACCTGTTCACGCTCCGAACGTGCCTCGCCCAGTCCTCATCGCTGTTGCCGTTGCCGTCGCCGCGGGCGCGCTCGTCATGGTCGTGCGCACACGCACACCTGCACCGGTGCCCGTCGAGGTCATCGAGACGACCCCTGAGCCGACACCGCCGCCGCTCATCGTGGTGGACGTCGAGGGCGCGGTCGCGCGCCCCGGCGTCGTCCGGCTCGCCGCCGGCGCGCGCGTCGCCGATGCACTGGCGGCCGCAGGCGGAACGACGCCGGACGCCGATCCCGCGGCCCTGAACAAAGCCGCGGCCCTGCGCGACGGGGCGCGCGTGTACGTCCCGCGCTACGGCGAGACGCCGCCGGCCGGCAGCGTCGGGACCGAATCGGAGCGCAAGGTCGACATCAACCACGCCACCGCAGCGGAGCTCGAGTCGCTTCCCGGCATCGGGCCGAGCACTGCCGCGCGCATCGTCCGCGCGCGCGAGCTGAAGGCGTTCACAAAGGTCGAGGAGCTGCAGACGCGCGGCCTCGTGACGGCGCGGGTCCTGTCCGACATCCGCGACCTCGTGACCACGCGGTAGCGGGGTCTCGTGAGCGTTCTTCTCCTCTCGCCGCTCCTTCCCGCCGCGCTCGTCGCGGTGTGCGTCGCGCTCGCCGCGCGTGTCGCGGTCCCGCTCGCGTTGGTGCTCGGCGGCGCCGGCGCGATCGCGTGCGCGGCGCTCGCGCTCGCGAGCGCCGACCGTCCCCGCCAGATGCTGTGGGCGTGCGCGTGCGCGTCGGCGGTGGGGGTCGCGCTGCGCCTCGTGCTCGGTCCCATCCCGGGGTTGGACCTCGCGCAGCTCGTGTCCCTTGGTGGGCTCCGCGCCGATCTCGCGCATCCGCTCCGCATGCTCGTGCCGGAGCCCGAGAGCGGCATCCTGCTCGGGATCGTTCTCGGTGAGCGCGCGAGCGTCTCGCCGGACCTCGCATACGCGTTCGCGGTGAGTGGCACGACGCACCTCCTCGCGATCTCCGGCTTCAACATGACGCTCGTCGGCGCCGCGGTCGCGCTCGCGCTCCGCGGTCGTGCTCGGCCCCCGGTTCGCGCGGTCGCGACCGTCGCCGCCATCGTGGCGTACAGCCTTCTCGTCGGGCTCGCGCCGAGCGTCATGCGCGCCGCGCTCATGGCGTCCGTCGCGTCGTGCGGTCTCGCGTCGGGGCGGCGCGCGGCGACGGCGAACGCGTTGTGCGTGGCGGTCACGGCGATGCTGTTCGCCGATCCCGCTGCGATCGCCGATCTCGGATTCCTCCTGTCCGCGAGCGCGACCGCGGGGCTCGTGCTGTGGCAGGCCGCGCTCGCGGCGCGTTTCGCGGCGCTACCGGGGGCCCTGCGCGAGGGGCTCGCGACGACGCTCGCGGCCAGCGCTCCGACGCTGCCAGTCGTCGCCGCCGCGTTCGGACGCGTGTCGCTCGTCTCGCCGATCGCGAATCTCGTCGCGGTCCCGCTCTTCCCGCCGCTGATGCTCGCGGGCGCGGCGGCGAGCGCGATCGGCGCATTGTCGCTCGACCTCGCGCGCCCGGTGGCGCTTGTCGCGTACGGCTGCGCGCTCGCGCTGCGCACCGTGGTCGAGGCCTTCGCCGCACTCCCGATCGCTGCGGTCAGCGTTCCGTCCGGTCCCGTGACCGGCGCGATCGTCGCGCTTGCACTGGTCGCGGTGGTGCGCGGCGCGCCGCACCTCGGCGGGCGTTTGCACCTGCCCCGGATCCCGATGCCTGCGCTCGTCGCGCCGCGGGCGGCGCTGCTGGCCGTGCCCGCGCTCGTCGTCGCGGGCGTCCTTGCGTGGCCGACCGCCGATCCGGAGGTCCGGGTGCGCGCGCTCGACGTGGGCCAGGGCGATGCGTATCTGGTGGAGATCGGTGGAGCGACGGTCCTGATCGACGGGGGTCCGGACCCCGCGCGTCTCATGGACGAGCTTGGCGCGAGCCTGCCGCCGTGGCGGCGCCGCATCGACGTCGTCGCTCTCACGCACGCGCACCTCGATCACGGCGCGGGTCTCATCGCGGTGCTCGACCGCTACGAGGTCGGGATGACGCTCGAGCCGGTCGGGCTGAATGCCGGCCCGCTCGCGGATCTCTGGGCCGCCGCGATCACCCGGGCTCACGCGGAGCGTCGGGCGCTGCGCGCGGGGCAGCGGCTGCACGTCGCGGATGCGGTGATCACCGTGCTGTCGCCGGAGCCAGATCCGCGCGTCGACACGCCGTCGCTCGTGCTGCGGGTGGAGCGAGGCCGCTTCTCGGCGCTCTTCATGGGTGACGCGACCGACGAGGCCCTCGCGGATCTCCTGTTGCATCCGGAAGGGCTGCGCTCGCGTGTGTACGTGCCGCCACACCACGGCGCCGCGACGCCGCACGGCGTCACGCTCGTCGAGTCGGTGCGGCCGGAGCTCGCGCTTCTCTCGGTCGGGGCCGGGAACCGGTATGGTCATCCCACGCCGGAGACGCTCGCGGCCCTCGGTGGCATCACGACGTTCCGGACCGATCGCGACGGGACGGTGGAGGTCTCGCTCGATGGCCCAGGCCTCGTGGTCCGCGCCCACGCGAATGGTCTTCCTCCTCCACGGCGAGGATCCGTTCCGTACGCGCCTGCGCGTCGGTGAGCTCGTGGGATCGCTGCTCGCCGGTGGCGCGGGGGAGCCCGGCGATCTCTCCCAACGGCCCTCGCCGCAGCTCGGGGGCGCGCTCGGGCTGACCCGTATCGACGCGCGGTCCGACCCGGTGGACGCGATCACGATGGCCGGGCAGTCGCAGGGTCTGTTCGCTGCGGTGGACGAGCGACAGGTGGTGCTCGTGGAGCATGCGGAGGCGCTCGGCAGCGCCGAGTTCCTCATGTCGTTCCCGGCCGAGTCCGCGCTCGTGCTCGTCGCGGTCGAGGCTCTTCGTGCAAGCCGCGGACGGACGCGCGGACGAGCGAAGACCGGCACGCCTGCGGAGGCGTCACTGCCCGACGCGGTGCAGGACCTCGGCGGGCGTGTGCAGCGGATCGAGCGCCTCGCTCCCTTCGAGGTGAAGGCCTGGATCAGCGCTCGCGCATCACTGCACAGGGTCACCCTGCAGCCGGATGCGATAGATGCACTCGCGTTCGCGCTCGGTCCGGACACCGAGCGCATCGAGAACGAGGTGCAGAAGCTCGGCGCGTACGCGAACGGCGCACCAGTGACGGCCGCCGATGTCCGCTCGCTCGTGAGCGGCGCGATCGAGTCGGACATCTTCGAGCTCACCAAAGCGGTCGTTCGACGCAGCCATCGCGACGCCGTGCCCCTCCTCGAGCGGCTGCTGGCGGAGGGGAACGCGCCGCAGCAGATCCTCGCGCTGCTCTTGTGGCAGTTCCGGGTCCTGCTGTTCGCGTCGAGATCGCCGAGCAATCAGGACGCGGAGAAGATCGCGAAGGCGATCCGCTCTTCCCCCGGTGCGATCTTCCGGTACGTGCAGTACGCGCGCGGCGTGAGCCAGGCCGACATCACGCGCGCGTACGAGTCGCTCTACGCCACCGACATCTCGATCAAGACCGGGCGCGCCGATTCCGACGAGGCCGCGCTACTGCTGTGCGTGCTCGATCTCTGCGGCGTCGCGGGCGCGGATCTGCGCGATCTGCTGCTGACGGAGTCGCCGCGCCGCGGCTAGACCGACGGCACAGCCACCAGCGGCGTGCCGCGGAGCTTGCGAAGGCTGATCGTCGCGCTGACGATCGCGAACAGTGCGAACGCATGCACCGCGATCCCAAGCCAGTCCCCGACCAGCAGGAAGAGCAGACCGTCGAGGGTGTAGACAAGCCCGCCGACGATGAAGGCCCACTGCGCCCCGGCCGTTGCTCGAACGCCGAGGAACGCGAAAAACGCGATCACCGCCACGTGCGCGATCCAGGCCGCCGAAGGGTCGGCGACCTCTTCGAGGATCCCCTGGAGAAGCCAGTCGATCGCGGTGCCAAGCGCGAAGCCGGTGTCGCTGCCCATGAAGAAGATGACGAAGTTCACCGCGGACAGGCCCGCGATCCAGTAGAACCAGCGGCCGCCGTTCTCGACGCTCTTCACGAGCGCGGCGCGCGCCAGCGCCGTTGGGTCCGGTGCAGGCGCGACCGCGGCGACGACCGGCTGCTCCGTTCGGACGCGTTCGGGTACAGCCGCCGGCTCGACATCGATTCGCGCTCTTGGCGGACGTGGGATCGTCGCGCCCTCTGGCGGGATGGCGAGGCCGTCGACGACGAGGTGGTATGTGAACGCGAACCCGTTGGTGCCGATGCGTAGGTGTGCGCTGTGCCCGTCGACGTCGAACGTGTGCCCGCTGCCGGTGTCGACGAACTTGCCGCCGCGGAAGACCTCGCGTCCGTTCACGATGATGCGGCGGTCGCCGGACAGGACCCCGTGCTCGAGCTCGACGGAATACCGGCGCAGATCCTCGTCGCGGAAGTCCCAGCGCTTCGTCGTCATTGGCGCGCCACTCTAGGTGTGGGCCATGGGCGCCTCGGTGTCGGACCGCTACCAGATCACGAGCTAGAGCCGGAAGTACTAGCCGTGGGTACGGACGCGCAGTCGCTGCCGGGTCAGCGCTTCGTCGCGGCCTCGGGCGTTACGGGTTTCCCGGTCGCGGGCGCCGCGGGCTTGGCCTCCTGCGTCTTGCGGTAGTCCTCGAGGAACTTCTTCTGTCCGGCTTCGGTGAGCGGGTGGTTGAAGAGCATCCTCAACACCGCGAACGGCATCGTCCCGATGTCGGCGCCCGCGAGCGCGGCCTGCGTCACGTGCATCGGGTTGCGGATCGACGCGGCGAGCACCTTCGTCTTGATCTCCTGCTGGCGATACGCCGATACGATGTCTGCCACGACGCGCATGCCGTCCTCGTTGATGTCGTCGAGACGTCCCGCGAACGGACTCACGATGTACACGCCGACGGCGGCGGCGAGCAGCGCCTGGTTGACCGAGAAGCAGAGCGTCACGTTGATGCGGACGCCCTCGCCGGCGAGGACCTTGGCGGCGCCGAGACCGTCCGGAGTGAGGGGGACTTTCACGATCACGTTCTTGTGCCAGGCGGCGATGCGCCGGCCTTCGACGATCATGTCGTCGCGCTTTTCGCTGACGCACTCGGCCGACACGTTGCCGATGAGCCCGCAGATCTTCTTCACCTGCGTCTCGTGGTCCTGCCCGGCCTTCGCGATGAGGGTCGGGTTCGTGGTCACGCCGTCGATGACGCCCCACTCGACGGCCGTCCTGATCTCGTCGTATTCGGCGGTGTCGAGGAAGAGCTTCACCGGTGCGTCTCCTGCAGCATCGGTGCCGCCGCTTCGGCCCGTCCGTTCGCGCGCGCGAAGGCGAGCGCGGCGTCGATGAAGCTCGCGAAGAGCGGATGCGGCCGGTTCGGCCGTGACTTGAACTCTGGATGGAACTGCGTGCCGAGGTAGAACGGGTGCTCCGGGATCTCGACGATCTCCACCAAGCGCCCGTCGGGCGAGAGCCCGGTGAATTTCATCCCGTGCGCGGCCAGCAGCTCGCGGTACGAGTTGTTGAACTCGTACCGGTGGCGGTGCCGCTCGAGCACGATCGGTTGTCCGTACGCGCGTGCTGCGAGCGAGCCGGGCTCGAGCACGCAGGGGTAGCTCCCGAGGCGCATGGTGCCGCCCTTGTCCGCGATGTCGCGCTGCTCCGGGAGCAGATCGATCACGGGATGCGGCGTGAAGGCGTCGAATTCGGTCGAATTGGCGTCCTCCGTCCCCAGCGCCGTGCGCGCGAGCTCGATGACCATGCACTGCATGCCCATACAGAGACCGAGCGTTGGCACCTTGCGCTCCCGGCCGAAGCGGACCGCCTGCACCTTGCCCTCGATACCGCGGTAGCCGAAGCCGCCCGGAACGACGATGCCGTCGAGGCCGATGAGCGGCTCCACATCCCGGTCGCGCTCCAGCTTTTCGCTGTCGACCCACGCTAGCTTCACGTTGCAGCCGGCCGCCCACGCCGCGTGCTTCACGGATTCGGCGACGGACAGGTACGCGTCGGGCAGCTCGATGTACTTGCCGACCAGGCCGATCGTCAGCGGGATCCGGGCGCCCCGGATGCGGTCCGTAAGGAAGCGCCACTCCGCAAGGTCCGGCTCGCTCGCGCGGTCGCGGAGCCCGAGCTCCTCGACCACGATGCGACCGAGGCCGGCCTCTTCGAGCATGAGCGGCACGCCGTAGATGGACCAGGCGTTCGGCTCGGAGATCACGTTGTCGACCTTCACGTCACAGAACAGGGCGATCTTCTCGCGCAGCTCTTCGTCGATGGGTTCGTCCGCTCGGGCGATGAGTACGTCCGGCTGGATACCGATGGAGCGGAGCTCCTTCACCGAGTGCTGCGTCGGCTTCGTCTTCAGCTCGCCGGTCGCGACCCGCGGCAGGAGCGTGAGATGGATGTACATGACGTTCTGGCGGCCGACGTCGTTGCGGAACTGTCGGATCGCCTCGAGGTAGGGGAGCGACTCGATGTCGCCGACGGTCCCGCCGACCTCGACGACGACGACCTCCGCCTGCTGCTCGCGCGCGACGCGGTGGATGCGCTCTTTGATCTCGTTGGTGACGTGTGGGATGACCTGCACCGTGGCTCCGAGGTAGTCGCCGCGCCGCTCCTTGGCGATCACGGCGTTGTAGATCTGCCCGGTCGTGAGATTTGACGCACGCGTGACGTTGCGATCGATGAAGCGCTCGTAATGACCGAGGTCCAGATCGCTCTCCGCGCCGTCCTCGGTGACGAATACCTCGCCGTGTTGATACGGCGACATCGTTCCTGGGTCGACGTTGAGGTACGGATCCATCTTGAGCGACGCGACGGAGAGACCGCGCGCGGCGAGGATGCGCCCAAGTGAAGCTGCGGTGATGCCTTTACCGAGAGAGGAAGTGACCCCGCCCGTCACGAACACGAACTTCGGCACGCTCAAGTGACCTCCGGGGTTTTTCTAATGGTAACGGACAGATGTCACTCGGGTCCGAATGGCAATGAATGGAGCACGATGAGACGCGGGCGCTCGCTCCCCGCGCGCGCCGGCGCTGACTCCATCTCGATCGGCTCATCGACGCGGCAGTCGTCGAGCCGGCCGTCGAACCGCAGCGCGCGGAAGCGCGCGTCGCGTAGCTCGCGGGTCTCGCCCGCGTGCTCGACGATCGCGACGATGCGCGGACGAAGCCAGCGCATGCCAGTCCGTAATGGCAGCGGCGTCGCGAAGGGCGACACATCCGCGGTGAAGTCGCGTGTCGCCTCGTCGAGCCAGCGGCCGAGATACGGCGGCACGTAGGCCTCGCCAACGAATGACAGCACGTCGTCGGTGTACATCCCGCAAAGCGCGCGGACCGCGCCGCGGCGCTCGTCCTCGACGAGACCGCCCAGGACCACGTCAGAGCGCGGCGTGACGTGGCACTTGAGCCAGTCGCCGCTCCGCGTGCCGGGGATGTACCGGCTGTCGCGGCGTTTCGCGACGATCCCCTCGAGACCGTACTCGGCGACGACATCGAGGAACGGCTCCCCGTCCTCGCCCAGGTGCTCGGGCACGGCGAGCGAGCGGCTGCGGATGCCCAGCGCCGTCAGTCGGCGGCGACGCTCCTCGAGTGGCCGACCCAGCAGCGGCCGGCGATCTTCGTAGAGCAGGTCGAACGCGACGAAGACCGGGCCGCGCCCGCGTTTGGCGGCCTTCGGGCCGAGCCGGCCCGTCAGCAGGTCGTAGCTCGGGCGCCCGCGCGAGTCGCAGACGACGATCTCGCCGTCGAGCATCGCGCCATCCGGAACGGGCAGGTCCGCGAGCTCAGGTACGAGCGGGAGCAGGTCGCCGCCGCTGCGGTCGGCGACGCTCAGGCGCCCACGGTCCATCGACGCGAGGGCACGGATGCCGTCCCACTTCAGCTCGAAGAGGTGATCGGGTGAGTTGAACGCGTTGGCCGCGAGGCGCGGTCGCATCGGCACCAGATCGCGCGGGAGCGCGGCCTGCGCGTCGCCGATATCGAGGAGGGTGGGATGCTCGCCGCCCGGCGAGCGCGTGTCACGACGCACTCGCCGAGCATATCGAGCGGACCTTGCCTAGGAGGCCTTCTTCCGTGCGCTCTTCTCGCGTGCGCCGGTCTTCTTTGCGACCTCGCCCTTCTTCGCCTTCTCGACCGACGCTTTGAGAGCGGACATGAGGTCCACGACCGTCGTTTCGGCCTCCGGCTCGGGCGCCTCGATGATCTGGCGCTTTTCGACCTTGGCCTCGACGACTTCCATGAGGGCCTTTTTGTATTCGTCCTTGAACTCGTCGGGCTCGAACTTCATCGCCATCATGCCGACGAGGTTCTCGGCCATCTTCGCCTCGGCCGGGCTCACCTTCACGTCGTCGGGAAGCTCGAGCTCCTCGGTCGAACGGATCTCGTCCGGCCAGTGGAGGGTGTTCATGACCATCGCGCCATCGTGCGAGCGCACGGACACGAGCCGCTCGCGATCGCGGAGCGCGAACTTGGCGATGGCGATGCGCCCGGTCTTCTCGAGCGTCTTCTTGAGCAAGGCGTACGGCTTGGCCGCCGACTTCTCGGGCTCGAGGTAGTACGCGGATTGGTAATAGAGCTCGCCCGGCAGCTCCTTGTCTTCGATGAACCCCGCGATGTCGATCGCCTTGCTGCTGTGGAGCGGAAGCTTGTCCAGGTCGGCATCGTCGAGCTCGACGTAGCTGCCCTTCTCGTACTCGTAGCCCTTGACGACGTCACCCCACGCGACCTCGTGATCGCCCTCCGGGCACCAGCGCTTGTTCTTGATGCGCGCCTTGTGCTCGGGACAGAGGAGGTTGAACGAGACCTTGCTCGTGCTCTCCGTCGCGAGATAGAGACGCACCGGGATGGCGACCATCCCGAAGCTCATGACTCCTCGCCAGATCGAACGAGGCATGCTCGCTACCCCCCAGCCGCTTGTTCTCTTTCGCGCGCGGCTTGCCGCGCGAAGCGTAGCGCCCTCTGTCAAGCGTCGGCAACGCGATCTCCCGTCGGACTCAGGTCGAGATGTAAGGGAGGAAAGCGCGCGCGACTTAGCGAGGGGGGATTGGCGCGACGACGAGATTCAGGTCTCTCGTCCCGGTGACGCGCACCGGCGTCCCGGGGGCGATGTCCGTGTCGGCGGTCGCGGCGACCGCCACCACGTTGCCCGTTCCATCGGGCAGCGCGATCTCGCCGTATTCGCCGGCGCGGATCGGCGCGACCACGCGGGCGTCCCAGCCGATGTAGGTCGAGAGCGCGTTGCCTTTGGTCGGGCCGCGCAGCAGATGGTCGGTCCAGTCGATGCGCACGATGGCCGTGATCGCCGCGGCGACGAGGCCGAGGACGAGTGGCGTTCGGCCGCCGCCAAATGGGTTGAAGCCGGGCCCGATCCGCCGCGACCCGGGAGGACCTGGCGGTCCACCGGGGTCGAGCTGTGGGACGATGAGCGAGCCGATCCCGTAGCCAATGAGGAACGCGCCGACGACCTCGGTGAACAGGACGTCGCCGATCCGCAGCGCGACGAACGAGTCCCACCGCGTGCCTTTCCGCCGCGCCGCCCACCTCGCAAGCACGACAAGCCCAACGCCGAGGAGGACGACGAGGAAGTAGATCGGGGCGTCGAAGACACTGGGTGGCATACGAGCGACCGTTTTAGCAGCACTTGATCAGTGAGCGCTAGTCCGCCTGATCGGTCGACCGTTTAGCGTCCGAGCGCGCGCTCGATCTCCTCGAGATGCTCCATGCGTTGAAGTGCACGGGAGATCCATCGTTCTCTTCCCTCGGCGATGATCTGCGCCGTGCGGCCACCTCGGGAGCCAGCGCGCGCAGCTCGGCCACCCGTCCGTGACCTTCGCCGTCAACCGGCCACGGTCGGCGAGCGATGCGAGCACGGAGCCGTATGGGCTGTCGTCGTTGGCGCGGCCGTGGTCTGCCGGCCGCGCTCGGCATCACGCCGCGATCGCCTTCTCCGCGAGCGTCGTGGGCAACATCCCGGCGGACGTGATCGCGTCGTGGAACGCGCGCAGGGCCGGACGGTCAGACGTGCCGTGCCTGGCGAGCCAGCGCGTCCGGATGTCGACGATCTCGAGCATGCCCGTGAGATAGCTCGACGCCTGCGTCGGCCAGCTGCAGTACCGGCCGACCTCGGCGCGCGCGTTGGGCTCGGTGAGATTGCCCTTCTCCACCATGAAGCGCACCGCTTCGTCGAAGGTCATCTCACTCATGTGCAGGCTCGTGTCGACCACGATGCGCGCGGCGCGGAAGATCGTGGCTTCGTACTGGTAGAGCAGGTGCTTTGGATCGGTGAAGAAGCCCTGCTCGCGCATGACACGTTCCGCGTAGAGCGCCCAGCCCTCGCTGAAGTACGCCGTGCCGAAGATGCGCCGCGCGTGCGACGGGTTGGCCTTCGCCATCACGAGGTGCCAGTGGTGACCCGGATACGCCTCGTGCACCGCGGTCGTCGGGATGCCGGCGCTGCAGTTGCCCTCGAGGCGCTTCTGAACTTCATCCGGCGACGTGCCATCCGGCGGATAGGGGACGAAGAAGTGCCCGTGAAGCGTGTCGCGGAATGCCGGCGGGCGCTGGTACGACGCGACCGCGAGCACGGGACGCTGGAACGGCGGCGACGGCTCGACCGTGCATTTCTCTCCCGGCGGCAGCGTCACGAGCGCCGTGTCTCGCAGGAACGACCGCGCGCGGTCGGTCCAGTCGGCGTACTCGTCGCGCATCGCGTCGGGTGTCGGTGCATGGATCTTGTTGAGCCGGTCGCACGTCTTCGCCCAATCGGCCGAGCCGTCGATCTCCGTCGCGATGCGGTTCGCCTCGGTGGAGAGGAGCGCGTACTGCTCGCGACCACGTTCGCGCAGCTCCGCGGCGCCGAACGGCAGGAGCTCCTTCTCGCGCAGCAGCGCGCTGTAGAGCTCCTCGCCGATCGCGTAGTTGCCGGACGTTTTGCGCCGCAGGTCCTCGAGAAAAGCGGCGAAGCGCTCGAACGCCTTCGCCGCGATGTCGCCCGCCGCGGCCAGCCGCGGGTGAGCCTGGGCGCCGCCGACCTCGTTGGGCACCAGCTCGCGGGCGTAGCGCGCTGCGGCTTTGGCCTGTCCGATCGCCCTTTCGGCGTAGATCGGCGGGACGAGAGCCGGGTCGAGATTGGCGATCCCGTCCTCGATGGATTTCGGCACCTGCTCGAGCCGCGCCCGCGCCGCGAACACGAGCTCGCCCTCGGGCCTCAGGCGATGCAGGAATAGCGTGAAGACGCCGTTCAGTCCTGGGTTCAGGTAGTAGTTCGGTTGGCGCTTCCACATCTCGAGCGGCTGATAGAGCTCGCGGCCGCGCAGGACGGAGATGAGGAGGTCCCGATCGATCCGCTCCGCCGGCGCCAGACCGTCATCCGCGACGGCGCGGAACTTCCCCAGCCATTCGAGGTCGGACGCGCGGCGGCGCTCGTAGGCCGCTGCGCTGGTGTCGTCGAGGCGCTCGTCGTACTCGGTGAGGCCCAGGCTGGACGCGAGGGTCGGGGAATCCTCGTACTCCTCTTTCAGGAACGAATCGACGAGCGAGGCGAACGCCGACGGCACCATGGCACCTCCACGAGAATTGGCTGGAGCCGTAAGCGTGAGCCTCGAGGAATACCAGCGCAAACGCGACTTCAAGCGGACGCCCGAGCCGAAAGGCCAGCGCCCGAAGGCGGAGCCTACCCGCCGCTATGTCGTCCACCGGCATCACGCGACGCGTCTGCATTGGGACGTGCGCCTGGAGATGCGCGGCATCCTCGCGTCGTGGGCCGTGCCGCAGGGCCCACCACTCGAGGGCGGCAAACGCCGGCTCGCCGTTCACACCGAAGACCACCCGATCGAGTACCTCGATTTCTCCGGCGTCATCCCCGACGGCTACGGCGCGGGCACGATGACGATCTGGGACCAGGGCACGTACGACCTGCTGAAGGACAGCGAGAACGAGTACAAGGTCGCGTTCCACGGCAAGCGTCTCGAGGGCGAGTGGGTCCTGGTGAAGACGAAGCAGAATGAGGGGCGCGACTGGCTGATGATCAAGCACGGCCCGGTGGTGAAGGACCATCCACTCGACGCGAGGATCGAGCCGATGCTCGCGATCACCGCGGACGAGCCGTTCGACTCTCCGGACTTCGCCTTCGAACCCAAGTGGGACGGCGTGCGCACGCTCGCGTTCGTCGACGGCGGCGTCGTGCGGCTGCAGACGCGCAATCTGCTCGACTGCACGTCGCAGTACCCGGAGGCGCATCAGATCGCCGAGGCGAACACCGGTGGGTACCAGGCGATCTTCGACGGCGAGGTCGTCGCGCTCGACGAGCGCGGCGCCCCCTCGTTCCAGCGGCTCCAGCCCCGCATGCACGTGCGCGACGAATCGGCGGTCCGCAAGCTCCGTCGCACGACGCCCGTGATCTACCAGGTCTTCGATCTGCTCTGGCTCGACGGCGAGGACCTGGGGCGGAAGCCGCTCCGCGAGCGGCAGCGCCGGCTCGATGAGGTCTTGACCCCGATGGGCGCGATACGACGCTCGGAGCAGTTCGTCGGCACCGGCGTCGCGCTCTTCGAGGCCGCGAAGGAGCAGGGCATCGAGGGGATCATCGCGAAGCGCCTCGACTCGCTGTACGCGCGGGGACGCTCCGCCGCCTGGGTGAAGGTCAAGGCCTTCCGCACGATGGAGTGCGTCGTCGGCGGCTGGACCGAGGGCGAAGGTGGCCGATCGAAGGCGCTCGGCGCGCTGCTCCTGGGCATCTACCGCGATGGCAAGCTCATCCCCGTCGGCCATGTCGGCTCGGGTTTCGACGAGCGCACGCTCAAAGAGCTCCTCGCGACGCTGAAGGAACGCGAGTCACCCACGCTGCCATTCGCGACGGAGCCGCGGGTGAACGCGCCGGCGCACTGGTGCCTTCCCGAGCTCGTATGCGAGGTGCAGTACGCGGAGATGACGCGCGAGGGCACGCTGCGCCATCCGAGCTACCGCGGGCTGCGCGCCGATGTCAGCCCGGAGGAATGCACCGGCGAGGAGCGCCGCGAGTCGACGAAGAGCGCGCTGCGCGAGGCCGCTCGCGCCTCCCAGAGCGGGAATGGCGCGGCGGAGAGCGCGCCCAAGGCGCGGGTGCCTTCGATCCTGCACATCGATGGTCACGACCTGCGGCTCACGAACCTCGAGAAGGTCCTCTTCCCGGAGGACGGCTACACGAAGGCCGACCTCATCCGCTACTACACCGAGGTCTCGCCGTATCTCCTTCCGGCGATCAGGGACCGCCCCCTGACGATGAAGGTGATGCCCGATGGGATCGCGGGCCCCTTCTTCTATCAGAAGGACAAACCGGAGTTCACACCGAAGTGGATCCAGACCTGGGTCGACAAGACGGCCGGACGTGAGGGCGGCATCGATTACGTCCTTGGCAACGATCTCGCGACGCTCGTCTGGCTCGCCAACTACACCGCGATCGAGATCCACCCCTGGCTGTCTCGCGTCGATGACCCGGATCATCCGGATATCGCGATCATCGATCTCGACCCACAGACTGGCGCCACGTGGGACGACGTGAAAGAGGCCGCACACATCGTTCACGAGCTGCTCGACGGGATGGACCTCCAGGGATTTCCAAAGACGACGGGCTCGCGCGGCATACACGTCTGGGTGCCGATCGCCCGCAAGTACACGTTCGAGGAGTCGCGCAACTTCGTGCTCGAGCTCGGAAAGGCGGCGCGTGAGCGCGCGCCGAAGCTCATCACCGTCGAGGTGGTGAAGGATCGCCGCCGCGGGATCTACATCGACTTCCTGCAGAACGTCGGTGGCAAGACGACCGCCGGGCCGTACAGCGTCCGCCCGATCCGGCGGGCGCCCGTGTCGGCGCCGCTGCGCTGGGAGGAGATCGGCGCGCTCGGCCGACCCGACGCCTTCACGATGGCGAACATGTCGGCGCGGCTCGCGTCGGTCGGAGACCTGCTCGCGCCGGCGCACGACCTGGCCCAGAAGCTGCCGAAGATCCGCGCGAAATCGCGTTGAAGCGCGCCGCGGTCCTCGCGCCCGGATACGGCGGCACCGCGGAGCAGAGGATCCTGCGCGCACTCGCACGCGCGCTGAAGCCATTCGACATCGCGAGCAGCGCCATCACATTCCGCACGCGCGGGAAGCGTCCAAGCCGCGAGTACGCATCCGAGCTCGACGATCTTCGCGCGGCGCGCGACGTCCTACGGGCGGAACACGAGAAGGTCGCGCTGGTCGGTCGCAGCTTCGGCGGTCGGATGTGCGCCTTCCTCGCGGCGACCGAGCCACCCGACGCGCTCGCGATCCTCGGGCATCCGATCTCGCCGCCGGACCGCCCGCGTCCCGCGGATGAGGACGCGCTGCGGGGCATGCGGTGCCCGACGCTGGTCGTGCAGGGGCAGCACGACGAGCTGGGGCCGCTCGCCGTGCTGCAGCGCATCGCTCTTGTCAATCCGCTCATCGACCTCGCGGTGATCGAGGGCGCGGGTCACGACTTCGGGGCCAAGGAGTCGCAGGCCGTCGACCAGGTCGCGCGCTGGCTCGACGCGACGCTGCGCTAGAGGTCCCGCGAGAGCTCGTCGCGATGCGCCTCGACATAGGCGATGGCATCGAGCAAGTACGAGTCGTTGGGGAACCAGCTCCAGATCTTCGTGAAGCCCGGATCGCCGCGTGCCACCTCGCCGCGGGCGTACTCTCTCCCGGCCCTCTGGCGCTCCAGGAGCGCGTCGATGACGTCTCTCCGCTCGGGGCCGAGACCGTAGGCGTCGCAGAACAGGCGGACGCGCGCCGGGCGATCGCGCACCGCCGGGCCTGAGTCTTTGTAGACCGGCACCCAGCGCCAGATCCCCATTGCGACGTCCCAGAGGCGGCGCCCCGGTCCCGCGCTGTCGAAATCGACCATCGCGAAGAGCTGCCCGTCGCGGAAGACGGAGTTGAACGGCGCGACATCGTTGTGGCAGATGACCTCTGCGGCGTCGCTCGGCCATCGCCAGAACGCCGGCGCGGGTGGCGTGAAGCCAGCCTGCGCGTCGTGGTATCGGCGCAGCAGCCGGGCCGACGCGATGAGATTCGCGTCGCGCCAGACATACTCGGGCATCGGGTCTGGCCAACCCTGTGGTCCGTCGCCCTCGATGAACGCCAGCACCTCGCGACCTTGCTCGTCGATTCCCACCACGCGCGGCGACCCCTCGAAGCCGACCGCCTCGAGGTGCCGCAGCAGGGCGTGCACGGCGGGAGTCCACGGTCCGGCCCGTCGACGAACCGTGTCACCGACGCGCACGGCGGCCGAGAAATTGCCGCCGAGTGCGATCTCTTCGGTCACGGCGCGAGTCTGCCGCAAACTGCCCTAGGCCTCCGCGTCCTCTTCATCACCCCTTCACATCCCGGCGCGACCCTTCTCGGAAGACAAGCAAACGAAAGGGGTCACACATGAACGGTCTCAGGGTCATCGCCTTCACGGTCACCGCGTTGATCGTCGGCGTCTTCGCGTACCAGCTCGGTCTGTCACAGGGGCTCGCCACCACGATCCCCGCCGGCGCGGCGCCGGTCGCGTACTACGGCTACCCGCACTGGGGCTTCGGCTTCGGTTTCCTCGGTCTCCTGTTCCCGCTCCTGTTCATCTTCCTCATCTTCGGCGCGCTGCGCGCGGCGTGGTGGGGCGGTCGCGGCGGATACGGCGGCCGCGGTTGGGGCAATGGCCGGCAGCGGATCGAGGAGCTGCACCGCGAGCTGCACGGCGAAAAGCCGAGCGGCGACCGACCATCCTCGACCAGCACCTAGCATCGCCGGCATGAAGACGGTCCTCGTCGTCGATGACGAGCCGAAGATCGTCCAGCTCGCGCGGGACTATCTGGAGCACGCGGGATTCGCGGTCGTGAGCGCCTCCGACGGAAAGGCGGCGCTCGCGACCGCGCGTGCGTCACGGCCTGATCTCGTCGTGCTCGATCTGGGACTGCCGGAACTCGATGGCCTCGACGTCGCGCGCACGCTGCGCCGCGACTCCACCGTGCCGATCGTGATGCTCACCGGCCGCGGCGATGAGGCCGACAAGATCGCGGGCCTCGAGATCGGCGCGGACGATTACGTGACCAAGCCGTTCAGCCCGAAGGAGCTCGTCGCGCGCATCCGCGCGGTGCTGCGGCGCACGGAGCGTCCGCCCGATGCCGGCGACCTCGTGCGCGCGGGGGAGGTCACGCTCGATGTTCCGCGGATGCGCGTACGCGTCGGCGACCGACCCGTGGAGCTCACCCCGACGGAGTTCCAGCTCCTCCTCGCGCTCGCGCGAACGCCCGGCCGCATCTTCACGCGCTCGCAGCTGCTCGACGCGGTCCACGGCGTCGCGTTCGAGTCGTACGAACGCGCCATCGACGCGCATGTGAAGAACATCCGCCGCAAGCTCGAGCCCGACCCGCGCGAGCCGCGCTACCTGCTCACGGTCTACGGTGTCGGCTACCGCTTCGCCGACCAGGAGACCTAGTGGTGCCGCCCGAGGGAGGCCGACACCAGTGGGGGAGGGCCGGTTGGACCGCGGGCCAGCGGCCACGGTGGTGGCCCGAGGGCGAGACGTGGCCGCCGACCGGGCCGCCCGCACGGTGGCGCGCCATGCGCGGACGGTTCGTGCGACGCGCGGCGGTCGCCGCGTTCGTCGCGTTCTTCGTCTTTGCCTTCGTGGTCGCGGCCTTCGTCTCGGTCCTCCTCAGCGTGGTCGACTCCGCCAGGTCGGGTGGCGGATTCGCCGCCCTCGTGCCGTTCGCGATATTCGGCGTGATCTTCGTCGCCTTCGCCGTCGCGCGCGGCATCCGACGACTCGTGGTCCCTCTCGGTGACTTGATCGACGCGGCCGAGAGCATCGAGGCAGGGGACTACGGCGCACGCGTGCGGCCGCGCGGGCCGCGGGAGCTGCGGTCCCTGGCGCGGGCATTCAACGCGATGAGCGCGCGCCTCGAGACGAGCGAGGAGCAGCGCAGACGCCTCCTCGCCGACGTCACGCACGAGCTTCGGACTCCACTGACGATCATGCAGGGCAACCTCGAGGCGCTCCTGGACGGCATGTATCCCGCGGACGCCGAGCACCTCGAGCCGATCCTCGACGAAACGCGCGTGCTGTCACGGCTCATCGATGACCTGCGCACCCTCTCGCTCGCCGAGGCTGGCGCCCTGACGCTCCATCGCGAGCCGACGGACATCGCGGATCTCCTGGCGGATTCTGTCGCATCGTTCCGAACCCAGGCCGATGCCGCGGGCATCACGCTCGTCACTGCGATCGACGGCGCGCTACCGCAGGCCGAGGTCGATCCGGTGCGGATACGCGAGGTGCTCGCGAACCTGCTGTCCAACGCGCTGCGCTTCACCCCGCGCGGCGGGACCGTCCGCGTCAACGCAATGGCTGCGGATGGACGGGTGCGTGTGGTCGTGCGCGACACCGGACCGGGCATCGCGGCGGATCTGCTACCGCACGTGTTCGACCGCTTCTACAAGTCGGAGGAGTCGCGGGGTGCCGGCCTCGGGCTGGCGATCGTCAAGAGCCTCGTCGTCGCCCACGGCGGCGAGATCGAGGCGACGAGCGCGCCGGGTCAGGGCACCGAGATGCGCTTCACGCTCCCCCTTGCGGGCTAGGCTAGGGCGCCTTGCCTCCATCGGCGTCCATCTGCGCGCGCTGGAGCTTGCCGGAGTAGTCGACGTAGATCGACTTCCACTCGGAGTAGACGTCGAGCGCGGCACGGCCGGCCTCGCGATGCCCGTTGCCGGTCGACTTCATGCCGCCGAACGGCAGCTGGATCTCGGCGCCGATGGTGCCGGCGTTCACGTACACGATCCCCGTCTCCGCATCGCGCATGAAGCGGAAGGCGTTGTTGATGTTGCGTGTGTAGACGGATGAGGAGAGGCCGTACTTCGTGTTGTTGAGCACCTTGATCGCCTCGTCGACGCTCTTCACCTCGATGACCGACGTCACCGGCCCGAAGATCTCCTCCTGTGCGACGCGCATGTTCGGCTTCACGTCCACGAGCACTGTCGGCTCGTGGAAGAATCCGCGACCCAGCGCGCCTTCGGTCGGCACGCGACCGCCCGCGGCGATCGTCGCGCCTTCCTTCTCCGCGATCGGCATGTAGCTCGCGACCTTGTCCTGCGCCGCCTTCGACACGACCGGTCCCACGTCGGTCGTCGATTCGAGGCCGTGACCGAGCCTCAGCTTCTTCGCGCGGCCGACGAGCTTGTCGATGAGATCGTTCGCGACCCCGTGGTGCGCGATGACCCGCGACGCTGCCGTGCAGCGCTGACCCGACGTGCCGAACGCGGACCACACGATGCCGTCGAGCGCGAGGTCGACGTCAGCGTCATCGAGCACCACGATCGCGTTCTTTCCGCCAAGCTCGGCCGAGACGCGCTTCAGGAGCCGTCCGGCGATCTCGCTGATGTGCGCGCCGGTGTCGCTCGATCCGGTGAACGAGATGAGGTCGACGCTCGGATGCTGCACCAGGTGATCGCCCAGCGCGCCGCCGGGGCCGAGCACGAGGTTGAGCACTCCCTTGGGGAGGCCGGCCTCCGCGAGGATCTCGACGAGCCGCACCGCGAGCATCGGCGTGTACGACGCCGGCTTGAAGACGACGGTGTTCCCGAGGATGAGCGCGGGCATGATCTTCCAGGTCGGGATCGCGAACGGGAAGTTCCACGGCGTGATGGCGGCGATGACGCCGTGCGGGTGCCGCATGCTCATCGCCCACTTGTTGGGCAGCTCGGCCGGAACGACGTCGCCGAACTGCCGGCGGCCCTCGCCGGCGATGTAATAGGTCATGTCGATGCCCTCTTGGACATCACCCTTGGATTCCGCGAGCACCTTGCCCATCTCGAGCGTCATCTCGCGCGCGAGGTCGTCCTTGCGGCGCAGCATGATCTCGGCGGCCCGGTAGAGGATCTCGCCTCGCTTTGGGGCGGGGAAGAGGCGCCATCCGTCGTACGCGCGACGTGCGGCGTCGACAGCCTTGTCGACATCGGCGGTCGTCGATTTCGTGGCCGTCGCGATGATGTCGCCGTTCGCCGGATCGGTGTCCTCGAACGTGTCGCCCGAGGACGAATCCACCCAGCGGCCGTCGATGTAGTTCTTCAGATGTGTGGTGGCCATGGCTTGCCCCCTTACTGCTTCGCGCGCGGTCGGCGGGCTAGAAGCTGGCGCCGTAGAACAGCCAGATCGTCAGGCCGCCGACGAAGATGATGCCGAGGAAGATGAGGATGAAGGCTATGTTCGCCTGCCGCTCAGGGTCATTGCTCGAAAAGAAGCTCACGAGGCCGGATTATGGCGTCGTTCGGCGCGCTGAGTTGGCGCGCAGACGTGCGCCGTAGTCTGTGCGGGTGACCCGCGCCCAACCACCGGCGTCCGGGGTCGAAGACTGGCGGGCGTTCCTCGAGGGCACGCATCCGACGGTTCGAATTTGGCGACGCATGCGACGCCTCTCCGCTCGGATCCCTCGATCTCCGCGCTGCAAGACGTGCCAAACGCCCTTCGAAGGTCCTTTCAAGACCATCTTCGGGCTCCTCGGCAAGGAGCGTTTTGCAAAGAACCCGAATTATGTTTGCGGACATCCGCGGCTCCACGCCACTCGCCGAGCGCCTCGGTCCCGCGAATTTCGCCAAGGTCATGGACCGCTTCTATTCCACCGGCGTGGAGATCCTTATCCGGCGTGACGCTCTCGTCGAGCGTTTCATGGGTGATCAGATCGTTGGCTATTTCATCCCTGGCTTCGCTGGGTCAAACCACGCGCGAGTCGCCGTGCGCGCGGGCCTCGAGCTTCTCACGGCGACAGGCCACATGCCGGGCTCGCAGCCGTGGGTCCCCGTCGGCATTGGCGTCCACACTGGTCGGGCTTACGTGGGTACCGTGGGGACGGACATCCTCGAGTTCACCGCGTTGGGCGAGGAGGTCACGCTCGCGGCCCGGCTGGCGTCCGCCGCCGCGGCGGGTGAGTTGATGGCGAGCGACGCGGTCTATGAGGCTGCTGGCATGAAGACGCCTGCCGAGCGACGCCAGCTCGAGCTGAAAGGTGTGAGTCTATCGACCCGCGTCCGCGTACTCGCAGCGAGCGCAACCGTTCCAGCGGACTAGCCGTCCGTCAGATCGGACAGTCGGTTGACGACCGGAAGTGTCGTCCACCGCAGGACGTGCGAGCGGATCGGCCAGAGAGTGGTTGCCGGCGCCAGGGACGACCTTCGTGTGACGATGGCGACGAGGTCGTCAGCTTGAATGGCCACGCTCGTAAGCTGCGCTGCCCGATCGTCCGCGCCGGCCGAGTACTCGACTGCGAGATCCAAGGGCTGCCGTGGGCGACGGAGACGTGCGAGACCGACGCGGATCCCCCCGGGCATCGCGTCCGTGAGTTCCGGCCAGCGGTCCTGGGGCACAAGTTCCTGCCCTCCCGCGTGAGCCACCAATATCGCCGTCTTGGTGAACCATCGACTGAGAGTTCGTCGGGTCGGCTCGGCCAGGCGCTCGGGGCGCGACCGAGCGAAGACGGCCTGACGAAAGCTGACCTCCAGCCCGCTCATCCAGCCGGCATTGCACACTCCACAAACGTTCGTGACGAGACGGGCGATCCGTGTATCCGCCACAGTGTTGGCAGGACTGTGCGCGCCATGTGTCACACGCCATGCACGCAGCCGTTCTACCAGCCAGCGGGCGAAAACGTGCTCGCGCGTGAGCGCGACATCTTCGCGCAAACAGAATCTGCAAAGCCCCAGTCCCGTCGACAACCCGAGACGTGCGCTCATCGTCTCAGGCTACCGGGCATGGTCACCTCGAAAAGCGCCCGCGCGACATCAAAACCGCTACACACCGCACTGCCACGCTGCCGTGGCCACTGCCATTCCTGGCCACGGCCGTGGCGGCATCCTATGACGGCTTTGTCGTCAGGCCGGAGCCATCTGTCCTACGCGAAGGGGTCTCGGACTCGCACTGCCTCGAACTTCCGAAAGTCGCGATCGTGGCTCCACAACGTGCCGACGCCGTTCTCTCGCATCAGCGCCACGAGATGTGCGTCCGAGACCAGATTTCCCCTCACCACGACGCCGGCAGTTACCGCGCCGTACGCCTGCCAGAAGTCATCACCTTCACCCACGGCGCGGGCGTGTGGGAGCCCCAACAGCTGCCCTACGTTCACGGTCGCTATGTCAACGGACAGCGGCCGGGGGAAGAGCGCCGGGTGGGTCGACATCCGCAGATAGCCCATCAGAACTGGCCAGAAGAGATAGAGAAGATCCGGTCCTCGCGCGAGCCGGTCGAGCAGTTCTGCAGCTTTCGCATGGAACGAGCTCGACTCGTCGGAGGCGTAGAGCAGGATGTTGACGTCGATCGTCGCACTCACCGATCTCCGAGGGCCTGCCGGACGGCCTCCTTGTCTTCCAAATCGATCTTTGCCGGTCCCATGCGCGCTGTCCGCCAACGAAGCTCGGGGTGGCCCACCGTCCGGTTCCTCTGCGCGAGGGCTGGGCCAACGATCTCGGAGATGACGTCGCCAACGCTCTTGCCCTGCTCCTTGGCCCGGCGCTTCACCTCACGTAGGACGGATGCGTCGAGGTTCAGTGTGGTTCTTGGCATGATGCGTGATGCTATCAATTCTGACATCTGATGTCAATGATTCGCAGCACCGGAACAGCCGAGCCGTCTCCTCCGTGATGCCCCTCGTAGGCGTCCCGGGGCTCCTCGCCTGGCGGCACACCTGAGCCGACCGGTCGCTATCGCCATTTGACCGCGGCCTACGCGTAGCTGTCGGCGAGTCGCTCACGAAGTCCACTCAATCCGCGGCCACGCTCGACGAGCGCAGATGAAGGAGGCCCTATGGGCCCAGTGTTCCTTGCCAGTTTCGTTGCGCTGTGGATCCTCGTGGTGCTGCTGTCCTTCCTCGTACTGGTGCTCTACCGCGAGCTCGGCGAGATGTCCTCGGGACGAAAGGAGGGTCGCACGCGCGATGGGGTCTGCCTGGGCAGTCGCGCCCCCGAAGTCAGCGGCCCTGGGCAGGAGCAAGCGACCAACACGAAGAAGCGGACATTCGGAATCGCACGCAGTGACGGGCCTTCGGTGGAGCCTGACGGATTACGCGAAAACATTGGCGAATTGAAGAAGAGGGTGGTTGCCCAGCTGTGCTGTCGCGGTGAATCAAGTGATCGATCCTTCCGAGACGATGCTGGGGGCAGTGGCCGCGGCGCGCCTTGCATCGATCGACGGGGGAACGAAGGGAGATCGGCTTATCGGCATACAACCACACGCCCGATCTGGTGCGCGAGAGCTCACGCGGAGTGAAGATGTTTCGCCGAGCCGTGGCAAACGTTCGGCGCGATCCGACTCGTTATCGTCGCGATCCGCTCAGCGGTGTGAGGCGCGGCCAGGCTAGGTCCTAGCACTCTTATCACTGCGAAGGTTGTCGATCGCGATGGCGCATTGATCGGCGAACGCCCGGAGCAGCGTCACGTGGCGCCGCGTCAACCGGCCATGCTCGTCGGTGATCTCGAGCACCCCGAACACCGTGCTGCGCAGGATCACAGGCACGACGAGCACGGAGCGCATCGACGATCCGGCGGACCTCGCCCCGTCGCCGATCACGTCGGAGACGAACTGCGGCTCGCCCGTCTCGATCGCGCGAGCCGCGAGGCCAGGCTTGAGCGGAGCCCGCAGCCACCGCCAGACGTCTGCCGTCCCGGCAGCGGCCAGGATGACGGATTCCGTCCGGTCGGTGGACGCGTGTAACAGCACGACGTGGTCCGCCGGCAACACCGGCAGCGCGACCTCGAGGATGCGCTGCAGGGGATCGACGAGAGGCGTGGCCGAAGCAGCGATCGCGGCGGCTCGGCGGAGCGCGGCAGACTCGCTCGCCTCCCGACAAAGCGCGCGTAGAAGCCCTGACCGTGCTTGCGCGAGCAACAGTCGACAGGTCCCGACACGTGGGGAGAACACGATGATAGGGTCGGATGTCGACGTACGACGCTCAGCCACATGTGAGTGGCGAGCTGTCGCATATGTGACACCGTCGAGCGTGGCCGCTCTGTTAACTGCGCGACGCGTCGTGCTAGCCGGTGGCCGTTGCCACGCGATTCGGGACGAGTCGCTCCGGGCGCAGAATCTGGATGCCGCGCGGGACCGTCCGAACGATGCCCTCCTCGCGCAGGTCGGCGAGGATCCGCGCGATCGACGTGCGCGGCGAGCCGACGAGGTCGGCGAGATCCTGCTGGCTGACCTCGGCCACGAGGGCGGAGCCTGCCGGCTGACGGAACGCGAGTTCGACCAGCTGGTGTGACATGCGCTGCCGCAGGTCCATGAACACCAGCATGCGAACGGACCCGACGAGCTGCCGGACACGGAATGACGTGGCGCGTAGCAGCTCCCATGCGACAGCCGTATCGGTGCGGGCGAGCGACTCGAGGAGCTCCGCTGGGACGACGTGCAGCGCCGCGTCCGACACGGCCTGAGCGCTGACGTCGGTTGGGCCGCCGACGACGAGAATGTGGCCCAGCCAGTCGCCGGGATGCGCCCAGAACAACGTGAATTCGCGTCCATCCTCGGCCGTCGCATAGATGCGCAGCGTGCCGTGGACGACGAGCACGACCATCGGCGCATCGCCTTCGCGGTAGATCGTCGTGCGCGCCTTCGCGTCGAGTCGTATGCCCCGCTCGACGAGCCGGCGCAGCGCAGGCGCCGGCAGTCGGGCCAGGGCACTGCGCGCGACCGCAGCGTCGACCAGCGCGCGGTACTCCTCACGCGTACGGGGCAGACCGCGACGGGGAGCGCCGGTTACTCGCGTCCCTTCCACGCGGCAATTCTCCCCTGTAGCTGTCTCATAGGAGACACACCGGCCAACACATGAGGCTGACCAAGCCGGCTGCGCCGAACACGCTCTCCCCATGGCACTCACGACGCTCACCCGACTCACGGCGGCCGTCCTGGCGGCAGCGTCGCTCACCGGATGTGTCGCCGCCGCCGCGGCGCCGTCGCCGGCGGCCACCGCGACAGCGGCGCCGAGCGCGACCCCGTCAGTCACCCAGACCCCGGTCGCATCCGCGTCGCTGCCGGCCGCGCCGACCGTCGAGCCGAGCCCGGACCCGACCGCGAGGCCGGCGGCGCCCAGCCCCGAGCCGGTCCCGACGCCGGAGCCAACGCCCGCGAACCCGAGCTACTGCCGTGTCGCCGACGTCCTGACGCCGAATACGAGCTTCGACGATCACGTCCGGACCTATCTCGATTGGACGTACCGGCTTCCCGCTGACTATGTCCCTCCGGACCTGGTGAGCGCGACGAGTGGAAAGCCGGCGGACGACGCGCGGCTTTTGATCCGCGCGCTCGCATACGAGGACCTCGCGCGCCTTCGGGCCGCGGCGCTCGCGGCAGGGCAGCGCCTCGTCGTGGTGTCGGCATATCGCTCGTATGAGCAGCAGGCACAGACGTTCGACTACTGGTCGCGCGTCGGTGGCTATGATCAGGCGCTCCGAACGAGCGCGCGCCCGGGCCATTCGGAGCATCAACTCGGAACCGCGATCGACTTCGGCGACGGCACCGCCGCACCGTGGGAGTACGCGGACTGGGCAAAGACGCCGACCGGGTCGTGGCTCGCGTCGCACGCCGCCGACTTCGGATTCGTCATGAGCTATCCGAAGGGACAGACAGGGGTCACCTGCTACGGGTACGAGCCGTGGCATTACCGGTACGTCGGCATAGAGCTCGCAAAGACGCTCGTTGCCAGCGGGCTATCGCTGCGCGAGTTCCAGAGCGTCAGTGCCTCGCTGGGGTAACGCCGCCGCTGCCAGCCGCGGGAGAGCGGCCCGAAGAGGTAGGCCCAGACGAGGTGGTCTACCGCCTCGTAGCCGACGGCGAACCCGTCGTTGAGGTCAACGATCCAGTGCAGTTTGCCGATGAAACCTTGTCTGGCGGACATCACCTGACGCGGTAGGAAATGATTGGCGAAGTCGCCATCCCCCAAGAGCGCTGCCTTAAGTTCGCGTGTGCGCGTCCGCCCGAATGGGGAGGTGACGGCTTCGACAACATCCCTGCGCTGCCATCTTCGCGTATGCGTCTCTTGTGATTAGCGTCGGGATCACGCCTACCAGCTGTGAACAGGCCGACGAAGGTAGGGAGCGAAGGGTCAGCCCCCGCCCCTCGTTGACTTTTGTGCGCGCTTGATTGTTCTGACTCGTGTGTCGAACCGAACCGCCGCCTGCTGCACATTGCGGGTGATTCCTTCAGTGGAGCTGAGGGTGTGTGAGTTCAGGACATCGGCGACAGTACCGCGCGGGATGTGTCAGGACATAGGAGACACCACGGTGAGGGGGTCTCCGGATGGACGTCGGCCGCTATCTGGTCGAGGCGCATCTGCGCGAGGGTCGTGCCATCGCCG